>JAOPZY010000067.1 GCA_025963875.1 Actinomycetota bacterium
CCGCCCTCGGGCGCCTCTCCGACGACGACCTCATCCGGGCGATCCGCGAATGCGTGGACCGTCAGATCCTCCTCGTGGACCCACGCGGCGGCGGCTACACCTTCCGTCACAGCCTCCTGCGGGAGACTGTCGAGGAGCAGCTCCTCCCGGCGGAGCGGATCGCGCTCCACCACGCCTGCGCCCGGGCGCTGACGGCGGACCGGAGCCTTGCGTACGGCTCGCCGGCGGCCGAGCTAGCCTGGCACTGGTATGCGGCGGGGGACCATGCCCGAGCCCTGCCGGCGTCGGTGGAGGCGGCGGTGGCGGCGCAGATTTCCTTCGGGTTCGCGGAGGCGTGCGGGCACCTCGAGCGGGCGTTGCAGCTCTGGGAGTCGGGGGCTGCGCCGGACGCGCCCGGGGCGCCGCCGGTGGACGGCCTGGAGCTCAGGATGCGCGCAGCGGAGTGCGCCAACCTCGCCGGGGACCACGCCCGGGCCGCGTCGCTCGCCCGGGCGGCCGCCGGCTCACTCGGCGCGGGGACTGCCGCAGGGAGCGCGGCGATCGTGTGGGAGCGGCTCGGCCGTTACCTCTGGGACGCCGGCGCCAGCGAGGACGCCCTCGTCGCCTACGACCGGGCGGTCGAGCTGGTGGCCGCCGATCGGGAGACCCAGGTGGCGGCGCGGGTGCTGGGTGCCCGGGCGGGCGCCCTCATGCTGGCCGGGCGCTATGCGGAATCGCACCGGCGGGCCCAGGAGGCACTCGATGTCGCCCGACGGACGGGAGCACGCCGGGAGGAGGCGCAGGTGCTCGCCGTCCTCGGCTTCGACCTCGCGTATCTCGGCGACCCGGGCGGCGTGGCATTGCTGTACGACGCCCGGCGCATCGCCGAGGAGGACGGGGACCCCGACGGCGTGGCCCGCGCCTACGTCCACCTCGTCACGCTGCTGTCCGAGCCGCTCAACCAGCTGGACGAGGCGGTCGTCGTGGCAGAGGAGGGCCTGGCCCGCGTCCGTGCCATGGGCCTGGCAAGATTCCACGGGGCGGCGTTGCAGGCCATGCTCGTCAACACCCTGTTCCGCCTCGGCCGGTGGGACGAGGGTGAGCGCCGGGCGCGGGAAGCCTTCGACGCCAACCCGGCGGGGACGGCGGCCATGGACCTGCACCTCGCCCGGGCGAAGATCTCGATGTCCCGCGGGGACTTCGCAACCGCCGCCGCCGACCTGGAGGCGGTGAAGGCCCTCTCGGCCCGCGCCATCGATCCCAGGTTCGTGGTCCCGGTGCTCACGCTCGAGGCCGGCCTGGCGCTGTGGGAGGAACGCCTCGACGACGCCCGGGACGCCATCGCCGCGGGCCTCGCCAGGGTCACGGTCAGCCAGGAGGTGTGGTTCGCCGCGGCGCTCGCGTGGCACGGCCTCCGGGTGGAGGCCGACCGCGCCCAGTCCGCCCGCGCGCGCCGCGGCAGCGAGGAGATCGAGTCCGCCCGGGCGACAGCGGCGAACCTCATGAAGCACCTCCGCGGCCTGAAGGAGGGGCTCGACCCCTCTGCGGCCGCCGTCCACCGTGCGGCGGACATCTACACCGCCATGTGCGAAGCCGAATGGAGCCGCCTCGAGGGCGCCAGCTCGGCCGAGATCTGGGACAGGGTTGCAACCACCTGGGACACGATGAACCAGCCGTACCCCGCCGCCTACGCCCGCTGGCGGAAGGCCGAGGCCCTACTGGCCCGGCGGGCCCGGTCCGGAGCGGCGGCCGATGCCCTGCGGTCCGCACACTCGGCAGCTCGGCGCCTGGGGGCCGAGCCCCTCCGGCGGCAGATAGAGGCGCTCGCCACCCGAGCCGGCATCCTCCTGGAGGAGCAGGACGGTTCGGCCACCCCGGCGCCGGCGGTCCCCTCGGTCGAGGCGGAGCTCGGTCTGACGCGCCGGGAGCTGGAAGTCCTGCGGCTCGTGGCCCTGGGGCTGACGAACCGTGAGGTAGCGACCACGCTGTTCATCAGCGAGAAGACGGCGGGCGTCCACGTCTCGAACATCCTGCGCAAGCTGGATCTCCGAAGCCGCGTCGAGGCCAGCGCCTACGCCCACCGCCTCGGGCTGCTCGACAAGCCGGGGGCTTCGCCGGCATCGAGAGGGCGAGACTTTGAGTAAAAACTGGTGTACAGCGCCAGAAAATGCTCAAAGATCCACATGGCCACTGCCGGGCCACCGTCGCCTTCCGAACTCAGAAGTAAGGGCTGCCCGCCCCTCGAAATAGGGCGTTCTCCCGATGCGGCGTCCACCGGGCGACCGCCATGCTCCTCTCACAAGATCCCCATCATTCGTGGGATCCGATGAGGAGGGCACGCTCGAATGGCACCTCAACAGCTCGCCAGCACCGTGGTCGCGACCACGTCGCCCTACACCGGCCCGGCCGTGGAGTCGATTGAGGAGGTCATCGAGCGGCTGGACCAGATCCAGACCTACGCCGAGGCCCACGAACTCCGGGGCCAGCACGATGGGGTCGCCTGCTTCAGCTACCTCTACCGCCGGATCACCCAGCGAGTCCTCGACGGCGTCGCCTCGGGCCGCTTCGACGATTGCCAGTTCGTCAACCTGCTCGACGTCGTCTTCGCGAACCGGTACCTGGCCGCCCTGCGGGCGAGTGTCCTGTCGCCCGACGACGTGCCGGACGCGTGGGCGGTGCTCTTCCAGCGCCGGGCGAACCGCCATATCACCGGGCTCCAGTTCGCCGCGGCCGGCGTGAACGCCCACGTCAACTTCGACCTGGCGGTGGCCGTCGCCGACACCTGCACCCGGCTCGGAGCCGCGCCCGACCGCGGAGCCAAGCACCAGTCCTACCAGGAGATCAACGCGATTTTCGCCGAGGAGATGCAGTCGCTCCGGGAGCACTTCGAGAGCATCTGGGAGCGCCTGATCGATCGCATCGTGCTGGGCCGCGTGGTCAACAAGGTCGACGACTGGATCGTCGTCGCCACCCGCGACGTCGCCTGGGAGAACGCCGAGTGTCTCTGGAACATCCGCCAGCGCGGCGGCGACGAGACGGGCTTAATCGCCGGGATGGACGCCGTGGCCGGCGAGGCGGGGTGGATGGTCCTGCGCCCAGTTTTCTGAGCTTTGTCTTGTATCAGAAAAGCTTCTGGCGGTTCCTAAACGTAGATACACGCGACGACTCGACCAGGAGGCAGCCACGATGACGACGAGACCGCCCCGCGACTCGGACCCCGAGAGCTCCGAAATCGACGAGTTCAACCAGATCAACGAGATCGATGACATCAAGGTCTTCCTGCTGACCGGCAGTGACGTGCTTGCCCAGGAGGGCGAAAGCCGCCTGTGGCATTCGGTCGCACAGCCCGTCGACGACGCGCCGGCCGGGCCAACGCCCGCCCAGCTGCGCAACCTGAAGCGGATGCACCCCGCGTACCAGGACCGGCTCTTCCGGGCCGACGGACCCGCGAAGTCGCAGGCGGGGGCTCGCGCCGGCGGCACCCGGAAGATGGAGATCTACGACCCGCTCACCTCCTCGTGGTCGCCGGTGCCGGCCGGAGCCGGACGCGCCCAGGTGGGCGAGGCCGTCTGCTGCATCCTCCCCGACGGCAGGTTCCTGATCGGGGGCGTGGCATCGGCAAGCTGCGCCACCTACGACCCCGGGACGAATCGCTGGTCCACCGCCCCGACGCGTCCCGCCGGCTCGAGTACGTCCCGGCGCAGCTCCGCCTCCGTGATCGCGGTCAGGATGAGCAACTGACGTGAACGATCGCCTGGGGGGCCATCTCGAACCATCGGTCCACGGCTGCGCCCACGCCGGTCACGTGCGCGGAGCGCGCCGAGCCGTCAACCTCAGACAGCTTCACCTGGCGCCGGCACGCCACCATCGCCTGCGGGCCTCGTACCGTAGGGCGGGGGGGCGGGACGAGGCCCTCCGCCGGCAAGCGGGGCACTGCTGCCTGGAGCCCCACCCCCGGCACTGCCCCTGACTCACGGGCCCGAATCACAGGCCCAGGTAGGCCAGGCGGACCTCGGGGTTGCCGAGCAGCTCCTTGCCGGTGCCGGCCAGCGTGGTGGTCCCCGACTCCATGACGTAGGCCCGG
>JAOPZY010000111.1 GCA_025963875.1 Actinomycetota bacterium
TAGAAGGCGCCGGTCCGGACCACCTGGACGGCGTAGCCGATGGCGGTGGCGCTGGATCCCCTGGGCAGGAAACCCGAGGCCCATTCCATGACCTCGGCGAGGACTGAGGGGTCCTGTCCCGAGATCACGAGGATGACGCTGGCCCCGGTGCCACGGGCCTCCCGGCCGAATTCGGCGATGCGGGCGCGGGAAGCGGACTCGAGCTCGACGATGACCACGTCGGGCGGGTCCGCCTCGAGGAGAGCGGTCGCCTCCCCGACCCCACCGGCCGAGGCCACGTCCGTAACCTCGGGAATCTTCTTGGCGTTGGCGTCGAGATCTCGACGCCGGTGCGGGTCGTCATCGACGATCAAGACCCTCAAACCGCCGGAACGCTTCCCCATCAACCGCGCCTTTCCCCCGGACACCCCGGGCCAAGCCTATAGCAAGGGTGAAGGGTTCAAACGATTTCCGGTAGCCTCTGGGACGCGATCGGACGACCGATCTGCTTCCCCTAACGCCAAGTCGACGCCAAGTCGGCCCACCGGAGGAGCGAGACCATGATCGACGGGATCACGTGGTTCAAGCAATCGGCCTTCCTTTTCCAGCGCGAGCACAACCTCTACATCGATCCGCTGGGCATCACGGACGGCTCCCCGATGGCCGATGCCATCCTCCTGACGCACGCCCACGCCGATCACTTCTCCCCCGACGACCTCGCCAAGATCCGGCGCGACTCGACCGCGGTCTATGCCACGGCGGACGTTGCCGCCCAGCTCGACGGCCCGGTGAACGTCGTGGCGCCCGGCGATGCCTTCGAGGTGTTGGGGTGGCCGGTGGACGCCGTCCCCGCCTACAACACCGCCGAGGAGCGTCAGCAGTTCCATCCCCGCTCCAACGGGTGGGTGGGCTACGTCTTCACGATCGACGGCGTCCGCTACTACCACGCCGGGGACACGGATCCGATCCCGGAGATGGAGGCCATCTCGTGCGACGTGGCCTTCATTCCGATCGGCGGCTACTACACGATGGACGCCAACGAGGCCACAGAAGCCGTGAAGCTTATCAACCCGCAGCTCGTCGTCCCCATGCATTTCGGCTTCTACGTGGGTCTTTCCTCGGACGGGGTCCGCTTCGCCAAGCTGGTAGCGCCGACGCCTGTCCACGTCTTCGTGCCGAAGAACCCCTTCGAGCGCTGAAGCCAGGCCGCGCCGTGACGTATCAGCGCCCGGGTGTCGCGCTCTCACAAGGAGGGAGCTACCAGGGAGGTACGACGTGGACCGCGACCGCGAAGCGTTCGGGATGTGGCAGCAGTTCCGCCGTCATCTCGGCCAGGCGGCCGGCGTCCTGGTCAGCGATCCGCTCCTCCCGGCCCTGACCGCGGTCCTCACCGGGGGCGCCGTTGCCCTCGGCCGCCTCGGCCACGGCTGGACCGTGCTCGTGCTGCCGCTGGACGTCCTCCTGCTGGGTTTCGCCGGCACGCAGCGGGTGTGGTTCCTTCGGGGCTTCCGCTTCCGATCGATGAACCCCGGCGAGATCTGGCCGATGACCCTGGCATTCATCCCCCGGTTCCTGGCGCTCTCCCTTGTCACCGGTGTGTCCCTGGTCGCTGCCACATTCGTCCTGCAAGGCCTGGACCTCCCGCTCAGCTTCGCGTCGCATGCGGCAGCGCATCGTTCTCTGGGCGTCCTCGTCGGCGCCTGCCTGCTCGCCGACGTCGCCCTCACGTTCGTCACACCGGCCCTCGCCCTGTCCGTCCACTCCTGGCGGGAGGCGCTGCGCCGAGGACTCCGGATGCTATGGGAAACATGGCCGGCGTCGGCCCTCTACGCCTTCACCCCGGGCATCACGATCTTCGCCCTGTCGGCGTCGGCGCCGCCGAAGTCGTCCGACGGCACCTTCGACATCGGCCTCGTGGCCGCCGCGGGAGCCGTCCTGGCCCTCTGGTTCAAGGGGGCCATCGTCGCCTTCTACGTCCGCCGCCATCCGCGAATAACGGATGGCGGTGCCGCCTACGCCGACGAGCCGGCCCGGCGCCCCCGCAGCCGAGCCTGACCCGCCCGCGCGCGGTGGACCTCGGCCAGGAACTCCTCGGGGTGGTTGTTCACCTTGTCCGCCGTGGCATGAATGACGCCCGAGCCCTCGCCAATGATGCGGTTGCCCCGGGTGAGGTCGTGCTCCCAGTCGACCTTTGACGAGTGGTTCGCCCGGCCCTCGACCTCGACGACCACCCACTCGCCCGAAAGGCGGAAGTCGACCCGGGCAATGAAGTTGCCGTCGGCATCCGTAATAACGTAGTCCTCCTCGACCTCCAGGCCATCGCCGATGAGCAACCTACGAACAGACGCCTGAAGCTCGGAAGCCGACGGTTGGTACACGGGATCACGTTGCTGGACAAGTCGCCGTAAGACCGCCACCCCTCGACGACCCGATCCCTTTCCCTGCGCCACCGTGCGCCCGAGAGACTCCATCGAAACCAACCCTTTCCGCAGCGCATCGTCGAGCACCTGGTTCATCCGCTCCTCGTTGACACAGGAGGCAAGGTCGAGCAGGGTCCGCGCTGCGTTGGTGACGGGGATGCCGTGCTTCCGGGTCACGAGATTCGGAGCCACCGGCGGCTGATGCACCTTGAAGCGGGCGCTGCATTGGTTCTTCTTCCCAGCGGTGACCTCCAGCGGGCCCTCCTCGAACCCGTCCAGCCCCCAGAGCGTGGCCGCAGCCCGGTGGGAGGCTACCGCGTCGCCTCCGGCCCACAGGCACACAGCCATGAGCGACTGCAGCCACGTGCGCGGTGTGCCCGGGACGCGGTACACGGTCGGGAGAGCCTCCTCCAAAACCCCGTTCTGGAGCCGTCGCCAGATGGCAGCCGCATCGAGGCCGGTTCGCAGAAGCTGGACACGGCTGACCAGACCGTGCTGCCTTCTCGCCACATCTTGCCACTTCACAAGACTATTCTACGATTCTTTTTCTGTTTCACCACGTAGAGCGTGGTCAAACAGAATCTCGATTTGCCGGGCCGGGCCAGGGTCGCTCAAAGCGGGCAATTAGGATTCGCTACTGTCTGGTACCTTTATTTTGTGCCTGGAAGTCCCATCGGGAATGCCCGGGCCCAGCGAGCGTTTACATGCAGGACAGCAGCAAACTTGCAGATTGAAAGCTGCAAATGAGAGAGAGGCCACCACATGGAAGTTGACACCCAGGTGCTGCCCATCCTTCCGCTAGAGAGAGCGGTCATCCTTCCGCACATGGCCGTCACGCTCTCCATGGAAAGCAGCGAGGCGAAGGAGGCCCTTGCGGCCGCCCGCGCCGAGCAGGGAATCGTGCTGGTCGTCCCGAGGATCAACGGGAAGTACGCACGAGTCGGCACCATCGCCAAAATCGAAGACACGGGAAGGCTGCCCAACGGCAGCGAGGTTGTCGTCATCCGCGGGCTGACCCGCGGCATCATCGGCGCAGGCGTCCCCGGCGTCGGCAGCGCCCTCAGGGTGCAGGTCGAGGCCGTCTCGGACGACAACGCCAGCGCGAGGGCGTTCGAGCTCTCCCGCGAGTACAAGGCCATCGTCGAGAACCTGCTCGAGCAGGGGGGCGCATCTGACGCCGCCCGGTTCCTGCGGGGGATGTCCGACCCTGGCCAGATCGCCGACACGGCAGGCTACTCGCCCATCCTCAGCCCCGAGCAGAAGGTCGAGGTCCTCGAGACCATCGACGTCGAGCAGCGGCTGGACAAGGTGATCGCCTGGGGGCGGGAGGCCTTGGCCGAGAGTTCCCTGAAGGACAAGATCCGCACCGACGTGACGTCGGGCCTGGACAAGGCTCAGCGGGAGCACCTGCTGCGCATGCAGATGGACGCCATCCGCAAGGAGCTCGGCGAGGGCGACGACGACATCGTCGGCGAGTACCGGAAGAAGATCGAGGAAGCGGGCATGCCCGACGCGGTGCGGGCCGAGGCCGAGCGCGAGCTCGAGCGGCTCGAACGCAGCACGCCCCAAAACCCCGAGCACGGCTGGATCCGGACCTACCTGGACTGGATGGTCGAGCTGCCGTGGTCGAGGCGGTCGGACGACACGTTCGACATCGCCGAGGCCCGACGCATCCTCGACGCCGACCACACCGGGCTGGGGGACGTGAAGGACCGCATCATCGAGTTCCTGGCGGTGAAGAAGCTCCGTTCCGACCGTGGTATCGCCACGGCGAGCGGCCGCGGCTCCGGCGCCATCATCACGCTGGTCGGCCCTCCGGGCGTCGGCAAGACGTCGCTCGGCGAGTCCGTGGCGCGGGCCATGGGTCGCAAGTTCGCCAGGGTGTCGCTCGGCGGCATCCACGACGAGGCGGAGATCCGTGGGCACCGTCGCACGTACGTCGGTGCGCTGCCGGGCCGTATTGCCAGGGCGCTCAAGGAGGCGGGCACCAACAACCCCGTCATCATGCTCGACGAGATCGACAAGGTCGGCGCCGACTGGCGTGGCGACCCGTCCTCGGCCCTCCTGGAGGTGCTGGACCCGGCGCAGAACCACTCGTTCCGGGACCACTACCTCGAGGTCGACCTGGACCTGTCCGACGTGCTGTTCATCCCGACCGCCAACGTCTGGGACACCATCCCCGGCCCGCTGCTGGACCGGATGGAGATCGTGACGCTCGACGGCTACACCGAGGACGAGAAGGTCCTCATCGGGCGCAACCACCTGCTGGGGCGCCAGATCGAGCGCAACGGGCTGCACGAGGGCGAGGTCGAGGTGACCGACGATGCGCTGCGGCACATCGTCGGCGACTACACCCGGGAGGCGGGCGTCCGCAACCTGGAGCGGGAGCTCGGCAAGGTGCTGCGCAAGGCGGCCACGAAGATCGCTGCCGGTGAGCTGACGCCGCCGGTGGTCGTGGACGCCGAGGCGGTGCGCAAGTTCCTCGGCAAGCCGAAGTTCCACTTCGAGGCTGCCGAGCGGACCGAGGTGCCGGGCGTGGCCACGGGCCTGGCGGTCACCGGAGCGGGCGGCGACGTCCTGTTCATCGAGGCCACCTCGATGGAGAGCGGCGGCTCGCATTCGGGCCTGACACTCACCGGCCAGCTGGGTGACGTCATGAAGGAGTCGGCGCAGATCGCGCTGTCCTACGTGCGTGCTCACGCCGAGCAGTTGGGCGTGGACCCGAAGGCGCTGGATCGTCGCATCCACGTGCACGTGCCTGCCGGCGCGGTGCCCAAGGACGGTCCGTCCGCGGGTGTCACGATGGTGACCGCACTGGTCTCGATGGCGACCGGCCGCAACGTCCGCTCGGATGTCGGCATGACCGGTGAGGTCACGCTGAACGGCCGGGTGCTGCCCATCGGCGGTGTCAA
>JAOPZY010000121.1 GCA_025963875.1 Actinomycetota bacterium
CAGGAGCAGTTGGTGCGAGCTGACGGCCAGGGCGAGGTCGGCCTTGAGGGCCGAGCGGGCGACCATGTCGTCGTGGAGCTGGACGTCGAAGAGCTGGTAGCGGTTCTTGCCGCCGCTTTTTGCCATCTCCATGGCGAAGTCCGCATCCCGAAGCAGCTCACCGGCGTCAAGTGTCTCGGGGCGCCGTTGGGCGACGCCGATGCTCGCGGAGATCTGCAGATCGGTGCCGCCGACGGTGAACGGCGCCCGCAGCACCTCCAGGATCCGCTCGGCGATGACCACTGCGGCGGAGCCGGCATCGTCTTCCAGGACCACGATGGCAAACTCGTCGCCGCCGAGGGAGGCGACGAGGTCGTGAGGCCGGACGCAGTCTTTGAGCCGGCCGGCCAACTGCACGAGCAGCGCGTCGCGTCCAGCGTCGCCCACGGAGTAGTTGACGTTCTTGAAGTCGTCGATGTCGATGGAGAGCACGCTCTCCTTGCGGGCCCTCCGGTCGCTGCCGGCGTGGAGGGACTCCGCCAGGCGTTCGATCAGGGATGCGCGATTGGCCAGTCCAGTCAGCGAGTCGTGCGTGGCCCGAAGCGTCGTCGCCAGGTCGTGCTCGTGGAGAGCGCCGGTCATGCCGTTGAACGCGTCGGCCAGTTCGCCCAGGTCCTTGGTGGCCACTCGCCGGCGGAAGTACCCCGTCACGGCCAACGCCGCGCCGAACAGCGCAGCCAGGGCGACCAGCAGCAGCCGCTCCACGCCGGCATCCGCGGCGAGCCCCTTGCGCATTGCTTCGAGGGCAGGCTTCTGGAGGCCCAGCAGCAGGTCGCGGGCTACGTCGCTGTCGGCGCCGAGTTGGGCCTGGAGTTCGTCGTGAGCGCCTTGCAACGCAGACACCTGGTCCCCCCAGAGGCCGGCCCTGGTCAGCGCAGCCTGCCAGGATCGAGCGGCCTGGCTCAGGGCGTCCCGGGCGTCCTTTGCCGGGAACGTGGCGAGTGCATCTCGAAAGGCAACCGAAATCTGGTCCTGCTGGCGCAGGTAGGCCTGGCGGTCCACGGGCGCCCCGCTGAGCAGTTGATGTGCCGTGGCCTCATGGTCGATGAGGCTGGTCCCGAGGGAGGCGACGATCGTCGATTCCCGGTCGAGGCGCTGCGCCGTGCCGCTGAACTCGCCGACGATCTGCCGGACGCCGGCGACGGTCGTGATGCCCACCGCCAGCAGCAACACCAGCATGAGCGTGAACGCCCGCGACCATTCCTGTGACAGGCTCCGCGTGCGTCCCCCGTCGACCGCGACTGTCTCTGGCTCCACCATGTCAGCCTGCCTTCCGATCGATGCCGAGGGCTGCCGCTTGTGCGCGGACAACGTCTCCCCTCCACGTCGACAGGGGGCTGGTGCGGCTACATAGGCCGAACGCACCATTTCCCAGAGGGAGCATGGTGCAGGTGAGTCAGCTGGCCGGGTACTTCGCCAGGTAGTCGGCCACGGCCTTCGAGACCGCACCGGACGCCGTACCGGCCTTCGCCGCATCGCCGGCGTTGGCCGCCGACTCCAGAAGCGCGAAGTTGTCCTCAAAGGTGGCGTAGCCGACCTGGCTGTTGGCCTTGACGGTCCCCTCGATGGTCTGCCAGACGGGCTCGATCAGGGCGTCGAGTGCCTGGGCACCCGCCTTGTCGTCTGCGGCCTTGGAAGCGACCCCCTTGGCGGAGCCGTCGATCGTCCTGAGACCGGTGGCAACCTCCGCAGCCGTAGCCCGCTTCTCCTCGGGCGACGGGGACGACGTGGGTGTCTGGGACGGAGGGGGGGTAGCGCTTTTTGAGGCCGAGCAGGCCCCTCCGGCGAGCGCCGTGAGTCCCAGTGCCGCTGCCAGCATGCGCGTCGAACGAAGCACCTGTTTCCTCCTTTTGTCGTGGTCCCCGGCCGAATCGGGAATTTACGAGGCAGACATTAGGTGAGCCTAATCTGGATTGTCAAGCTTCCATAACTGACTTAGTTAGGTGCCCTTATCGAACCGGGGGACGTCCTTGTAGGCGACGTCGCGGGGGGCGGTCCGACCGAGCAGCTCGTAGGGCACCTGGGCCCGCCCCCGCCGCCGGATCTCGGTGACCGCCTCAGGGTAGAAGATCTCGGCCAGCTCCACTGCGTCGTCCAGGCTTGGGAACTCCATCGCCATGTCACCGTCGAAGCAGCGGTAGGTATAGCCGCGGCTTGCGAGCCAGCGGCGGTGGACGGGCCACACGATGACCACCCTCCCGCCGGGCGTGCAGCAGCGTTCCATTTCCGCCAGGCCGGCGTCGCCCCCGTGCGCCGGGTCCCGCGCCATCGCCGAGCAGGCCACGACGAGGTCGGCCCACCCGTCGGGCACGGGAAGCTGGTCGAAGAACCCTCGGACGATGGCGACCCGACCACGGCGGCCGGCGGCGGCGAGGTTCGCTTTCAGGACGCGGGCGAGCGGGCGTGCCGGCTCGACGGCGATCATCTCGTCGCAGCGGCCGGCAAGCGGCACGGTCAGCCGCCCCGTCCCGGCACCCACCTCCACCACCCGGCACGGCGCGGCAGGAAGCCAGGCGAGGATGCCAGGATGGAGGGGCTCTGCTTGGATCAGCCGGTCGTAGAGGGAGGGCTCCAACCGGTACAGCAGCTCCCACACCAGGGCAGCGCTGCGGCGGGGATCGTCGAGCCCCTGTCCCAGAAATCGACGGGTCTCCTCCTCGTCGAAGACGGAGAGATCCGCCGGGCTGTAGCGGTGGGCCAGGGCAACGGCGCCACGGCGGTCTGCCCTCTCGATGGCGGGGCGAGAGCCGCCCAGGCTCACCGCCGGCTTCCCTCCACGGTTCGGAGGAACTCGTCCCGCATCGCCGGCTCGGCCTCGTAGCTTCCCCTCCAGAACGACGTCCGCGTCTTGGACCGACTCTCCTGAACTCCCCGCATCTGGGTGCAGAGGTGGGTCGCAACCAGGTGGACGGCCACGCCATGGGGGTCCAGCAGCTTCACGAGGGCCTCGGTGATGTCCACGCCCATGCGTTCCTGGACCGTGAACCGCCGAGCGAAGAGACGGACGAGACGGGTCAACTTGGAGATACCGATGATGAGCTCGTGGGGCACGTACCCGACATGGGCCACACCGAAGAACGGCAGCGCGTGGTGTTCGCAGACGGAGTAGAAGTGGATCGGCCCCTCGATGACCTGGCTCAGCCGGCAACCGCTGCCTCCCCTGCACTCGGTGGGGAACGCGGTGACGAGGTTCGGATCGCCCTCGTAGCCAGACGTCGAGTCGAACAACGCCCGCAGGAAGCGCTCCGGGGTGCGCCGGGTCCCGGGGGTGTCGAGGTCCATGCCGAAGGCTTGCAAGATCTCGCCCATGTACCGCTCATAGGTGGCCCACCGCTGCGCATCGATCCGGCGGGGAGCCACCCGGTCCCACACGAACGGCTCGTCCTCATCCTGCAGCGGATATGCGTTCGCGGCGGCGCCGTCGAGCCTCCGCCCTTCGTCACCCTGGGCGGCCACCGCGGGGGGATGCCCTTCCTGCGTCATGCCCCGTCTCTTTCTCGGTCGCCCAGCAGGCCAGCGGTTATACCCAATCCGTCGGCCTTTCAGACGCCATGAGCGGGCGGGCCGCAGCTACCCCTGCTTCAGGCCTTGTTTCAGGCCCGTCCCGGTCGCCAGGTGGTCGACCTTGGCGGCCATGATGAAGTCGTTCTCGGTGAGGCCCCCGGAAGAGTGCGTCGTGAGTGACACGACGACTTTCCCCCAGCCGATCTCCATGTCGGGATGGTGGCCCTCCTCCTCGGCAACCAGCGCGATGCGCGTGGCGAACCCGAATGCGTCCTTGAAGTCATCGAAGCGCAACGTGCGCCGAAGTCTCGTGGTGCCATCGCGCTCCCAGGCCGGGTCGAGATCCCCTTGCAGCAACTTGGCCCGCTCGTCGTCCAGCGGCGGGGTCCCCTGCTCGCACGCCTCGCAGTGGCGCGAGGCCAGCTCTGTATCTGCCATGAACCTTCCCTCCCAGTGTGGTCCTGCTCCGGTGAAGGATTACCCAGGTTTCCGAGGTCCGGAAGAAATCCCGCGTCTGCGCGGGAAAAGTTCCGCACCTGCTTGCTACTTTTGCTGAGCCGTCCATGATGACCCCATGATCGCCTGGAAGCTCGCCAGCATCCTCCTGCTGGTCGCCGCCAACGCCTTCTTCGTTGCCGGCGAGTTTGCCCTGGTGAGCCTGCGGCGGACCCGCATCAAGGAGATGGTCTCGCGCGGCAGCCGGCGGGCGGTCAGCGTGCAGAAGGCCGTCTCGCAGCTCAACCTCATGCTGTCCGGCACGCAGCTGGGCGTGACGCTCACCGCGCTCGGCCTCGGTGCCATCGGGGAGCCCACGCTGGCGCACGAGTTCTCCCAGCTCCTCGGCAAGCTGCCGTCCCCGCTGCACGCGATCGCCACCCATGCCGTCGCCACCGTCGTGGCCTTCGTGCTGATCACCTTCCTCGAGGTGGTGATCGGCGAGATGGTGCCGAAGAACCTGGCCCTCACCCGGCCCGAGGGCATCGCCCTGGCCGTGGCGGCCCCGCTGCGGACCTTCATCGCCGTCCTGCGCCCACTCATCTGGCTGATCGAGCGGAGCTCCCGGCTCGTGCTGCACCGACTGGGGGTCAAGACGCTCAACATCTCGAGCGCCCACACGCCGGGCGAGCTCGCCCTGATCGTCGAGGAGTCCCGCCGGGGCGGCTCGATCGAGCCGGGGCAGAGCGAGCTGCTCACCCGGACGCTGGAGTTCCCGGAGCGGCGAGCGGTCGAGGCGATGGTACCGAGGGTGTCCGTGGTCGCGGTCCCGGCGCAGGCGAAGTACGACGAGTTCCTGGACGTCGCCGAGCGTACCGGCTACTCGCGCTTCCCGGTCTGGCGGGAGCGCCCGGACGAGTATGTTGGCTGGATCCACCTCAAGGACATGATCCGGGCGGCGCGGCGGCGGCCGGGCGTCACGGTGGGCGAGGTGATGCGGGAGGCGCTCTACGTCCCCGAGTCCCTGCCGCTGGACGAGCTCCTCGTGCAGATGCAGCGCAACCGGACCCATCTGGAGATCGTCCTCGACGAGTTCGGCGCCACCGCCGGCATCATCACCCTGGAGGACATCCTGGAAGAGCTTGTCGGCGAGATCCGGGACGAGTCCGACCGCCAGGAGCGTGCGGGCCTGCGGAAGGTGCCCGGCGGCTTCCGGGTGCCCGCCACCATGCGGCCCGACGAGCTGGCCGACGCCACGGGCCTCGAGCTGCCCGAGGGCGACTACGAGACCGTCGCCGGCTACATCCTGCAGAAGCTCGGCCGCCTCGCCCGGCGGGGGGACATCGT
>JAOPZY010000156.1 GCA_025963875.1 Actinomycetota bacterium
CCGCGTTCCAATCGACCTGCTCCAGGGTGCTCGACACGACGTACTTCTTTGCCGCGTTGATCGTCTGGGCGAAGGGTTCCATCCAATCAGGTCTCGCTCCCGTCGGCGCCGGCGGCCGCCACGCTGACTCCATCATTTCGTAAGTCACCCGGCCAAAGAGAAGGGCATCGGACTGGTTGAGGTTCTCGACCGCGTGACGATGCAAGTCTTCGTCCGCGGGGATTGCACGATGATCGCAGCACCCGTCCAATGTGACGTTGATGGAGTACCGAAGGGGTCGCATTTGGGGAGAGTACCGCCGCAGTGGTGCTGTGCGTGGACGACAAGGGCGGCATCCAGGCCCTGGACCGCACCCAGCCGATCCTGCCCATGCGCCCCGGCCAGGTCGAGCGCCGAACCCACGACTACGTGCGCAACGGGATCACCGACCTGTTCGCGGCTTTGAACCTCGCCACCGGGGAGGTCATCCACCAGCTCCGGCCCCAGCACCGGGCGGAGGAGTTCAAGAAGTTCCTCGTTGCCATCGACAGGGCCGTGCCCGAGGGCTTCGACGCGCACGTCGTGCTCGACAATTCCTCGATCCACAAGACCCCTGCCATCAACAAGTGGCTTCTTCGCCACCCCCGCTTCGTGTTCCACTTCACGCCGACGTCGAGCTCGTGGATGAACCTTGTGGAGCGCTGGTTCGCCGAGCTAACCCGGCGTCTGCTGCAGCGGTCGGCTCACCGAAGCGTCAACGACCTGACCAAGAACCTCAGGGCCTGGATCGCAACCTGGAACGAGAACCCCAGGCCTTTCGTGTGGCAGAAGACGGCGGACGAGATCCTTGATTCGCTGGCAGGATATCTACAGCGAATCTCTGACGCAGGACACTAGTGGTGTGTCGCGAAAGACGACTGACCTCGGGACTCTGTCCCTCGGGCTGGTCGTCGCCTCATGACCTGACGCCTCGTCCGACCGTAGTGGGGTTTGTCTCGGTCTAGGCGTTTATATCTAGACAGGGACCGTTCCGTTCAGAAGCGAAGGAGACCGTCAATGCCGGGGGCCAGGGATCTGCTTGCTCGTACCAAGCGCACCGGGTGGCACCTTCTCGGGGCCGTCGCCCGCCCCGCAGTCGTCCTGGCCCTGATTGCGGGATCGGTGTTCGTCGCCGGGGGCCAGGCTGCAGCGGCTACGACCTTCACCACCTTCACGGCTCCGCTCACGGGGGGTACCGACTTCGCTACCGGATTCCCCACCTCTGGAAACATCGGTCCGGTCGGCCTCCTTCAGGATGGCAGCAACTTCTTCGCTACCGATTCCCTCAACGCGAGCACCTACAAGTTCCCGGCTGCCGGTGGGCCCGCGTCCAGTGCGACGGTTGTCCACAGCCTGCTCGACCTTGACCTCGCACGCGCCCACGGCAACTACTACGCGACCACCAACTCCACGCCGGGCGTCTACTCCTTCGATCCAGCGACGCTCGCCGTCGGTCACCGGATCGCCGCGTTTCCCCGGACCGCCTATGGTCTCGTCGGCGACCCACTGTCCAACGACCTCTTCGTGGATACCGGCAGCGGGATCTGGCGGGTGCAGAACCCGGACACCTCGCCCGTGGTGACGCAGATCGTCTCGGGGGGCGCCTACGACGGGATAGCGATCTCAACGGACGGCCAGCACATCTGGGCCGCCATCCCTGGCAGCAACGTGGTGCACGAGTTCGGCCGGCCCCAGCCCGGTACGACCATCTGGCCGATGCAGGCGAGCGTCCCGGTCGGCGGTGGCCCCGACGGCATCGCGATCGCACTGGACAACGCCCCGGGAGGCGTCGCCAACAACGTCTTTGTCAACACCAACAACGGAACCATCGTCCGCATCGACACCAACAAGGGCAATGCCGTCTCGGTGGTGGCCTCGGGCGGCAGCCGGGGTGACTTCGCCACCGTGGGCCCGGACGGCTGCTTCTACGTGAGCCAGACCGACAAGGTCGTCAAGCTGGCCCCGTGCTTCTTCCAGTCCCCGACCGCCGACCTGTCGGTGGCGCAGACCGCCCCGGCGGGGGCCGGGGTCCTGCAGGCGATCACGTACAACATCCTTGTGAGCAACGCCGGGCCGAGCTCGGCCACGAATGCCACCTTGACCGATACCCTGCCTGCGGGCATGCAGTTCGTCTCCGCCAGCGCGGGCCAGGGAGGCTGCACCCAGTCCGCGGGCGTCGTCACGTGCAATCTGGGTTCCGTGCCCTCAGGGGCGTCGGTCACGGCGACGGTTGCCGTCACCGGCGGCTTGCTGCCCGCAACGCTGAGCAACACCGCCACCGTGAAGGCAAGCGAGGCGGACCCGAACCTGGCGAACAACACATCGGCGGCGACCACGGCCCTGGGTCTGCTCCCGGTCGTGGCCCCGGTTACCTCGCCCACGCCGCCGGCTCCGACGCCGACGCCCAGCACCTCGGTCCTCGGCTCGACCTTCTCGCAGGGCCGTGCCCTTCCCGTCACGGGCCCGCGCTTCCCGCTGGGGCTGCTCGGCTTGCTCGGCGCGTGCCTGATCGGGGTCGGGGTGGTGATCGTCCGCAAGACGCGGGGAGCGGGCAGTCCGCCGAGAGGTTAGGAGTCCATCGCGCGAGCTATTTCTGACGCACCACACTAGCTGTTCGAGATGAGCCCCTTGTTTGGGCATCGACCCGATCGGCTCGGGCCTACTGGTCGCGGGCGTGGCCGAAGTACATCAGTTCCCAGATCGCGTCGTCCTTGTGGGTCTCGGCCAGCTCACCACCGCGATACCGTGAGATCTCGATGTCACCGGCGAATCGCAGATAGGCACCGTCGAAGTGCGCCAGCTTGGCGGCGATGCGTTTGAGCCCCTTGATGGTGTCGATCATCCGGTTTTCCAATAGGTCGCGGGTGCGGGTAAACGACACCACGTATCGGTCCTCGCCGTCCTGGTAGGTGTAGCGCGTCGTTGCCGCGACGGGCTTGCCGGTCGTCTGATCGGTGTAGACCCCGTCCCGTTCGAAGGTGACCTTCGTCGGGTCGTCGGCGACGATGACGTACTCGCGGGCGAGCATGAAGATCGGAATCGGCTCGAACCCATACTGTTTCGCGGAGGTGATGTAGGACGCGATGACCGAATACGGCCCGGCTTGACCGCGAGCCCAATACCAGTCGTGGACCACCTTGCTCAGACTGACATTGCCCCAGTTGTGGTCGTGATAGCCGACCCCCGTCGTCTCGTGCTGCTCGCCGTCGACGGAGTACGTGACGGTCGCCGCACCCTGGGGCACCGAGGGAAGCCAGGCGAATTCCAGCGACCGATCCGCGCCGAACAGCATGTACCCGGTCGACGGGCGCCATGGGGGAACCTCACCGGTCAAGGTGACATCGACCGAGATCTCCTCCGCTGTCGCTTGGATCCGATAGCGGTGCAGGTCACCGGTGAATCGGTTCTCGCCGAGGCGCACATCGCAATGGTCCTTGGCCACCGACCATTCGCCCGGTGGATAGTGCACGAGTTTCTCGAAGTGTCGCCCGTCGGGAAGATCGAGGTCGAGCCGTAGCTGCGGCGACAACTTCTGCAGCTCGACCATGTCCTTGTTCATGAACGTCACGACCAGCTTCGCCCCGTCGGCTAGGTGCGCGTCGAAGTACCACCATTCGTAGCTACCCGCCGAGTCGTCGGTACGTGCCCCATTCTCCCATTGCGCGATCGAGGTGGGCGATAGTCCGAGACGCTCATAGTCCGCCGGTGAGCTTGCCATCGCCGCCAGTGTGTCCGCCATGAACTGCTCCTTCCAACGTCGGGTCGCCGATCGGGCACCTGGACCGGCCACCCGGGATCATCGCACTAGCAACGGCCGGCCCGTCCGACTACGGGATTCGTAGGGCACATCACCACCCACGCGGGCCGCTCAAGGGTCAGCCCTACCTGTGAGTACTTTCTCAGGCCAATCAACAGGGACTTCACAGAATGAAGGCCCAAGGTAGCTACACGGCCCAGTCAACGAGGGGGGACGACGGGGGTCCGGTGTCTCCCCGACGCTGAGGAGCTCCGAGCCAGTGGTATGCTGGCATACATGAGGCGAACCACCGTGAAACTTCCCGACGATCTCGATGCCAAGCTCCGCCACGAGGCTCAGGCTCAGGGGAAGACAATCTCCGAGCTCACCCGTGAGGCGATTGAAGCGCACCTTGGGCACAACCCAGGGAGTCGCCGGCGGCTTATGGCCGGAAGCGCCGGCCATAGTGGGCACACCGACATCTCTGAACACATCGAGGAAATCCTGAGGGCCGAGGTGTCTCGATAGCGATTGTGGTCGACGCAGGACCGCTGTACGCCTACGTCGATGCGGATGATCGCCACCACGAATCGTGCCTCCAGTTGCTGGAGACACATCCAGGGCCGTTGATCGTCCCCATGCTCGTGGTGACCGAGGCTGACTACCTGATCGCCACGCGACTCGGAGTCGAGGCCGAGGCCCGGTTTCTGGGCGACCTGGCCGCCGGGAACCTTATCGCCGAGCCGGTCACGCCCTCCGACTGGCTGCGGATCGCGGAGCTGGTGGTCACCTACCGCGATTTGCCCCTCGGAGCGGCCGACGCCTCGGTCATTACCGCCGCGGAGCGACTCGGTGTTCATCAGGTTGCGACGCTGGACCGCCGGCACTTCAGCGTCGTTCGGCCCCGACATGTCGATGCCTTGGAGCTTCTCCCGTAGCGCTCCTGCCGCTCGCCGCAGCTTCGATCCATCCCGCGGAAATCTCGCGAAACATGGAGTAATGACGGGTACCTCGAGGCGAACTTCGGCGTTGAGCGTCCCAGTGGAATCGCGCCAATGAACTCTAGCTGAAGGCGCTCACGAGACGGCTACCCGATCCTCCTGATCTTGGTCATGCACGACCCGGCGCAGCCCAGTCGTCAGGGCCTCCTGGTCCGGTAGAGGTACGCGGCCGCCAGCGTCCGCCACGGCCGGAAACGCTCGCCGAGATCGTCCACCTGCGCGACGGACGCCGGAGCATCCAGCCCCCAGACCCGCTCGACCGCCCGGCGCAGTGCCAGATCGGCGGCGGGCCACACGTCCTGCCGGCGCAGCGCCAGCATGAGCACACCGTCGGCGGTGAACCGCCCGACGCCCTTGACCTGGGTGAGCTCGTTGCGGGCGGCGTCGTCGTCGAGGCTCCGCAGCCGCTCGAGGTCGAGCCGGCCATCCTCCAGGCGCGCGGCAAGGTCGTGCAGGTACACACCCTTCGCTCGGGACAGCCCGATCTGGCGCAGCGTCTGAGCATCGGTGGCGAGGAGCTCCGCCGGCGTCGGCAGCCGGCCCCCGTGCAAGGCCTCGAGCCGGGCGAGGATCGTCGCTGCGGCAGCCAGCGAGAGCTGCTGGCCGATCACCTGCAGGACCAGCGCACCCCATAGGTCGCTCGACAAACGGTCCATCCAGGCGTCCAGGTCCAACCCGGGATCTGCATCCACGAGCGCCGCCATCCGCGGGTCCGTGGCGCGCAGGACCTCCCGGCCGGCCGCCCATCGGTCGACCCCGGCACGGCCGCCACCGCGCCCCCGACCGCCGCCCGTGCTCACGCCGGCCGCTCCCGGACGACCTCGGCCGGGCGCTTGTCGTCGCGCAGCCCGAGGAAGCGCGGTTGGCGCAGCCGGCCGTCGTTCGTCCACTCGGCGAAGCCAATCTGGGCCACCAGCTCGGGCCGCGTCCAGTGGGTGCCGCGCGGGATCGGCCGCACGTCGACGAACGGCGACTCGGGCGTCTCCAGCTCGCGCAGCCGGGCGCCGAGGTTCCGCAGCGTCGCCGCCGTGTACCCGGTCCCGACCTTGCCGGCGTAGCGAAGGAGGCCCTGCTCGTAGTAGCCCACGAGCAGGGCACCGAAGTCCGTCCGGCTGCCGGCGGGATCGGTGTACCCGCCGATGACGAACTCCTGCTCCCAGGAGCACTTCAGCTTGAGCCAGTCCTTGGAGCGGCCCGGGGTGTACGGAGCCTCGGCGCGCTTGGCGATGAGCCCCTCCCAGCCGGCCCGGCAGGCCTCGGCGAACCTCGCCTGCGAATCCCCACGCCAGGCTTCGGTGAGCTGCACTGCCGGGCTCGGCCGGATCGCCCTCGCCAGCCGGGAACGGCGCTCGAGGAGGGGGCGGTCCGCGAGATCCTCGCCGTCGACCTCGAGGATGTCGAAGACGCAGTAGACGACCGGATACGCGGCCACGTGCTCTGGCGTGGGATTCGTGACGCCGAGACGCTGCTGAAGCCGGCTGAACGACGTCTCATCGCCGTCGTACGCGACGACCTCGCCGTCGAGTACAAGGTCTCGGACCCGCTGGGCCGCCAGCGCCGCACGGACCTCGGGGTAGGTGCCGGTGAGGTCCTTGCCGGTGCGCGATTCGAGCCGCACGTCGGCGCCGTGTTTGGTGGCCACGCAGCGCTCGCCGTCGAACTTGCGCTCCAGCAGCCAATCGTCGCCGAAGTCGCGGCGGTCGGTGAGGGTCGCGAGCATCAGCGGGATCGGCATGCCGACATCGTCCCCCGTTTGGCGGCCCAGGTGGAGGTAGTGCGCCGTGATTCCCTGCAGCATGACCGCGGGTCTCGATCAGCGCACCGCAGCCGCACTCCTCGTCAGCGACGTCCATTCCGGGGTCAATTCCAGGTCTTCCTGTATCACCACCACGCGTCTACGCTCAATGAAATGTTTAGCGGATTGGGACCAGACAGCCTGCGGACGCATCGCGGATGGCCGGCATGAGCCCCAAGGAGGCCGACGGGCTGTCCTGCCGATGGGGCCGAGCCTATCCGGAAAGGGGCAGCACGATGGCGGATGTGGTCGTAATGGGCGGCGGCACCTGCGGACTCGCGACGGCCATGCTGCTGGCGCGCGCAGGGTTCGAGGTGACGGTGATCGAGCGCGACGCGGAGGAACCGCCACCCGTCGGTGAGGACGTGTTCACCTGCTGGAAGCGGCGGGGCGTCCCACAGTTCCACCAGGCCCACTTCGTCCAGCCGCGCTTTCGCATCCTCGTCCAGCGCGAGCTGCCGGACGTCTATGACGCGCTGGTGGCCGCTGGCGGGACCCGCTTCGATATGCTCACGGCGATGCCGCCGTTCATCGCTGATCGCACGCCGCGGGAGGTCGACGACCGGCTGTGGACGATGACGGCGCGCCGTCCGGTGCTCGAGAGTGTCTTTGCCCGTGCGGCCCAAGACGAGCCGCGCCTCGATCTGCGGCGCGGCGAGGGAGCCGTCGGGCTCCTCACGAGTGGTTCGGTAATCGACGGCGTGCCTCATGTGAGGGGCGTGCGGACGTCCTCCGGCGTGGAGCTGCGTGCCGATCTCGTCATTGACGCCATGGGCCGGAGGTCGCCTCTCCGCGAGTGGCTGTCAGCCGTCGGTGGCCGGCCGCCCCTGGAGGAGGCCGAGGACGGCGGATTCACCTACTACACGCGGTACTTCCGGTCACGCGATGGGTCGACGCCGATGCCAGTAGGCCCCCTGATGGCTGCGATGGGGACGCTGTCGGTGATCACGATTCACGGCGACAACTCGACGTGGATGATCGTGATCTATTGCGGTTCGGGTGACATGCCGCTCAAGGGCCTACGCGACCGTGAGCGCTGGACCCGGGTTGTGGCGTCGATGCCCAGGCATGCCCATTGGCTCGACGGTGAGCCGATCACCGACGTCCTGCCGATGTCGGGCATCCTGGACAAACGTCGCGCTTTCGTCCTCGATGGCAAGCCCGTTGTCACCGGGCTCCTGCCCGTTGCCGATGCATGGGTCTCCACGAATCCGTCGTACGGGCGTGGGCTGTCGAACGGTGTGGACCACGTCGTGCGGTTGCGCGACCACGTGTGTTCGCGCCTGGGCGATCCCAAGGCACTCGCAGAGGAGTGGTACGCGATCGGCGATGCAGAGTTCCGGCCCTCGTACGAGTTCCAGGTGCAGCTGGATCGTGCGCGCGTCGCCGAGATGCTCGCCTTGCGCGAGGGACGGGAGCCTCCGCAACCCGACCCGGCTGACGACAAGGGGCGAATCATGAAGGAATTCCTCACGGCGCCGACCTATGACCCTGACGTGTTCCGGGGGTTCCTCGAGGTCGGCTCGTGCCTCGCCACGCCGGAGGAGGTGCTGGGGCGCGTAGGAATGGTCGACAAGATCCTCACGATCTCCGACGGCAAGGAGCCGATCACGTGCCCGGGCCCGTCACGCTCGCAACTGCTCGATCTGGTCGCTTAGGGCCCACCGCCGAACAAACTGCGCGGATTGAGTGCCAGGTTAGTCGCCTGTCGCGCACAGATGCGCGCTGCACTCCTTCCTTCGGCGGCCGCCAACGGCCGGAGATCGGCGAGGCGTGATCGCGCACATTATTTTCCCGCGGCTTAGGCACGGGTCGGCCTCGCGGTTCCAGCCTTGGACGCTTCCTGTCAGAGGGCCGGCTGGCCGTCCGGGGCCCGGCCAGGAACCGGTATCCGATGGATCGGACGGTGCCGATGAGGGTGGGATCGGAGGGTCGTCGCCGAGAGCTCTCCGCAGGGACTGGACTGGCAGGGAGTGGGCTGGCGGGTCTGGACGGTTTCAACCGGTTGTGAGGTACTGTGACCACACGCTAGGCGTGACCCCTGTGGGCGGAACCCGCCTTCCGACTCTGACTGGGGGGAGTCAGGGATTGATGCTGGAACGTGAAGCCGTCATCGCTGCCACCGGCCGGCTCCTCGAAGAGGCCCGGGAAGGGAGGGGCGGCTGTCTGTTCGTGGTCGGCGAGTCCGGGCTCGGCAAGACCGCCGCCTTGCAGGCCGCCATCGAGCACACCTCGGGGGGCGTGCGGGTCGGTCTCGCCCGCGGGGATGCCATGGAGCAGCTCATCCCTTTCGGGATGTTCTCGCAAGCCGTCGACCAGCTTGGGGGGAAGGACGTGCTCGGGCTTCCGGGGGCGGGCATGGCCCCCGCAGATGCGCGCGCCAACCATTTCTTTGCGGTCCTCCGCTGGCTGGAGTCCCACTCCGAGGCCGTGACGCTGATCGGGCTCGACGACCTGCACTGGGCCGACCCCGACTCACTCGGGTTGCTGTCGTTCGTCGCCCGTCGGATCGGGTCGCTGCCGATCGCCGTGATCGGCACGCTGCGCCCCTGGCCGCGGGCTGCCTATGAGGTGACGGAAGCCCTGGCCCACGAGGGCCACGCCGGGATGGCGAGGCTGGCCCCGCTGAGCAAGATGGCCTCCGGGCGCCTGCTCGCGGAACTGGTCGGCCGGCCGTTGTCCGACGACGTCGTTTCGGAGTCCTGGCAGCTCTGCTCGGGCAACCCGCTCCTCCTTGAGCAGGTGGCCGCAATCCTCCAGGAGGGGGATGCGATCCGCGACGTGGGGAAGACGGGCTCCCACCACGCCAAGAAGGAGCTCCTGCTCTCCCGGTTTGCGGGGCTCCCCCCGGAGGGGATCCGCCTCACCCGCGTCGCCAGCGTGCTCGGGTTGCGTTTCCGGGCCGATATCGCCACCGAGATCGCAGGGCTCGACGAAGCGGAGTGCGCGACGGGCCTGGAGGCCCTGCACCGCAGCCGGCTGGTCCGGTCCGTGGGGGGGAACTGGCTCGAGTTCGTCCATCCGCTCTTCCATCAGGCGCTTTCAGAGGATGCCGGTCCTGCGGTGCAGACACGGCTGCACGCCCGTGCGTTCAAGCTGCTGCACGCGCGGGGACTGGACGACGAGGCGGCCGAGCACGCGGTGCGGGGTGAGCTGAGCGGCGACGCCGAGGCGATCGGCGTCCTGGAAGCCTCCGGCAGGACTGCGTTGAGCGCGGGAGCGTTCGGCGTGGCGGCGGAGCGGCTGGGGGCTGCGGCGCAGCTCGCCGGGCAGCGGGCGAGCCCCGAACTGCTCACGGCCCTTGGCCAGGCCCTCCTCGCCCAGGGCCGCCCGGCCGAATCGCTCGCCGTGGGGGAGCGGCTGCTGGCGCGCGAGGATCTGCCGCTGGCGGCGCGGATCCAGGCCCTCCGGGCCAGGGGCCTGGCGTATGCGAGCACGGGAAGCCACGAGCGCGCCGCCATCTCGTACGAGAAGGCAACCGCCCTGGCCACACCCGGTTCGGCGGAGCTTGCCGTCGAGGTGCTGGTGGACCACGCGCTGGTGTCCTGGCTCTCGGGCGGCCCGGCGCGTTCGCTCCCACTCGCCTTGCGCGCCAAGGAGCTGGCCGAGGGCGGGGCGACCACGCTGCAGGCCCGGGCGGCCGCTGCCTGGGGCCTCACTGCATGGATGTCGGGCGATCCGGCCGGCCTCGACGCCACCGCGGCGGCCGCCCTGCCGCTCGTGGCCGATCCCCTCTCCGACGTGGCCGACCTCTCCGCCGGGGTGGCCTCGACGCTGGCGATGTACGGTATGGCCACGTCGCTGGCGGAGCGTTTCGCCGAGTCCGACCGTGTGACCAGCGTGGCCCTGGCCGCAACGGAGCAGATCGGGGCTGCCCAGTCGACCGCCTGGTTCGCGATAAACCGCTCCTACACGCTCTCCCGGATGGGCCGGCTGGCCGAGTCCTTCGCGCATGTCAGGCGGGCCGAGGAGTTGAGCGAGTTCTTCCCCATGATCGATCCCTACCTGGCCTGCGCCCGAGCGCGCCTTCATCTCCACCATCACGGTGATGTCGAGCGGTCGAAGCTCTGGTGCGAGCAGGCCGAACTGCGCGCCCTGCCCAGAGGTGAGTGGCTGGCCCTGCTCTTCACGTGGGACTGCCGGGGCCAGATGGCCCTACGCGGGGGAGACCCCGCCGCCGCGAGCGACGTCTACCGGCGCGTCGAGGCGGCGAGTGAGCGGATGGGGGTCGGCGAACCATGCCTCGTCTCCTGGGGGCGCCATGCCATCGCCGCCCACGTCGGATGCGGGCGGCTCGACGACGCCCGGAGGGTCCTCGGCTGGCTGGACGGGTGCATCGCGCGGCTACCATGCCGGTGGCCGCGCATCGCGGCCGCCGCCGGGCGAGCCTGGCTGGCGAACCTAGACGGCGACCGTGAGGCCGCCCGAGGCCATTTTGAGTCCGCGCTGGCCCTCCACGAGGGTCTCCAGCTCCCGCTGGAGCACATCGAGACGCTGCTCGACTACGGCTCCTTCCTCCGCCGTGGCGGGGAGCTCGCCCGTGCCAGGGAGCTCCTCGCCGACGCCGTGCGCCGGGCGGAGGCCGGGGGGGCGGTGTGGCTCGCCGGCCTGGCCGCCGACGAGCTGAAGGTGGCGGGGGGCCGCCGCCGCCGGAGGCGGCTGGGCGAGCTGACCCCCCAGGAGCGGCGGGTCGCGAGGGCGGCAGCGGCCGGCAAGCACAACGCCGACCTGGCCCGCCAGCTCTCGGTCTCGGTCAACACCATCGAGACCCATCTCGGCCACATCTACGCCAAGCTCGGCATCCGGTCCCGCTCGGAGCTCGCGGCACTGATGGCTCGGGGTGGCGTGGCCGACGAAAACTAAGGGCCCACCGCCGAACAAACTGCGCGGAGTGAGTGCCAGGTCGCCTGTCGCGCCCAGATGCGCGCTGCACTCCTTCCTTCGGCGGCCACCAACGGCCGGAGATCAGCGAGGCGTGGTCGGGCACATTATTTCCCGCGGGTACCAAGTTAAGGAGAAGGGCGCGCAGATGCAGATCGACCGGGCGGTGAAGCGCCGCCGCTAGGCGTTTGAGTAAATCCCGCCCCTATAGGGGCGGGATTTACTCAAACGTTTGTAGAATAGCGTTCTGGAGCCTTGGATGGCGCAGGCGACACGCCAGCATGGCGTCATCTCGACGGTCGAACTCCGACGATTCGGACTCACGGAGAAGGCCATCAGGTGGAGGGCTGAGACCGGGATCCTTCACCCGCTATTCGTCGGCGTGTTCCTCGTCGCTGGCTTGCCCCGGACGTGGGAGCAGCGGATCACGGCTAAGGATCACGGCGCTCCGGGATGACTCGGGTGGGGCAGCCACCTCATGCTTGGGGCGTGGCTTTACCTTTTCGTGACGATCAGACGTTGCGCCCGGCGCAATCGGACGACAGCATGTCGGCCGCGTCGACAGGTGGGCGGCCGGATGCCGGAGACGCCAGTCACGACGAGTCGGCGCAGGTCAACCTGCATCTGATCCTCCTGCCCGGCGACCGCGTCTGGGGGGCCGTCGGCTGGCTCGGTGACAACGAGCGCAGGCCCTTCCGCGGGTGGCTCGACCTCATGTACGCCATCCACCTGCTGCGGGATGGGAGCGCTAAAGATCACCGCTCTCCGTGATGCCCTGGAGGGCCTGGCTCCGTATCGTCCTGCTTACGACGCAGCGGTCATCCACATGCGGTGAGGAGGAACATCTGGACCATCCACGAGCATCTCAGGGGTCAGGTCCGGGCACGTCCGGGCTGGCTGCAGGTCCCGCCGACCGGGTCCGACGCCCGAAAGGGGCTGACGGCTGATGGTCATGACGGCCCGGGACGCCTGTGCCGACACCTCTCCCATGCTGCTGGGGGATCACGTCCACTGGCAGCTGCGCCGTCTGTGCCGGGCGGTGGGCCTCGACGGCTTTCAGGACCTTTACGCCGATCTGCTGCGAGAGCTCCTCGGCCCGGCTGCCACGGAGGCAGTGGGCGTGACGCCGGCGTGGGAGTCGCAGATCTCCGACGACCACACCCCCGTCGAGTACTCGCTCTCCTTCGACAAGGGCCGGTTGCCGAGGATCCGCTTCCTCATCGAGCCAAGCGGTCGGCGGCCGGACCTCTGGGCGAACATGCAGGCGGGCCTCCAGGTCCTGGAACTGTTGGCCGATCGCTATCAGTTCTCCCTGGACCGCTTGTGCATGCTGCAGGACCTGTTCTTTCCCCGGCGCCCTCAGGGCCCATTCGGGCTCTGGCTGGCTGCGGAGCTGGGCAGGAGCGGGACCCCACGGTTCAAGGTCTATCTCAATCCTTCCGTGCACGGCCCGGACCGGGCGTGGCAGGTGGTCGGCGAGGCGCTCGCCCGTCTGGGATTCGGCGACGCGTTCTTGTCCCTGCTGCGCTACGGGGTGCCGCGCAACCGGCAGGTCGACCGCTTCTACATCTTTTCGCTGGATCTGGGGAGCCCCTGGGGCAGACCGCGGGTCAAGGTCTACATTCGCCACGAAGGATTTTCGGGTGCCGAGGCGGCGCTGGCGGCCGGCGCCGTCCCGGGGGTCTCGCCGGAGAGCATCGCCCAGTTCTGCGGGCTGGTCGGGGGCCCGGGCTCGTTCACGGCGCGACCGCTGATCTCGTGCTACTCGTTCGTCGAGGGCGACCGCGAGCGGCCCAGCGCCTACACACTTCACGTGCCCATCCGGGACTACGTGCTGCACGACGCGGACGCCCGGTTTCGGGCGTCCGCCGCGCTGGATTGCTACGGCTTCGACGCCTCTCTGCTCGGCCGGGCATTGGCGGGGGTGTCCCGGCGGCCCCTGGCGGCAGGAGTGGGCCTGATCTCCTACGTGGCGCTCGTCTGCAACCCGCGCCCGCGGCGGATGACCGTCTACATCTCCTCCGAGGCATACAAGGCAGCCCCGCCCCGGACGCTCCACGCTCGTCGGTCGGCGGCGCAGGCTGGGAGCTGCCGAGGGTGGCACGCAAGCGGACGGCCACGATTCCCCGAGCCGGGTCGTGGACGGGCATCTGAGCGGTCGTCCGGATGAAGGAGCGAACCCGGTGAGATGGAGGAGACCGTTCTGCTCGGTCCCGACGGGCACGCCGCGGGGGGCTGTGCCGAAGGTGGCGAGCCATCACCAGTCCACTCCGCTGCACCTCGCCGTCTCGTGCTACCTCGTCGACCGGAACGGCAGGCTACTGATCGCGCAACGTGCCCATGCCAAAGCCACGTGGGCGCCAGCGCCGACCAACAGCTGCTGCGGGCATCATGCTCCGCGCGCTCCTTGCGCCAACCCGTACGCCGCCATGCCCGCACCGCGCTCGGTGTGGATGTCGAGGACCCGACCCTGATCCTGCCCCCCTTCCGCCACTGCGCCGTCATGCGGAACGGCGTGGCGAGCGCGAGCAGTGACCCGTCGTGCGCGCGAGGCCGGTGGGTGGTGTGTGGCCCCATCCCGGAGAGGTGGCGGCTGCGGGCTGGCGGGTGTGGGCGGCCGGCCTCGGCCTGTCCAGGCAGCCCGCCGCCTCCCCATGGTTCCGGGATCACGTGGGCCAGCCCGCCCCCCTCGGCGAGCCCGGGGCCTGATTGCAGGCGGAGCCCGCCGCGCTGCCCCCGGCTGTCGCTTGGTGACCTCGGGCGCCCCACGCCGGGGCATGCAGGAGATTCGGAGGAAAAGGGCGCCAGGCGCGCCGAAGATCCCGAAGGTCCAGGATGAGGGAACACCGCCTCGTGGCTGAACCAGATCGAGATTTTCTTCTCCATCGTCCAGCGCAAGGTGCCGACGCCCAACGACTTCACAGACCTCGACGAGGTCGAGCGGCGACTGTTGGACTTCGAGCGCTACTACGAGGAGGCCCGCGTCAGGACCTCGCTGACCTCATGAAGCGACTGGCCGAGAAGGAGGCCCTCCGGCAAGCCGCGTGAGAGTGGTCGTCATCCGTCACCGAACTTATGGCCCAGAGCACTTAGCTTCAGGTTTGCTGCCGCCCCGAAGGGGATGGCATCACCCGAAGTGCTGATCTCTCCAGCGGCTCCCCCCGCGTAGTAGCCCTGGGTGCCCGTTCCCGTCAACGAGACCATCTGGGTCCCGCCAGGCGCGTCGTCTTGCACCCTCACCACGCCGTTGCGAACGCCGGAACTGGTGGCGGTGAACGCAACAAAGTCCATATGCCTGTGCCGGCCATCCACGAGGTATGAAATAGCGTGGCCGCCGACCGGCTGTAGGTTTGCTTCTTGCCAAGTCTGTGGCCGTGACCCACAGTCGCGCCCGAGGCGAGTCGGAAGGGGCGGTATTTCACCCCAGCACTGGCTTGCTCTTCGGTGTCTGTGAGTAAAAAGTGGTGTTATACGCCAGAATATGCTCAAAGTCCATATGCCTGTGCCGGCCACCCATGAGGTATGAAATGAAGTGTGCCCCTACTGGTGGACTTGGAGGTTAGGTTAGTCGCCTATCGCGCGTATCTGCGCGATCACGGACCATCCTCGCGGCCACGGGGTCTTCTGGGCGAGCGCGCCTGTTCCTCCCGAGGTCATCGGGGGGCACATTGGAACTTGACAGTTGAGGAAAGAAATCACCGTTAAGAACTCTTTATCGAAGGTTGGGGGGGATATTTGGCTTCGAACGACCAGACAAAGGGGATAAGGCCCGGCTGAGGGGAAAGGCAGGAATATCTCCCTCGATCGGACCACGCTGCCTTGGTTCCAAGGGTCGGTGCAGTGAATGGCTCATCTGGCGCCGGCCGGGAGGTGCGTGGTGACGCTGCCTCTCGCGGCCCTACTCACCGCTCCCGCTGGACGAGGCCCTCAGTTTGCCGGCCGAGCTTCTCCCGACCACCGGCACTTGAGCCCGGGACTGACGGCACCGCCAGGGTCTTCACGAGCTGACACGGCAGTGTCGTGCTGGCACGGTTGGACGCGGGTTTGGTTCGTGGGCCAGTGGCTCCGGAATCACCTAAACGTTGGATTTGATCCTGCCCCCGTCGATCTGGTACACGGCCCCGGTGATATAGGAAGCCCGCTCCGAGGCCAGGAATGCCACCAGGTGACCGAGCTCGATCGGCCTACCGAGGCGGCCCAGGGGGATGGTCGCGGCCGCAGCGATCTGCGCTTCGATCGCCTTGTCGATCTCCTCGGTGCCCCCTGCCAGGCGGCCGAGGATGCGGGACGTGAGGAACGTGCCCGGAAGCACGAGGTTGATGGTGATGCCATCCTTGGCGAGCCCGGGCATGATCGCCTTCATCAGCCCGGCAATGCCCGGACGAATCCCGTTCGAGAGGTCGATGTTCTCGACCGGCTGCTTCACAGAAGTCGACTGGATGCCGATGATGCGGCCCCACCGCTTCTCGTGCATATACGGCACCACCTCGCGCACGAAGCGCACGAAGTTCAGCGTCACAACCTCGAACGCCTGCCGCCAGTCGTCGTCCGTGAGGTCCGGGAAGCTGCCGAGCGCCGGGCCGCCGGAGTTGTTGACGAGGATGTCGACGCCGCCGAAGCGCTCGACCGTCGCCGCAATGACGATCTGAATGTCCTCGGCGCTCGTGACGTCTGCCGGGACCGCAAGCACCTCGGCGTGCGTCTCATGTCGGATTTCGTCAGCAGCCGCCTCGAGATCGGCCGGAGTGCGGGCGCAGATCGTGACCCTGGCGCCCTCGCGGGCAAGCGCGAGCGCCGAAGCCTTGCCGAGACCCTTGCTCGACGCGGCAACGACCGCGACCTTGCCGTTCAGCCCGAGATCCACGCATCTCTCCCACTTGGATGCTGCCGTAGGCCCATCCCTCACGGACTCTACCGTGGCACCTGCCGAGGGCCGGGCGGCGAGAGAAGTTTGGAACGCCATCCGCGTCCTCCACGGATAAGTGACCGAACCTCCCGCTGTCAGGCCCGGAGCAGATGGTTGTACACGGCCTGTGTCGTCGCGCACGGCGAGACCCCGAGCTCCTCGCGGAGGACCCCGCGCAGCTTGGCGTAGACGATGAGTGCCTCGGCAACGTTGCCCTGGGACGCGAGCGCCTGCATCAGGAGCCGGTACCCGCTTTCCCGGAGCGGGACCAGGCGGACAAGCTGGCGGCCGGCCCGCACCGCCGCGGGGAGCTCGGTCCCGCCGATCCCCAGCGTTGCGGCCGCGTAGGCCTCGAGTGCCCGGATGCGAATGTCCGTCAGCTGACGACGCTGCTCGTCGATCCAGGCCGCATCCTCTCCGGGCAGGAACTCGCGCTCGGCGACGAACAGCGCCACCAACGACGGCCCCCATGCCCCCTTCCATTCGCCGAGGGCGACCCGGGACTCGGCCCGGTGCACGGCCTTCCTGGCAGCTTCCACGTCGACCGGGCAGTCCTCCCCGAGGCGTAGTCGCAAGCTCGACCGGCCATCGATGACCCCCTGCCCGAGAACCTTGCGCAGCTTGGAGATCAACGAATTGAGCCCGGCCTCGCTTGCCGAGGGAAGCTCGTGGGGCCACAGGGCCTCGACCAGCTCGTCGCGACTCGTCAGCCGATGGCGGTTGAGCACCAGGTAGGCGAAGAGGAGCCGGCCCTGGCGCCCCGGCAGCCGGCCGTCGAGGCGCTCGCCGGCCCGCTCGATGACGGTCGGCCCGCAGAGCTGGATCCTTGTGGGTGGCGTCGGCGCCAAGGTCACGCCAACATTGTCGCAAGAACGTGGGCGTACAACCGTGGAGGAGGACGTGATGGCAAGGATCATCCGATGCGAATGCGGGTACGTGGCTCGAGGCGACACCGACGACGAGGTGATCGACGCGATCCGCTCGCACATGAAAACCGACCATCCCGCCCTCCTGGAGACGGTTGGGCAGGAGGACCTGCTCGACTGGATCCAGGTGGAGTAGCCCAGACGACGGGAGGTCCGACATGGCTTCAGGAAGCAGGGCAGTGTTGCAGGAGGCAGGCACCAGGAGTGATGTTCTTGTGGCACCCGGGTGGCTCGAAGAGCACCTTCACGATCCGTCGCTCCGCCTGGTCGAAGTCGATGTGAGCCCGGTTGCCTTTGACAGGGGGCACATCGAAGGGGCTGTGCTGTGGAACGTCTATCGGGACCTCAAGGACACGAACTACCAGCTCGTCGACAAGGCAACGACCGAACAGCTCCTGGGGCGCTCGGGGATTGCCCCGGGATCGACGGTGGTGTTCTACGGCTACGCACCCGCCATGGGGTTCTGGCTCATGAAGCTCTACGGCCACGCCGATGTGCGGATCCTCGATTGCGGTCGGGGAACGTGGCAGGACGAAGGCCGGCCGTGGACCACCGAAACAGCCAAGCCCGTCACGACTCGCTACCGGCTCCCCGACGAGGATGAACGGATTCGTGCTGACCATCCGAAGGTCGAGGGGGCGATCAACAACCCGGCCTGGACCATCGTCGACGTCCGCACCGCGGCTGAGTTCCGGGGGGAGCGGTTCTGGCCGTCCGGCGGCCTCGAGGAGGGGGGACGTGCCGGCCACGTTCCCTCTGCTGCCCACCTGTCGATCGAGGGTACCTACGATGAGCGGGGATCGTTCCGAAGCGCTGCGGACCTGGGCCGGCTCTTTTCCTCGATCGACCTGACGGGCGACAGCGAGGTCATCTCCTACTGCACCATCGGTGGTCGTGCCTGCACGGCGTGGTTCGCGCTCACCTACCTGCTCGGCCGCGATCACGTCCGCGTCTACGACGGTTCGTGGGCGGAGTGGGGGCGGATGCCGCAGAAACCTGTGGTGTTTCTATAAGTTAGAGAACACTCAGTTTTTCTTCTGGTCTGGGGTGAAACTCAGGATCCTCGTGTGCCCGCAACAGCAGTAGGTCAGGTGAGCCGTAGCGATAGGGCTTGGAAGGCGACGACCACGGGGGGCTGTTCGCGACGCGTGGGAACTGATCTCGGTGTCGGCGATGCTTTCGTCAACTTCCGGGCGCGAGGGGCCGTTACAGAGCGGAGGGTGGGGGATCCTCATCTGCTGCGAACTTGCCAGCCTGCGGAGTCAAAGCGGACACGTGGCGGTGAATCTCTTCGAGCAGATCAGTGTTCGCCTTCACCAGTTCGGTGAGGGCGGTGTTCTCGTTGACGAGACTCTTGATATCCTCCGTGTTCTTTTCGGTGTGGAGCGCGATCT
>JAOPZY010000262.1 GCA_025963875.1 Actinomycetota bacterium
CGGTCGGCAAGGGACTCCAGCAGGTGGCTCGTGCCCGTGACGTTGACCGCGAAGGTCTCGTCGGTGGCCTCCCAGGATCGCCGCACCGATGCCTGGGCCGCCAGGTGGATGACGGCATCGGGGCGCCGGGCGTCCATGACCTCCCGCACCCGGGGGCCGTCCCGCACGTCGAACACCTCGATCTCCACCGGCACCGGGGGTTCCCAGGGGCGGTGCGACGCGGCAATCACCTCGTGTCCGGCCTTGCTCAGCGCCGGTAGCAGGTGGGCCCCCACAAAACCTCCGGCCCCGGTCACGAGGATGCGCATGCCCCGGGAGCCTACCTTGACGCACCAGGTCTCCGGGTTACCTGCCTAGAGGTTTGGCGCATTTTCGTTCATGGCGAACAAATTTTCACCAAACCTCGAAAGCTGCCGCTGAGTTCAATCCTTCAGGCGGCGCAGCTCCAGCACAAGCTTGGGGACGTCCTGGCGGGCATTGGCGATCAGCTCGACGTCGGCCCTGGGGGCGAACTCCTCCCCCAGCCAGACATACATGTCGGCAACCTCCTGGTCTTCGCCGACCTGGATGAAGCTCGAGGCCCCCTCCGGCTGCTCGTCCGCGAGGATCGGGGTCCACGGCCCCGCCGTCGCCTGCCGTGCTGCGGCTTCGAGCCGGTCGAGCTCCTCCTGGCTCACGATGTCGACGGTCCCCCGGTCGGCGGCATCGACCAGCTTGTCCATGAGGTTGCGGGCGAGGGCGATGAACTCCACGTCGGCGTCGCCGGCAGGCTCGAAGTCCCGCCAGATGACCAGCTCTTTCTGGCCGCCCGCCGCCGCGGTCCGGATGCGCCGGGCGCCGGAGGCGTCCCGCTCGACCACCCAGGGTGCGGGAGCTGATCCGGCCAGCCGCTGCCGGATGGAGGCAAGGTCACGCGGCGGAATCATCTGACCTTCAACTATGAGCGCTTTGCCGAAAGAGTGCTAGTCCGACGAACGATCTTCTGTGCCGCCTGACGGCTCGGGCTTGGCGGCCGGGCTGCCGCCGGGTACGAACCGAACGCCGACCCCGGGCTCCGTCCGGAAGTAGCGCGGCTGCGACGGGTTCGGCTCCAGCTTGCGGCGGATGGTGGCCATGTAGGAGCGCAGATAGTTGGTCTCACGCTCGTACGCCGGCCCCCACACCTGCTGCAGGAGCTGGCGCTGGGTCACGAGGCGATCCCGGTTGCGGACCAGGACCTCGACGAGTTGCCACTCTGTGGGGGTGAGGCTGACGTCGCGGCCGTCGGTACGGCTCACCCGGTGCGCCGCCAGGTCGACGACGAAGTCCTCGGTGGCGACGGAGGCCGCCTCGTCGGTGATCGACGACCTGCGGATCGCTGCCCGGATACGGGCCAGCAACTCGTCCATGCCGAACGGCTTCGTGACGTAGTCGTCGGCGCCGGCGTCGAGGGCGGCCACCTTGTCGGCCTCCCGCTCCCGGACCGACAGGATGACAATCGGCACCTGGCTCCAGCCCCGGAGGCCCCGGACGACGTCGATGCCGTCGATGCCGGGCAGGCCGAGATCCAGGATGACGACGTCGGGGTGGTGCCGTGCCGCGAGGTCGAGCGCCTCCTCGCCGGTGCTGGCGAGGTCGACGTCGTAGCGGCGCGCCCGCAGGTTCACCTCGAGGGTCTTGCGGATCTGCGGCTCATCGTCGACGACGAGCACCCGGCTGATCACGAGGGGCCCATTATCATTCGGAGCGGCGCAGGGAGAGCACCATGGTCGTCCCACCCCCCGGGGTGTCCTCGACGAGGATCTCGCCCCCCATCGCCTCCACGAACCCCCGGGCGACCGCCAGGCCCAGCCCGACACCGTTGGGAGCGACGCGACCGCCGTCGCCGAGGCGCTGGAACGGCTGGAAGACACGGTCGCGCTCGGCCATGGGGATGCCGGGTCCCTGATCGATCACCCGCAGGTCCACCCGGTCGCCGACCTCACCGGCCTCCACCCGCACGGGGCGTCCTTGCGGCGACCACGACAGGGCGTTGTCGACGACGTTGGCAAGCGACCGCTCCAGCAGGGCCGGGTCGGCCTCCACGGCCGGCAGGCTGTCCGGTACCTCGATGGTGAGGCTGGCGGTGTCACGCGACAGGCTGGCGAGGGCCGCCGACACCACCTCCTCGAGGCCCACGGCCCGAAGCTTGAGGTGCAGGGCGCCGGTCTGGAGCCGGCTCATGTCGAGGAGGTTGGAGACGACGGCGTTCAGCCGGTCCGCCTCGGCCTCGATCGTGTGGGCGAAGCCGTGGATTGCGTCCGGGGACCAGTCGACCTCGTCGGAGAGCAGGCTGCTCGCCGAGGCCTTGATCGACGCCAGCGGGGTGCGCAGGTCGTGGGAGACCGCGGCCAGCAGCGCGGTGCGAAGCCGGTTGGACTCGGCGAGCTCCCCCGCCCACGCTGCCTCCGCCTGCAGGCGTCGCCCCGCCTGGGCCACGCGCAGCTGGGCGACGAACGAGTTGAGGAGCCGGGTGTCCTCCCCCACCAGCTCGCCGCCAGCCAGCGCGAGGACCGAACCCTCGTCGAGTGCGGCGGAGAACGATGCCTCCTCGGGACGGGTGGGCACCGGTGCCCCGGCCGACGCCTCGACCCGCCACCCCGCGCGGCCGGTGAGTCCCGGTGCGGGGGCGCCGGTGGACCCGCCCGACGGGTCCGGCGACAGCACGGCCACGGCAGTGAACCCGAACGTCTCCCGGAGCTGGGCCAGGAGGTTGGGGAGCGCCTCTTCTCCCGCCGACAGGACTGAGCTCGCGGCAAGGCGGGCGAGCGCCTCCGCTTCCGCCTGGCTCCGCGCCGCGAGCACCGTCCGGCGCGCTGCCCGCTCCCCGACCGCGGAGACCGCCACCGCCACGGTGAGGAACACGCCGAGCGCGATCGCATCCACCGGATGGCTGATCGTCAGGTTGTGCAGGGGAGGGATGAAGAACCAGTCGGCCACCCCGAAGGCGAGCACGGCCACGACGAGCGCCGGGACCGCGCCCCCCATGATGGCGATGCCCACGATGAACAGCAGGAACAGCAACAGGGCACCCGGCGTGCCGAGCGTGTCGCGAAAGGGCGCCAGGACGAGTGCCAGCAGCGGTACGCCGACCAGTCCCAGGAGCAGCGCCATCTGACGGCGGCGATGCGGGAGCGGCGCCAGGTGGCGCCTACGTATGGGGCGGGGCAGGACCTCGTGGCCATCGTCGTCGGCCGAGATGACGTGGATGTCGATCGGTCCGGCGAGACGCACCACGCGGTTGATGATCGAGCCGTGGATGAACTCCTCCCAGCGTGACTTCTGGGGTGCCCCGAGGATGAGCTGGGTGGCGTTCTCGGCCCGGGCGAACTTGGTGAGCGTCTCCGCGACGTCGCCGCCGGTGATCTCCACGTAGCGGCCGCCGAGCTCCGCCACGAGGGCCCGCTGGTGCGCCAGGAGGTCGGGCGAGGGACGGGTCAGGCCGTCGGCCGAGCGGACGTGCACGGCAAGGAGGTCGCCCTTGGTCCTGGCCGCCATGCGGGCGCCGCGACGGATGAGGTGCTCGCCCTCCGTCCTCCCGTCGATGGCGACGATCACCCGCTCGCGCGTCTCCCACGGCATCGCGATGCCGTGCCGCTGGCGGTAGTCGTGCAGGGACTCGTCGACCCGGTCCGCCACCCACATGAGGGCCAGCTCCCGGAGGGCGGCGAGGTTGCCCTCGCGGAAGTAGTTGCCCAGGGCGGCGTCGACCTTCTCGGGCGGGTAGACGTTGCCGTGGGCCATGCGGCGACGGAGCGCCTCCGCGCTCATGTCCACGAGCTCGATCTGGTCGGCGGCGCGCACGACGGCATCGGGGATCGTCTCGCGCTGCGCGACGCCCGTGATGCGCTCGACCACGTCGTTCAGGGACTCGAGGTGCTGGACGTTGACGGTCGAAATGACGTTGATCCCGGCCTCCAGCAGCTCCTCGACGTCCTCCCAGCGCTTCTTGTGGCGGGAGCCCGGGACGTTGGTGTGGGCCAGCTCGTCCACCAGGGCGACCTCGGGGTGCCGCTCCAGCAACCGGTCGAGGTCCATCTCCTCGAAGACCTGGCCCCGGTATTCCAGCTTGGCCCGTGGCAGGACCTCGAGGTCCCGGATCTGCGCGCGGGTGTTTGGCCGGTCGTAGGTCTCGACGTAGCCGACGACGACGTCCTTGCCACGGGAATGGGCGCGCCAGCCCTCGTTGAGCATGGCGTAGGTCTTCCCGACCCCGGGAGCCGCCCCCAGGTAGATCCGGAGTTTCCCACGCGCCATGGCTGCCGGCCTAGTGGGCCTCGTCCAGGGCCAGGTTCAGCTCCAGCACGTTGACCGACGGCTCGCCGAGGATGCCGAGCGGCCGGCTCGCCGTGTGGGCCTTGACCAGCGTCAGGACCTGCTCGACCGTCATGGTGCGGGCTCTGGCCACCCTGGGGGCCTGGAGGTCGGCGTTGGCGACGGAGATCGCCGGGTCGAGGCCCGACGCCGAGGCCGTGACCGCGTCCACCGGGACCGGTGTGCCGGCGGGCAGGCCGTTCTCGGTGCGGTACGCCTTCGCCCGGTCCGCCACCGTCTGTTCGAGTGTGGGGTTGGTCGGGCCGAGGTTGGAGGCGCCACTGGCCGTCGCGTCGTAGCCGTTCGTCCCCGCCGCGGAGGGACGGGGGTGGAAGTACTGGGGGGCGGCGAAGGCCTGGCCGATCAGGCTCGAGCCGACGACGGCGCCGTTGCGGCTGATCAGCGAGCCGTCGGCCTTTGTGCGGAAGAGGGTCTGCGCCACCCCCGTCATGGCAAGGGGGTAGGCCAACCCGAGGAGCACGATGAGCGCAATGGTCATCCTCAGTGCGGGGAGCAGTTGGCGGCGCATGTCAGTGTACGCCTGCTGCGGAGATGACCACGTCGATGATCTTGATGCCGATGAAGGGGGCGATGACCCCGCCGACACCGTAGATGAGCAGGTTGCGGCGCAGCACCGCCGCCGCCCCGAGGGGCCGGAACTTGACGCCCTTCAGGGCGAGCGGGATGAGGGCCACGATGATGAGGGCGTTGAAGATCACCGCCGACAGGATGGCCGAGTGCGGGTTCGCCAGGTGCATGACGTTGAGGGTCCGCAGCGGCCTGAAGACGTCCTGGAACATGGCGGGGATGATGGCGAAGTACTTCGCCACGTCGTTGGCGATCGAGAAGGTGGTGAGCGACCCCCGGGTGATGAGGAGCTGCTTGCCGATCTCCACGATCTCGATCAGCTTCGTGGGGTTGGAGTCGAGGTCCACCATGTTGCCGGCTTCCTTGGCGGCCTGGGTCCCGGTGTTCATGGCCACGCCGACGTCTGCCTGGGCCAGCGCCGGGGCGTCATTGGTGCCGTCACCGGTCATGGCGACGAGGAAGCCGCCCGACTGTTCCTTCTTGATGAGTGCCATCTTGTCCTCGGGGGTGGCCTCGGCGAGGAAGTCGTCGACGCCCGCCTCCTTGGCGATCGCCGCCGCCGTGAGGGGGTTGTCCCCGGTGATCATCACCGTGCGGATGCCCATCTTGCGGAGGCCCTCGAATCGCTCCGCGATGCCGGACTTCACGATGTCCTTCAGGTGGATGACGCCGAAGACCCGGGTGTTGTCGGCCACGACCAGCGGCGTCCCTCCGGACGTGGAGATCCGCTCGACGATGGGCTCGAGGCCGTCGGGCACGTGGCCGCCCTGCTCGGTCACCCAGCGCCGAACGGAGTCGGTGGCGCCCTTGCGGATGCTCCGGGCGGGGACGCCGTCGTGGGCCTGGAGGTCGACGCCACTCATGCGGGTCTGGGCGGTGAACGCCACCAGCGTGGCGCCCACCAGCTCCCGCTCCCGCAGCCCGTAGCGCTCCTTGGCGAGCACGACGATCGAGCGCCCTTCCGGCGTCTCGTCTGCGAGGCTGGAGAGCTGGGCGGCGTCCGCGAGGTCCTCCTCGCTCACGCCCTGCAAGGGGAGGAACTCGGCAGCCTGGCGGTTGCCCAGCGTGATGGTCCCGGTCTTGTCGAGCAGCAGCGTGGAGCAGTCGCCGGCGGCCTCGACGGCCCTGCCGCTCATGGCCAGCACGTTGCGCTGCACCAGGCGGTCCATCCCGGCGATGCCGATGGCCGAGAGCAGGCCGCCGATGGTCGTCGGGATCAGGCAGACGAGCAGGGCGACGAGCACGGTGATGGTCTGCTGGGCGTGGGAGTACATCGCGAACGGCTGGAGCGAGACCACCGCCAGCAGGAAGATGATTGTGAGGCCGGCGAGCAGGATGTTGAGGGCGATCTCGTTCGGTGTCTTCTGCCGGCTGGCGCCCTCGACGAGGGCGATCATGCGGTCGAGGAAGCTCTCCCCCGGTTTGGAGCTGATCCGGACGACGATCTCGTCGGACAGCACCCGCGTGCCGCCGGTCACCGAGGAGCGGTCGCCGCCCGACTCCCGGATGACCGGGGCGGACTCGCCGGTGATCGCGGACTCGTCGACCGAGGCGATGCCCTCGACGACCTCGCCGTCGCCGGGGATGAGCTGGCCGGGCCGGACGACGCACAGGTCGCCGACGGCGAGTTGCGAGGAGGGCTTTTCGACGAGCGCGCCGTCGGCGGTCCGGACATGGGCCACGGTCTCCGAGCGCGTCTTGCGCAGCGTGTCGGCCTGGGCCTTGCCCCTTCCCTCTGCCACGGCCTCCGCGAAGTTGGCGAACAGCACGGTGAACCACAGCCAGGCCGAGACCAGCCCGGTGAAGGCGCTGTTGGCGGCGGTGGCCGATCCCAGGTCCCGGAAGAACAGGACGGTCGTGAGGACGCTGCCCACCTCGACCACGAACATCACGGGGTTGCGCCACATCTGGCGCGGGTTGAGCTTCCGGAAGGCGTCGCCGACCGCCCGCCGGAGGATGGCGGGGTCGAACATCGACTGCTTTCGGGCACCACCGTGGTGCTCGCCCGCCGGTGGTGTCGTCGCTGGTGCCATGACCCTGGTCTCCATTAGACGTGGAAGTGACCGACGAGGTGTTCGACGATGGGACCGAGGGCGAGCACCGGGAAGTACGTCAGCCCGACGACGAGGATGACCACGCCGAGCAGCAGCCCGAAGAACAGCTTGCTCCCGGTCGGGAATGTCCCGGCCGAGGGCGGCACGGGCTGCTTGCGGGCCAGCGATCCGGCGATGGCCAGGACCGGGATCATGAGGAAGAAGCGGCCGATCAGCATGGCGATGCCGCCGGTGATGTTGTACCAGGTGGTGTTCCCGTTGAGGCCGGCGAAGGCGGACCCGTTGTTGTTGGCCTGGGAGGTGAAGGCGTACACCACCTCGGAGAGCCCGTGCGGGCCGGGGTTGAAGATGGAGCCCAGCGCCGCCTTCAGCAGGACCGACGCGGCGCTGAACGTGAGGATGGCGAGCGGCACCGCCAGGATGTAGACGACGACCAGCTTCATCTCGGCTGCCTGGATCTTCTTGCCGAGATACTCCGGTGTCCGACCCACCATCAGCCCGGCGATGAACACGGCCAGCAGGGCGAAGACCAGCATGCCGTAGAGCCCCGACCCGGTCCCCCCCGGGTCCACCTCGCCGAACATGATGTTGAGGAGGACCGTCCCTCCGGCAAGCGGCGTCAGGCTGTCGTGGGCGCAGTTGACGGCCCCCGTCGACGTACCGGTCGTGCTGCCGGCGAACAGGCCGCAGGAGGCAGCTCCGAAGCGGACCTCCTTGCCCTCCATGTTCCCGCCGGATTGCGTCGCGGTGGCGGCCTGGCTGGCGCCGGCCTGGGCAAGCACCGGGCTCGGGGCGGTCTCGAAGGCCATGATCGCCAGGCTGGTGCCCAACCACAGCACGAACATCGTGGCGACGACCACGTAGCCCTGCTTGCGGTCCCCCACCATCCGCCCGTAGGCGAAGGGGAAGGAGAACGGGATCAGCAGGATGAGGAAGATCTGCACGCCGTTCGACAGGGGGTTCGGGTTCTCGAAGGGGTGGGACGAGTTGGCGTTGTAGGGGCCGCCTCCGTTCTGGCCCGCCTCCTTGATGACCTCCTGGCTCGCCACGGGGCCGCCGGGCAGGGTCTGGGTCGCTCCCTCCACCGTGGTCACGGTCCTCGCGGCGTGGAAGTTCTGTACCACGCCCTGGCTGACGAAGAACAGGGCGCCGACGATGGCGATGGGCAGCAGGACCCGGGTGCAGGTCCGGGTGAGGTCGACCCAGAAGTTGCCGAGGTTGCCGGTGCGCCGCCGGATGAGCCCACGGACGAGGGCCACCCCCACCGCCGCCCCCGCGGCGGCCGAGACGAAGTTGTGGAAGGCGAAACCGGCCATCTGCGTGAGCTGCGCCGCCGTGGACTCGCCGGCATAGTTCTGCCAGTTGGTGTTGGTGAGGAAGCTGACCGCGGTGTTGAAGGCAAGAACGGGTGGCATGCCCTTGAAGTGGTCGGGGTTGAGCGGCAGGTGGCCCTGGAGGCGGACCTGGGCGTAGAGGATCAGTAGCGAGACGAAGCTGAAGGCCAGCAGCGAGTAGGCGTAGACCTTCCAGTGCTGCTCGCCCTCGGGGTCGATGCCGCAGACCCGGTAAATGAGCCGCTCCACGGGGCCGAAGATGCGGTCGCCCGGCGCGGCGCCTCCCCCGTAGACCCTGGCCAGGTACCGCCCGAGGAGCGGAGCCGCCACGGCGAGGGCGACGACCACGATGGCGACCTGCGCCCAGGCAGCAGCGGACAACTACAGCCTCTCGGGAAAGACGAGGGCGTAGATCAGGTACCCGGTCAGCAGGACGGCCAGGATCAGGCCGATGACGTTGTCGTTCATGCGGCAGCCTCGTCCGGCTCCGCCGCCTCCTCGACCGGCGTTTCGTACGAGGTATCGGTCCCGATGATCCGCTCGCAGGCGGCAACGAAGGCCGCGGCGAGGGCGAAGAAGGCCACCATGATTCCGATGGAGAGCAGATCGCCCATGACGTCACCTCTCAAGCCGCCCGGGGCCCCCGTCGGGCCCCTCCCAATGCCACTATGGCCCCCGTCGGGCCGCGAGACATCCCCTGTACGCGTCCTTGATGCGAGGCGATTGTTTCTTGACGGCGCCTTGATGAAGCCAATCAGCAGAATCCGAGGACCTACAAAGTCTCACAGCGATCTTCTTTGTGTAATTAACTGTCATTATCATTGTTATTCACACAAATAAGCTCTGCGCCGCTATGCCAAGCCAAGATTGACGGGTGACGTCGGCTCCCTACCGATCACACTGAGTAATGGCGGTGCGTCCTTACGGATGCGCCGGGCTATCCAGTAACTCCAGAGCCTCGTCGACGTTGGGTGACGTCCATGAGGGCCTGCCCGGACGAGGTTCGCTGAATGAACCGTTCCCTTTGCGGGCGGCGCGTCAGTCCGGTGCGGATGAGCTCGTTGACCGCAGCACTCACTCCCAATCGCATCAAAGATGCGATTGCCGAGCCTGGTTCAGACCCCCGCCACGGGCTCGGGGTCCCAGAGCTTGAGGCCCCCGATGATGCCGGCGGAGTTGTCGACGATCGTCACCTTCGGACCAAGGTCGGCGTCCACGTGGACCGCGTTGCCGCCGCCGACGTAGAGGTGGTCGAAGATCAGCAGCGTGTCGATGTTGCGCACCGCCTCCTGCACCCGCTTGTTCCACTTCTTCTTGCCGATCCGCTTCCGGGCGGCGTCACCCACCTGCTCGTCGTAGGTCTGGCCCTTGCGGAAGGGATGGTGTGCCAGCTCGATGTGCGGCGCCAGGTGGCCCTCGTGGTACACGGCGGTGCCCAGGCCGGTGCCGAGCGTGATGACCACCTCCAGGCCCTCGCCCTTCACCACCGCACCCCCCTGCAGGTCGGCATCGTTGGTGACCCGCGCCGGCTTGCCGAGCTCCTTCCCCAGCGCGCCGGCCAGGTCGTAGCCCGACCAGGCTGCCTCCAGCAGGGGGACGGTGGCGGTGCCGGGCCCGTCCTTGGTGACGAAGTGGGGGGCCGAGATGACCCGCCCGCCCCGGACCATCCCGGGAAAGCCGGCGGCGATTCGGTCGTAGGCGGGGAGGGGAGCCACGAGGGTGCGAAGGGCATCGATCAGGCCCTGCGGCGAGAGCGGATAGACCGTCGGGATTCGGATCCGGTCGACCAGCATGTTGCCCTTGGCGTCGAGGACCGACGCCTTCAGCCCGGTGCCACCGATGTCGATCGCCAGCGTCCTGGGGCCGGCGTTCTCGGGATGTTCGATCATGGTTGCTCTCCCTCCTCCTCTGCACTGCCGTCCCCGCCCGGCGGCCTGAGGAGCAGGTCGACGATCAGGCCGGTCCAGCCCGTCTGATGGGAGGCCCCGAGGCCCGCCCCCGTGTCGCCATGGAAGTATTCATGGAACGGGATCAGATCGTGCCACCCGGGGTCCTCGTCGAAGCGGGTGGCGCCGCCGTGCACCGGCCGGCGGCCGTCGGGACCCTCCCGGAAGATGCTGGTGAGACGGCGGGCAAGGTCCTGGGCCACCTGCCCCAGGTTTGCACGGGTCCCCGAGCCCGTCGGGTACTCGACCGTGAAGGAGGGCCCGAGGAACGAGTGGAACCTCTCGAGGGTACCGATCACCAGATGGTTCACCGGGAACCACACCGGGCCCCGCCAGTTGGAGTTGCCGCCGAAGAGGCCCGTCTGCGATTCCCCCGGTTCGTAGCCCACCCGGGCCGTCGCATCGCCCAGCGCCACGGTGTACGGCTGGAGGGCGTACCGCCGTGACAGCGCCCGGATCCCATGGGGGGACAGAAACTCCTCCTCGTCGAGCACCCGGCTGAGAATACGGACGAGGCGCGCTGGCGACACGATCGAAAGCAGCCGGCGGTCCATGTGTCCCTTCGCAGCGCCGTGGGCGCAGACCTTTTGATACGCGGGACGGTGCCGCTCGAACCACTCCATGCGCGACCGGAAGCCGGGGAGCCGGTCGAGGAAATCCGGTTCGAGCACGGCCACGGCGAAGAGGGGGATCAGGCCCACCATCGACCGCACCCGGACGGGCTCGGCGCTACCGTCGGGCCGGTGGAGGACGTCGTAGAAGAACCCGTCGCCGTCGTCCCAGAGCCCCCGCTCATCCATCGCCACGGCGATGTAGGTGAAGTGCTCGTAGAACTTGGTGGCGATGTCCTCGTACGTCGGGTCGAACGCGGCCAGGGACAGCGAGAGGCCCAGCAGCGTGAGCGCGTAGAAGGCCATCCACCCCGTCCCGTCGGCCTGGCCGAGCCAGGTACCGGGGGGAAGCTTCGAGCGGTCGAACGGGGCGATGTTGTCCAGCCCGAGGAACCCGCCCTCGAACACATTGGTGCCGGTCGGGTCCTCCCGGTTCACCCACCAGGTGACATTGATTGTCAGCTTGTGCAGGATCCGCTCCAGGAACTCGTGGTCGCGGCCCCCGTCGATCCACCAGACCCGCAGGGCGGCGTACGCGAGGACCGGCGGGTTGACGTCGCCGAAGTCCCACTCGTAGGCGGGGAGCTGGCCGTTGGGGTGCATGAACCACTCCCGGCACAACATGACGAGCTGGTCCTTGGCGAACCCGGGGTCGAGGTGGGCGAGGGCGATGCACTGGAAGGCCAGGTCCCAGGAGGCGTACCAGGGATACTCCCAGGTGTCGGGCATGGAGACGACGTCGGCGTTGGACAGGTGCCGCCACGCGCCGTTGCGGATCGATCCCCGGCCCGGCGGCGGGGGCGGCGACGCGGGGTCACCGTCGAGCCATTCGATCACGTCGAGGTGGAAAAACTGCTTCGACCAGAGCATGCCGGCCGCCGCCTGGCGAAGGATCGCCGAGGCGTCGGGGTCGAGGCCGCCGGGCAGTCGCGCCACGAGGTGGCGGTGCCAGTCGTCGGCCTCGGCTTCCCGGGCCGCCATCACCCGCTCCCACCCGGCACCGACGTCGAGGGCCGAGGCGGTCGACGGTGCGAGCCGAAGACGCACCTCCGAGGTCCCCCCGGCCGCGACCTCCTCCTGGTACCAGCAGGCGGCCTTGGTGCCCACGAGGGCCGGGTTGACCGTTGGCGAGCCGTGGACGATGTGGTCGTGGATCCCATCCTTGGGGAACGCCGGCGACCCGGCAGCTCCCCAGAGCCGTCCGGTATTACTCTCGTTCTCGCACAGCAGTAAACGAGGACTCCCGGCGGCGCCGAGGACCCGGTCGCCGAGCAGGGATTGGCCGCGCAGCTCGATCAGGGACCCGTCCTGATCCCCGGTGAGCGTCGCCCGCCGCTGGTCACGGCCCCAGCTCCAGGTGTTGCGCAGCCAGAGGGTCGGAACGATGTGGAGGGTCGCCGGCGACGGGCCCATATTCCGAGCCCGGACCCGTACGCAGAGGTCTTCGGGATCGGCCTTGGCGACGTCCACCGTCACCTCCCACCACCCCCGGTCGAAGACGCCGGTGTCGAGCAGTTCGTACTCGGGGTCGAGGCGGGAGCGGCGCCGGTTCTCGGCCACCAGGTCGATGTAGGGGAAGGGGGCCTGCGGGTAGAGGTAGCGCCACCGCATCCAGGAGTGGGTCGGGGTCGAGTCGAGGAAGAACCAGTAGTCCTTGGCATCCTCGCCGTGGTTGCCCTCCGGGCCGTTCAGCCCGAACATCCGCTCCTTCATGATGGGATCGACGCCATTCCACAGGGCGAGCGACAGGCACAGGAACTGATCCTCGTCACAGATACCCGCCATGCCGTCCTCGTTCCAACGGTAGGTACGGGAGCGGGCGTGATCGTGCGGGAACGAGGACCAGGCGTCGCCGCTGGCGCTGTAGTCCTCCCGGACGGTTCCCCAGGCGCGCTCGGCCAGGTAGGGGCCCCACCGCCGCCACGCAACGCCCGCATCGGCCTCGGCGAGGCGGGCACGCTCGGCAGCGCCGAGGTCCTCCGGCATCATGATCGCCTCATTCTACGGGCAGGGCCCCTTGGCCGAGGCAGCCGACGAGGGGATTTGTCCGGTACCATCCGGCACTGTGAAGCTGACGGGCATCGGCATGGTCCGCAACGAGGCGGACATCATCCGCGTCACGGTGGCCTACCACCTTGCTCTCGGCTGCGACGAGATCCTGCTCGTCGACAACGGGTCGGAGGATGGCACCCGCTGCATCCTGCGCCACCTCGCGGAGACGGATCCGCGCATCCGCTGGAGCCGCGACGACGGGCCGTACCTCCAGGCCGAGATCATGTCGGGACTGGCCAGGGAGGCTCACGGGCGAGGCGCCGACTGGGTCCTGCCCTTCGATGCCGACGAGTTCTGGTGGTGTCGGGACGGCCGGCCGGGCAGCCTGCTGGAAGCCTGCCCGGCGGCGGTGCTGCGCGCTGAGGTGATCAACTTCGTGCAGGCCCGCGACCAGCAGCACTTCACGCCCCGGGCGCTGCGCCGCATGACGTTTCGGGCCGAAACGGTCGGCAACGTCCTGGAGGCCGGGGAGTTGGTGACCTCGGGCAGAATCGCCTACGTGCAGGCCGCCTATCCACCGAAGGTTGTGGCGCGCGCCGGCACTTCCCTGTCCCTGACCCCCGGGAACCACGACGCCGAAGGAGTCGGCGGCGAGGTGGTGGACTGCCCGGACCTCGTGGTACTGCATGCCCCACTCCGGTCGCGCCTTGCCCTCCGGGGCAAAGCCGAAACCGGGCGGCGTATGGCCGAGGTCTCCCCGTTCCCGCTTGGGTGGCACGGGCGCCGGTGGGATCACCTCGCCCAACAAGGCGCGCTGGAAGAGGAGTGGCGGGTCAACAGCCAGGTCAACGGCGAACTGCAGCTCCACGGCCTTCGGGTTCCCCTTGTGCCCGACTTCCGCCTTCGCAGGGCGGTGGGACCCTTGGTTCGACCCGTGCCCTACCAGCGCTTGGCCCAGTGGTGCACCGACAAGCTCGAGGGGCCGAGGGACCTACGGTCAAAAGTCTCCTGGTAGAAGTAGGGATAGAAGGTGTTCTTGGGGAAGATGGTCACGCCCCCGATGTTGACTGCGATGTCCGAGTAGCCGGTCAGGCCATCCTCGATGAGCACCGACGTCGCCATCTGCGGCCCCAGCACCGAGAAGGCCTCCGGTCCTTGTACGTCCCGGGGGATCTTTGCCAGGAAGCGTTGCAGGTAGGGATGCCCCGCCGTCGCCCCCATCACCCCGGGAGCCACACACATCTCGAAGGGCCTGTAGTAGGTTCCGTCGGGCACGTACTGGAACCCGAGGAAGCACGGAAACCTACGCAGGGGCTCGAAGCTCTGGAGCATCTCGACGTCGGTGTCGAGGTAGATCCCCCCGTAGCGGTTCAAGGCGTGGAGCCGAATGGCGTTCGAAGCCCGCGACCATTGGCCAGCCTCGAGGGCCCGATTGATGAACGGGTCCGAGGGCAGGTTGGACTCGTCCCAGCGCACCAGCTCGAACTTCGGGCTGTGCACCCGCCAGCTCCTCAGGCAGTCCTTCATGAATTGATCGGGTTCCTTGCCACCCACCCAGCAGTAGTGGAACAGGCGGGGAAGGCGTGGCCGCAGGGCCTCCGGGA
>JAOPZY010000259.1 GCA_025963875.1 Actinomycetota bacterium
CCAGCTGGGTCAGCTGGGTCCAGCAATGATTGTCGTCGAAAAGCGAGACTGTAGCCCGTGAGGCTCCATGACCCCGCCTCCGGCAGGCGGCCGCTCGCCGGCATCCTGCTCGTGGCGTTGCTGCTCGTCGGCTGTTCACGGTCCGCCGCCGGCGCTCCCGCCAGCGCCAAGGCCGACGTCGAACGGGCCTACCTGGCGTGGTGGAGCGCCCGGCAGGCCGCCTACCTCAAGCTGGACCCCTCTGCCCTCAAGGCGTACGCTACCCCGGCCGCGCTCGGGGCCGACGTCCAGCGCATGGCGGACCTGCGGGCTGCGGGGCATCTCCTCCAGCTGTTGGCCGAGCACGGGATGCAGACCGTCGTCTACCGGGACGGGGCCACCGCCTCGGTCGACGACGTCTGGGCCGACCACTCGGTCGAGCTCGACTCCAGCACGCTGTCGCCCATCCAGCCGGACCCCGACGTCACGGTGCACGACAGCACGACCCTGCGCCGGCGGGGCGGACGCTGGGTGGTGGACGGGGTGTTCCGCTTCGGCTCCTCGCACGAGTTGCCGGGCGAGGCCGTGTCGTATGCCGCGGTCGCCGGCGGCAAGCCCCTACCGGACTTCTACCGCCAGCCGATCGAGGACGCCTACCGGAAGGCGAGCCGCCCGGCGGTCGAGCACAACGAGCGGGTGGCGATCGCGCAGGACAGCGTCGCCTGGGTCTACGACACCACCGCCGACGGCTCGTCGGTGGCGCATACCGCCACGAGGCTCACGCAGACCTCGGGTGTCTGGAAAGGAGAAGCAAGCTCGTAAATTGCCTCAGAGACCTGCCCTGATCCCGGACCAGGCCAGCTGCAGCCAGGACACGTGCGGCTTCTTCGATGCCGGCGAGGCGGGGCTGGTTGCCGGCTGGGGGTGCACGATGATGTACGACGTCTCACCCGGCCTCACGTAGCCGAGCTGGTCGCGGGCGAGTTGTTCCACATGCTTGGGATCCTGCATCGCCTGGATGCGCGCCGTGAGCTGGGCTGCCTCGGCGTTGCCCGCCGCGAGGGCCGCCTCGTCGCTGCGGACCTGCTGGTGCTCCGCCCAGAGCTGGCGGGCCGGGCCCAGCGCCATCATCGCCAGCAGCAGCAGGATGATCCCGAGCAGCGTGCCGTGGAAGGTGAGCCGCATCCCCGCTCAGGCCTCGTCGCCGGCGGGCACCTGCACGCCACGCAAACCTCGGAAACGAGGGAAGGCTGCGGACCCGGCGAAGCGGGCCGACTCGCCCAGTTCCCCCTCGATCCGCAGGAGCTGGTTGTACTTGGCGACGCGGTCGCTCCGGGCGGGGGCCCCGGTCTTGATCTGGCCCGATTCCCATCCCACGGCCAGGTCCGAGATGGTGGCGTCCTCCGTCTCGCCGGACCGGTGGCTGATGACCGCCGAGTAGCCGCTGCGGACGGCGAGCCGCACGGCCTCCGAGGTCTCGGTGAGGGTCCCGATCTGGTTCACCTTCACGAGGATCGCATTGGCGGCACCGAGCTCGATGCCCCGCCGCAAGCGCTCGGGGTTGGTCACGAAGAGGTCGTCGCCGACGAGTTGCACCTCGGCCCCCAGGGACCCGGTGAGGGCGACCCAACCGTCCCAGTCGTCCTCGTAGAGCGGGTCCTCGATGCTGACGATGGGGTAGCGCCGGACCCAGTCGGCGAAGCGCTCGCCGAGCTCCTCGGCGCTGAGCGTCGCCCCTTCGCTCGCCAGGACGTAGGCCCCGTCCTTGTAGAGCTCGTTGGCGGCGACGTCGAGGGCGAGGGCCACCTCGGTGCCCGGCTCGTAGCCGGCGGCGTCGATGGCCTCCACCAGGGTGGTGAGCGCATCCTCGTTGCGGGCGAAATTGGGCGCGAAGCCTCCCTCGTCGCCGATCCCGGTCGACAGGCCGAGCTTCAGCAGGGACTTCTTGAGCGTGTGGTACACCTCGGTGCCCATCCGCAGCGCCTCGGCGAACGAGGGGGCGCCGTGGGGCACGATCATGAACTCCTGGATGTCGAGGCTGTTGTCGGCGTGGGCTCCTCCGTTGAGGACGTTCATCAGCGGGACCGGGAGCACGTGGGCCCCGGCGCCACCGATGTAGCGGTACGGTGGGATGCCGAGCTCGTCCGCTGCCGCCTTGGCGACGGCCATTGACACGCCCAGGATGGCGTTGGCGCCGAGCTTGGACTTCGTCGGGGTGCCGTCGAGTTCGAGCAGGGTGCGGTCGATCAGCCGCTGGTCGTTGGCGGGCTCTCCCTCCAGGGCCGGAGCGATGACCTCGTGCACGTTGCGAACCGCCCTCAGGACGCCCTTGCCACCGTAGCGGTCGTCGCCGTCGCGAAGCTCCAGCGCCTCGAAGCTCCCGGTGGAGGCGCCGGAGGGAACTGCTGCCCTGGCCCATCCACCCTCGTCCGTCGTTACCTCGACCTCGATGGTCGGGTTGCCGCGGCTGTCGAGGATCTCTCGGGCCACGATGCGCTCAATCGCACTCATTAGATAACTCCTGTTGACTGAAGTAACAGGCAGTCTACCCGCGCGCACGCTGCGGCTGCGTGGATTGAAACGAAGCTGGTGAACTTTTCCGGCGTGGAGACCGATTTTTCATCCCGCTTCACGAAAATGTGCATCAGAGGTGGGACAGGATCAGCCACAGGAAGAGGAGCACAACGAAGCAGGCCCCGAGCACGACGCCCGCAATCGCCAGGCGGCTTGTCCTGGGGGCCGCCTCCGGCTGGTCAGGCGCGCCAGGCGGCGGCCACTGCGGTTGTGGCGCGGCGGGCGGGTCCCCAGACGGCTGCACAAACGGCGGCCCCACCGGCGGCCACGGGGCGGCGGGCGGACCCGGCGGCGGCCACTCGCCAGGCAGGGGGACATCGTCACGTGCCAAGGCGGCAGGGCGCTAGTCGGAAGGTGGCGTCGGAAACTGCACGAGTCCATCGGGAGTCCCGCCGGTGTTGCCGGAGAGGTGCTGCGTCGCCGTCCGGCGAAGGGCCCCCTCGGGGTCGACACCTGCCAGCTGGGCGAGGGCGACGACCTCGAAGAGCAGGTCGCCGAAGGCAGCGTCGGCATCCGATCCTGTCGCAGAGGCCGCGGCGCCGGCCAGGGTGGACAGGTGCTGCACCGACGCCTCCCACCGTCTCCCGGCGCCCGAGATACGGCGCTGGACCTTGTGGGCGTACAGGAGGGCCGGCAGGTCCTTCGGGATACCTTCGGCCCCCGTGGACCGGCCCTTCTGCTCGTGCTTCAACGCCTCCCAGTTGGCAACGACCTCGTCGGCCCCGCCCACCGTGACGTCGCCGAAGATGTGGGGGTGGCGGTAGACGAGCTTGGCGATCAGCTCCTCGACCACGTCGCCGATCTCGAAGGCCCCGGCGTCGCTGGCGAGCTGGGCGTGGAAGACGATCTGCAGCAGCAGGTCCCCGAGTTCCTCCTCGAGGTCCACCATGTCGTGGCGGTCGATGGCGTCGAGGACCTCGTAGGTCTCCTCGATCAGGTGGATCGCTAGGGACTGGTGGGTCTGGGCACGGTCCCAGGGGCAGCCGTCGGGGGAGCGCAGCCTCGCCATCACCGCCACCAGCCGCTCGAAGGCGATCGCGCCCCGCAGCGCCGCAGGGCCGGCGAAGGTCCCGGTCATGGGGTCGGCCGCCGGCAGACGCTCCACCTCGGTGACCGCGGGCTCGACGACCACCTCGATGCCCGCCGAAGCCGCCGCCCGCAGGATGGGGACCGCCTCGGGTGCCTCCAGGGGATGGCCCGCCACCGCATAGACGCAGGAGTCGGAGCGCTTCGCCCAGCGGATGACGGAAGCGGCGATGGCCTCGGGATCGGTCTCGGACACGCTCTCGAAGTTGAAGCCCCGAGCCAGGATGGTCTGGGCTGCCTCCTGGGCTGGGTCGCGGATCCGCAAGGGCTTGCCCGAGGCGAGCAGCTCCCAGGACCGCAGCGTGAGAAGCTCCGCCGCCCCCGGTCCCAGCCCGACCAGGTGCAGCCGGCTCATGGGCCGCTGGTTCCGGTGCTGGGAACGGGGGAGGGGGCGGGTTCGGCGCCGGGAGGTGCCTCGACCGACTGGCTCGCGGCGTTGAACTGGCCGAACGAGGGGTTGATCCTGATGCGGTTGCGGGCGACCGCCTGGTGGACCCAGGTGGTGAAGGCCTGCTGGCGGGGGGTCTGCTCGAGCTGGTTGTTGATCGTGGACGCCGCATCGGCCAGCGGCCTTCCCTTGGCGATCAGCTTGATGATGTGGTACCCGAACTGGCTCTGGACGGGCTGCGGTGTGACCTGGCCCGGCTGCAGGGCGAGGGCGGCCTGCTCGAACGGAGCCACCGCGCTGCCGGGCTGGACCCAGCCGAGGTCACCGCCCGCAGCCTTGGAGCCCGTGTCCGTCGAGTACTGCCGGGCGAGCTGGGCGAAGTCGTTGCCGGCGATCGCCCGCTCGTCGACCGACTTCGCAAGCTCGAGGTCGGCGGCGGTCGGCGTGCAGGCCCCCTGGGCGTCCGCATGGGAGCAGATGAGGATGTGGGCGACGTGGTACTCGGCGTCGAAGGTGGCCTTGTTCTGCTGGTAGTTGGCGGCGATCTGGTCGGGGGTGGCGTTGATGCCGTTGATGACCTTGGCCTGGGCCCGCGTCACGATGAGGTTGAGCCGCTCGTAGCGGGTGAACTCGTCGAGGTTGAGCCCCTGCTGGGCCAGCGCCGTCTGGAGGGCCGCGGCGCCCCCGAGGCGCTGGCGGGTGTTGGCGAGGGCGGCCTGGACGTCGGCGTCCTTGACCGAAACACCGAGCCTCGCTGCTTCGTTCACGACCGCCTGCTGCTGGACCAGCTGGGTCAGGATCTGGCGCTTGGCATCGACCCGGTTCAGGTTCGACTTCGGACCCTTGAACAGGGCCGAGAACTCCGTCTGGGAGGCCACGACCTTGAGCTGCGTGACCACGGCCTCCTCGGTGATCTTCGCGCCACCGACCACCGCCGCCGTCGGCGCGAAGTAGCTGCCGAAGCCGCCGGCGCAGGCAGGCAGGAGCAGCACCATCGCTGCGGCGAGCAGCAGGAGGCGGCGACCGGAGGTCGTCCCCGGTGGGAGGGCGCGCCAGCGGCTGCGAGGGAGTCGCATGCTCAGGGGAGGTTACCTACTTTCAGGAGGCCCCGCAGGGTGGCGAGCACCCAGGCGATGAGGTCCCTGCCCGGGGCGGGGATGATGAGCGTCCCGGTCACGGGCTTGTAGGTCGAGCCGGGGTGCAGCCGCGCGAGGCGGACCTCCTGGGAGTCCAGCAACGACGGCACCGGGCGGGCCTTCATCACGCCGTCGCGCACGCCCAGCTCGGTGATCCCGACCTCGGCCATGTAGGCCCGCAGCTCGGCGACCGCCAGCAGGTTCGCCGTCGGCTCCGGCGGGGCTCCGTAGCGGTCGGTCAGCTCCTCGCGGAGGGCCTCGACCTCGTCGGCGGACCGCACCTTCTCGATCTGACGGTAGGCCTCGATCCGCAGCGACTCCCTGGCGATGTACGACGGGGGGATGAAGGCGTCGACCGGCAGGTCGATCCGCACCTCGACCGGGGCGGCCACCGGCGTGCCGGCGAGTTCCTGCACCGCCTCGTTCATCATCTTCACGTACAGGTCCAGGCCGACCGCGGCGATGTGGCCCGACTGCTCGGCCCCGACGAGGTTGCCCGCCCCGCGGATCTCCAGGTCCCGCAGGGCGATCTTGAAGCCGCTGCCGAGCTCCGTGAACTCCGACAGGGTCTTGAGGCGCTCGTGGGCCTCGTCGGTGAGCACGTCCTCGTCGGGATAGAAGAAGTAGGCGTAGGCACGCTCCCGGGCACGGCCGACCCGGCCCCGGAGCTGGTAGAGCTGGGCCAGGCCGAGGCGGTCGGCCCGCTCGACGATCAGGGTGTTCATCGCCGGGATGTCCAGCCCGCTCTCGATGATCGTCGTGCAGACGAGCACGTCGGTCTTGCCGTCCCAGACGTCGATCATCACGCGCTCGAGCTCCGCCTCGCTCATCTGCCCGTGGGCCACCGCGACCCGGGCCTGCGGCACGAGGGCCTGGATCCGCCGGGCGGCGCCGTGGATCGAGCGGACCCGGTTGTGCACGTAGAAGACCTGCCCGTCCCGGGCCAGCTCCCGGCGGATGGCGGCGGTGACCATGCGCTGCTCGTGGGCGCCGACGTAGGTGAGCACCGGGCGGCGGTCCGCCGGCGGGGTGTCGACGAGCGACAGGTCCCGGATACCGGTCAGGGCCATCTCGAGCGTGCGGGGGATCGGGGTCGCGGTCATGGCCAGGGCGTCGACGTTCGCCCGGATCTTCTTCAGCGCCTCCTTGTGCTTGACGCCGAAGCGCTGCTCCTCGTCGACGACCAGCAGCCCGAGGTCCGAGAACTTGATGTCGCGCTGCAGCAGGCGGTGGGTGCCGATGACGACGTCGATCTTGCCGCTCCCCACCCCCTCGACCACCTCGGCCTCCTCCTTGGCGTTCAGGAAGCGGGAGAGCTGAGCGACCCTCACCGGGAAGCCGGCGAAGCGGTCGCTGAAGGTCTGGGCGTGCTGCTGGGCGAGGATCGTCGTCGGCACGAGGACGGCGACCTGCTTGGAGTCCTGGACCGCCTTGAAGGCGGCCCGTACCGCGATCTCGGTCTTGCCGTAGCCGACGTCCCCGCAGATGAGCCGGTCCATCGGGACCGCCCGCTCCATGTCGGCCTTCACCTCTTCGATCGCTCGGGCCTGGTCCGGGGTCTCGAGGTAGGGGAAGGCGTCCTCCAGCTCCCGCTGCCAGGGGGTGTCCGGCCCGAAGGCGTGGCCCTCGGCGGCCTTGCGCTTGGCATAGAGCACGACCAGCTCCTTGGCGATGTCCTGCACCGCCCGCCGCGCCCGTGACTTCTGCTTCTCCCAGTCGCCGCTGCCGAGCCGGTTGAGCCGGGGGGCTTCGCCTCCTGCGTACTTCGTGATGACGTCGAGCGATTCCACCGGCACGTACAGGCGGTCGTCGCCCGAGTACTCGATCAGCAGGTAGTCGCGGGAGATGCCGGACAGGGAGCGGGTGACCATCCCGAGGTAGCGCCCCACCCCGTTGGTCTCGTGGACCACGTAGTCCCCGACCGCGAGCTGCAGCACCAGGGCCGTGGCCCGCGCGGCGGGGTCCGCGGACGGCGCGGCCACGGGGCGGCGCTTCCCGAAGAGGTCCGCCTCGCCGATGAGCGCCAGGACCGGCTTGCCGTCGAAGCGCAGCAGGAACCCGCGGTCCACCGACGCCGTCGAGATGGAGGCGTCGTCCACCTTGGCGGCGGCGGCGACCGGCAGGCCGAGGCCGGCCTGGGCGAGGATCTCCTTGGCGCGGTTGGCGGTCCGTCCTGCCGCAACCGTCACCGTGGCGCCTTCGGCCCGGTCGTTGCGGATGGTCTCGACGAGGCGCTCCGGTTGGCCGAGCGACTCGTCCCAACCGGTCACGTCGAGGTCGATGCCCTCCTCGGCCCGGGCGTAGGGCCAGAGCTCGATGACCTGCGCTCCGCCTGCCGCCTCCTCCCACGGGATGAACATGCTGGCGGACTCGGGGGAGGCCCACTCGGCGGCCTGGGCGAGGAAGTCCGAGGCCCGGTCGCGGCAGGACTTGGGATCGGCGATGACGAGGGCGCCCGCAGCCGCGATGAGGCCTGCCGGGGGGTGGAGGGGGCCGCCCAGGGTGCCGAGCCACGCCTCCATGCCGGGGAAGGCGATCCCGGCCGCCAGCCGCTCCAGGTCCGACTGCCGCCCCGCGCCCGGCCCTTGGGGGCTCAGGGAGGGATAGGCGTCGTCCTCGTCGTCGTCCTCCTGGAGCGCCAGCACCGGCTCCTCCTCGCCGGGCTCGTCCCTATGGCCGAGCAGGCGGCGGGCAGCCTCCATTGCCTGGGGGCCGAGCAGCAGCTCGCGGGCGGGGAGGATGTCGACCCCCGCGGCGTCGGCCAGGCTTCGCTGGCTGCCGATGGAGAAGGTCTTGAGCGACGTGATCTCGTCGCCGAAGAAGTCGGCCCGCACCGGGACGGCTCCCGGCGGGTACACGTCGAGGATGCCGCCGCGCACGGAGAACTCTCCCGCCCGCTCGACGAGGTAGTTTCGCTCGTAGCCGAGCGCGGCGAGGCGCCGCTCCAGGTCCTCGAGGTCGATCGTCGTGCCGGCTTCCAGGTGGAGCGACTCCGTGGGCGGGGCACCGACCTGCTGCAGGTAGGCGCGGACCGACGTGACGACGATGCGCAGCGGCGGGGTCCCCTCTGGCAGCGTCTCGGCTCCGCCCCCGGCCAGCTCCCACAGGATCCGGAGGCGCCGCCCCATGGTGTCGAGCGTCGGCGACATCGCCTCGCCCGGGAGCACCTCCCAGGCCGGGAAGACCTCGACCCGTCCCCCGGCCACCCAGGGACCGAGCGCGGTGGCGAAGGCCTCGGCGTCCCGGCTGCGGGGGAGCACGACCAGCAGGGGCGACACCCGCTCCGCCAGGCCGGCGACCGTGGCCGGGCGCGCGACATCGGGGAGACCGGCTTCGCCCTCGGACGCGATCGCATCGAGGACGTCGGAGCGGTCCCACAGTCTCAGGAGGTCGGAAAGTTCACCGGGCATGTGCGCGAAAGAACGCCCGATCCTGTCTCGATCGGGCCTCTCTCAATGGTACCCGCTGCTTCTACGTGAACCGTTTCACGAACGCCAGCGCCGTGTCGGCAACCTCCCGCCAGCCGTGGTCGATCGTGAGTGCGTGCCCGCGGTTCGGGATCTCGACGATCTCGGTGACCCCCTCGTTGCGCTTTTGCCGCTTGTACGATGCATTCGCGATCGACCACGGCACCGTGTTGTCCTTCTCGCCGGAGATGATCAGCAGCGGCCCACGGTCGGGGTTCTTGGTCTTCACCTTGGCTTCGGTCCATGGATTGAGGTTCGCGGTGGCTGCCTGGAACAGCGGCGCCCCCGACGCCGGCACCGCATAGGTCTCGTACAGCTCCTTCGCCTCGTCTTCGCTCACCGCATTGGCAAACGCGAAGCGGAACTGCTCGTAGGTGAGCGGCACCGCATGGTTGCGGTTCGCCGGGTTGCCGAGGACCGGCCGTGAGGACTTCAGCGCGGAGATCGGGAGGGGCAGCACGCCGCGGAAGGGCGCCGGATCGACTGCCACCGTCGCCGCCGAGAGCCCGCGGCCGGCGATGATCTGGGCGAGCAGCCCCCCGAAGGAGTGCCCGATGACGGCCGGTTTCTTCGTGAGCTGGCGGATCACCTCCTCGAAGTGGTCGGCAACCTGGCCCACCGTCTTGTGGGCGAAGACCTCGGGATTCGCGTTGGCCTCCGCGACGGTGTCCGGGTCGTCCGGCCAGCCGGGGGTGAGCGCCGTGTAGCCGGCCTCCTCGAAGACGTCGGCCCAGCGGTCCCAGCTGCTCGGCAGCAGCCAGAGCCCGTGGATGAACACGACCGGCGTGAGCCCGGTTGCATTTGCCTTCTCGATGGACTCGGTCTCGTGCTCGGTAACTGTGGCCATGTGAGCCTCCCCCGTGCGTGCGAGCACGGCGGTTGCCGCACCCCGTTCGACTGTCCTGATGATGCCACCGCATGCCCGGGACTGGAAAGATCTCGCGAAGATCTCGTGTCGCGTGGGCAACTCCCGTGCCGAGAGGTTTGGCGTTTTTTCGTTCGCTACGAACAAATTTCCACCAAACTTCCCCCGGATTCTTCCGAGAAGCCGAACTCCCGGCCTCCACCTACGGCGATGGCGGGCCGAGCCGTGGCAAGGCCACGGAGACGTCGAGGCCTCCGTTTGCCCGGCCCTGGGCGGACACCGTGCTTTCGTGGGCGGTCGCCACCGACTGCACGATCGCCAGGCCCAGGCCGAGACCAGGCCCGCCGGGGGTCGCGCTGGCGGGCGGGGTGGGCGGCCTCGCCCTGGGGGCCGGCGCGGTGGCGGTGGCGTCCGCCGTCGGCCATCAACCCACGGTGCTGCCCGCCGTAGCGGTGGTCGGGGTTCTCGTGACCGCGGCGATCGTCGGCACGGTCGCCGGTGCCTATCCGGCCCTGCGGGCGGCCCGGCTGACGCCGACCGAGGCACTGCGCTCCGCCTGAGCCTTCCCCGAGACGGGTCTGCCCGGCCGCGGGAGGCGCCGTCTATCATGGCGGGGCCTATGGCGACGTCATCGCAGGGCCTCCCTGCCCCCAGGCTCCAGGGACCGCAGGCGATGGGGGCCGGCCTCGTCCACCGGGTGCGGGCCGCCGCCGCGACGACCCCCGGCCGGATGCGGCTCATCTCGCTGGGCGTCCTGGCGTGCGTGGCCCTGGCCTGGGCACTCGGGTTCTACGCCGTCTCCCACCGCCAGCAGGGGATCCGTACCGTCGGCACGGAGGTTCAGCCCGTCGTCGTCGAGTCCCGCAGCATCCAGAGCCTGCTCTCGGGTGCCGACGCCAGCGCCGCCAACTCCTTCCTGGCGGGTGGCGTCGAGCCCGCGGACCAGCGTGCCCGCTACCTCACCAACACCAGGCAGGCCCAGGACGAGCTCGCCAAGGCCGCGGCGGGCGGCGGTGCGTCGGCCAAGGCCCAGGACGCCGTCAGGACCATCGCAGAGTCCAGCGCCACCTACGTGGGCCTCGTGGAGAGCGCCAGGGCCAACAACCGCCAGGGATTCCCCGTCGGGGCGGGCTACCTCCGCCGGGCCACCGCCCTGCTGAACAACACCATCCTCCCGGCCGCCGACCGGCTGCACGAGGATTCGGTGCTCCGGCTCGACGCCGGGTACGCGGCGGCCGGCGGGATTGCCGCAACGGTCGGGGTCCTCGTTGCCGCCGTCGTGCTGTTCGTCGCGCTGGTCGCAGCCCAGGTCTTTCTCCGGAGGCGCACCAACCGCGTGCTCAACGTCGGCCTGGCGGCTGCCACCGGACTTTCGGTGCTGCTCATCGGCTGGACGCTGTTCTCGCTGGTGACCGAGGGCAGCCAGGTCGCCGCCGCCCGCGACCGGGCGGACGCGCTCAACCTGCTCGCCCAGGCACGGGTCACCGCCTTCCGGGCCAAGAGCGACGAGAGCTTCGCACTCATCGCCCGCGGCAACGGCGCCGCCCAGTACAAGGCCTTCGACGACGCGGTGGCGGCCCTCGGCAGCCCCGACTCCGGGAAGGGCCTGCTCGCAGAGGCGGCCCGGCGGGCCGCCGCCGGCGACGAGCAGGCCTCGATGAACGGCGCGGTAGCGGCGTTCAAGTCCTATCTCGCCGCCCACGCCAATATCGCGAACCTCGACTCGAACGGCGCATCGCCGCAGGCCATCACCACGGCGCTCGCCGCCGGCCCCGGCACCGCCAACGGGGCCTTCGAGGCATTCGACCAGGCAATCCAGCGGGTGTCGGTCCTCACCCAGCAGGAGTTCGACGGCCACATCCGCAGCGCTCGGGGCCACATCACCGGCCTGGCGATTGCGATCAGCCTCGCCTTCCTCCTCGTGGCGGTCCTCGTGCTCTACGGGTTCCAGCGGCGGATCGGGGAGTACCGGTGAGGCGGTGGACGGCGGGCCTGCTGGCAGTGCTCGCCGTGGCCCTCCTCGCCGGCTGCAGCGGGGCCACCCGGACCGCCGCCACCGCACCCCAGGCAGCGGTGGCCCAGGCGACGCCGTCGCCCCCTGCCCCAACGTGCGGCAACGTCGTCGCGAGCCTGCGGCCTCCGGCGGCGCTCCCGGCTCCCGGCCAGATGCCCGCCGGTTCGTACATGCGGACGATCCAGGACCGCGGCCGCCTCGTCGCCGGCGTCTCCCAGGACACGCTGCTGTTTGGCTTCCTCGACCCCTTCGACGGGCAGATCAAAGGCTTCGACATCGACGTCCTGCACCAGATCGCTCAGGCCATCTTCGGGGACCCCAACAAGATCGAGTACCGGGCCATGACGGGCGCCGAGCGGATCAGCAAGATCCGGGACGGTTCGGTCGACATCGTCGGGCGCACCTTCACGATCACCTGCGACCGCCGCCAGCAGATCGACTTCTCGTCGGTCTACTTCGACGCCGGCGACAGAGTGCTGGTGAGGAGGGACTCGACGGCCAAGGGCATCCAGGACCTCGGGGGCAAGAAGGTCTGCACCACCAACGGGAGCACCACCATCCCTCACCTCAACGCGGTGCCCTCGAAACCGGTCCCCGTCCTCCTGGCCGACTTCACGGACTGCCTTGTCGCCTTCCAGAACGGCGAGGTGGACGCCATTGCCACCGACGACGCCATCCTCGCCGGGCTGGCCAAGCAGGACCCCTACGCCAAGTTCGTCGGTGACCGGTTCTCGGACGAGCCCTACGGCCTCGGCCTGGCCCTGGGCCACCCGGAGTTCACGCGGTTCGTCAACGGGGTCCTCGACCAGATGCGGGCCAACGGCACGTGGGCCAACCTCTACCGCACATGGCTCGTGCCGAGCCTCAGCAACGCTGTCCCCGCCCCCCCGGCGGCCGCCTACAAGGACTGAGCCCGGCGGACGGCGTGCAGCACGCCATTCACGTCCCGACGGTCGGGGAGCTCGCCGATCCCCGGGTGCTCGCCGACCTGGCGGCGGACGCCGAGGAACACGGGTGGGACGGCGTCTTCCTCTGGGACCACCTGCTCCGCCCGGACACGGAGCCGCCGGAGGTGGCCGACACCTGGGTCGCCCTCGCCGCCATGGCGTCCGCCACCTCGATGATCCGCCTCGGTCCCATGGTGACGCCGCTTGTTCGCTACGGTCCCCAACGCCTGGCCCGTGCCAGCGTGGGCCTGGACCAGCTCTCGGCCGGCCGCCTCACGCTCGGCCTCGGTCTGGGCCACGATCGGTGGGGGGAGCTCCGCCGCTTCGGCGAGCCCACCGATCCCCGGGAGCGGGCCGATCTCCTGGACGAGGGAGTCGAGCTGCTGCTCGCGCTCTGGTCCGGCGAGGAGGTCCATCACCTGGGCCGCTACGTCGCCGGCGGCGTGCGATTCCTCCCCACGCCCGTGCAGCGGCCGCGGATCCCCCTGTGGTTCGCAGCCCGCGGGGACGCCCGGCGGCCCGTGCGCCGTGCAGCCCGCTACGAGGGCCTGTTCCCGGTGGACGTCAACCCGGACCAGCTCGCCAGGATGCTGGACATCGTGGCCGCCGAGCGGGGCAGCCTGGAGGGTTTCGATGTCGCCGTGTCGATCCCCCCCGGCGGCGACCCCGGACCCTACGCCGCCAGGGGGGCCACCTGGGTCCTCAGCGGATTCCAGCCGCACGACGCTCTGAAGGACTTGCAGTCCCGTGTGGAGGCCGGACCCGGCTGACCCAGCCGCGGCCGGTTCCGTAGCCCACTTGACAGGCCGTTCCACTACAGATTCCGTCGAAAAGACCGCCAAGCCGACTTTTTGACGGAATCTACTTCGGAGATGCTCGAGTCAGTCGCTCAGGCCTTCCGTAGCGTCAGGGTGGTCCAGGCCCCCATGTGGATGCGGTCGCCGTCCGACACGGGGACCGCCCTGTTGGTGTCGATGGGATCGGTGCTGTCGTTGAGGAACGTCCCATTGGCCGACCCGGGGTCGATGAGCGTCCACCCGCCCTCCGGGCTGCCGACCAGCACTGCGTGCATGTGCGACACGCCCGGGTCCTCCGGCGCTCCCGAGAGGTCGATCTCCGGGTTGATCCCCCGGGACGTGCTCCGCCGGCCGATCACCGCCCGCAGCGTCGTGAGGGAGAAGACACGGTCGGGGTACACGGCGGGGAACGGGATCTCCTCGGCCTGCATGCGGTCGTAGTAGTCGCGGTCGGCCACGACGATCGCCTGCCAGGTGGGTGCGGCGAAGGCTCGTCCCGATGCGACGGCCGGCGTCGAGAACGGCGACGATGATGGTGCCGCCCCGGGCGCGGGCGAAGCCGCCTCGACGGGTGAGGCGGCCGCTGCGGCCTCGGGGGGTGCCGAGGCTCCCACCGGGGCCGGTGCAGGGCTCGAGGCGCCCGGAGCCCCGAGCGCCATGTCGTAGCCGCAGACCTCGCAGAATTTGTCGCCCTCGGCGTTGGGAGCGCCGCAGGCCGGGCACGCCTTGGTCGGTCCCGGCGCAGCCTCCGACGCAGCAGGGGCGCCGGCAGGCGCGGGTGCGGCGGCGGTGGGGTCGCCCCCGATCTTGGCGCCGCACTGGTCGCAGTAGTCGGCGGTGTCCGACAGGTGCCCGTTGGGACAGATCGCCTCGGCCATCAGTGTGTCACCCGTACGGTCTTGGTCGACCGCGTGTCGAGGGTCATCTCGTCTTCGTCGGCGACCTTGGATTTCATCCTGACCTTGCCCGTCGCCGGATCCTCGACGTCCACCACCTTGGCGAGCAGCTTCGCAGTTTCGGTGTTTCCTGACTGTGCCGCAAGCTGGACCGCCCGTCCCAGCTTCGTCGTTGCCGTCTCCATGTCCCCCTGCTTCCTGGCTTCGAGGCCCTCTGCGATGGCGTCGGCCAGCTCGGCCTGGCCCGTGTAGTGCGCGACCTGCTTGTTGATCTTCGTGGAGAGAGCGGAGTCGTCGGTCCAGACCGCCTTGACGAGGGCCTGGCCCGCCACCTGCCCGTTGACCACCAGCGACACTCTGGCGGCGAGCATCTCGTCGCCCACGTTCCCGGCGTTCACGCTGACGGCGAAGTGATAGTCCCGCGACTCGTCGCCCCAAGCGCCGGTCGGGTAGTCCCCCGACAGCGGGTTGATGGTCACGCGCCGGTCGGTGAGGTCGAGGAGGTCGGGGGCCACCTGCTTCACGAAGCTGATGCTCGCACCCTGCGGCGTCCACAGCCGGATCTTGACGTCGGCGAGGGACTTGCCCATCGCCTGGGCCATCATGGTCTCGAAGTCGGCGGCGAGGCCGGCCGGATCCGCCACGATATCGACGGTGCCGAGCAGGACTGTGGCGATCTTCCGCAGTTCCGACACCACCCAGTCCGTGCCGACCCCACGGCAGTCGCACTGGAAGATCCCCTTGGCGCCTTGGATGGCGGCGTCGAGCGTCTCCGGCGACTCGTGCTCATCCTTGCCGTCGGTGAGCAGGATGACGTGCTTGATGCCCGGCTCGTTGGCCACGATGCTCGTGATGAGTTGCAGCCACGAGCCGATCGCGGTGCCGCCGCTGGCCTCCAGCCGGCCGGCGGCTTGCTGGGCCTGGGCGCGGGTTTCGTTCGACGATGTGGCGAGGCCCCCGGTGCGCGGGTAGACGACGTGGGCGGTGTTGTCGCCGGAGATGACGGCGAAGCGCACGCCGTCCTTGATGGCCGCGACGGCTGCGGCGGTGGCTTCCCGGGCGGCCCGGATCTTGGAGCCCCCCATCGATCCGGAGGTGTCGACGACGATCACCTCGACGCTGCCGGCGGTCGAGGCGGCGCCAGGCCCGGCGGCGAAGCCACCCGCCGCGCTCGCCCCCGAGGCCGTGATCGTGACGACGGCGTTGACCTCCCTGGCCCCCTCGGGGAGGTACTCGTTCTGAAAGCACTCCAGGTGGAAGTCAGCCATGGTCGTTCGCCTCGCTCTCATTGCTCTCGGTCTCAACAGGCGTCTCGGTCTCAACAGGCTCAACAGGCCCGGTCGGGGTTTCGCTCGGCGGCTCGGCGGGGGGAGCCGACGGCACCTCCGCCCAGGTGGGCGCTCCGAGGGCCTTGATGGCGACCGTGATGTTGTCGTGGCCCCCTGCTTCGAGCGCGGCGTCCACCAGGCGCCGTGCCGTCTCCAGCACCCCCTCGCCGGGCGGGCCGGCCGCCACCAGCTCCCGAAGGGCCTCGGGGGCCTCGTAGTAGTTCCAGAGCCCGTCCGAGCAGACCAGCAGGATGCCGGGTCCCGGTGCCGTCACGACCTCGATGTGCGGCGTGACCTCGGGAGCGTCGGTACCGAGCCAGTGCGTGATGGTGTGCGCGTCCTTCCGTCCGTAGGCCTCCTCCGGGGTCGCCCCCGCTGCGATGGCAGCCTCGGCCAGTGAGTCGTCGTAGCTGAGCTGCCGGCAGGCCTGCGGCGACGCCGCATCGATCCAGTACGCCCGGCTGTCGCCGACGTTGGCCGTCACCAGCTGGTCTCCGATCACCACGACGGCGACGACGGTGGTCGACGGTGCCTGGGTGTAACCGCCCGGCTCCTCGACCGGGGCGTTGCACACCGCCGCCTGGGCCGCCGCCACGGCACCGGCAAGGACCGAGACAGCCTCCTCGTGCCCCGACAGGCCCGCCACCACCGCGTCCGCCACGGCCTCCGCCGCTGCGGCCGAGGCCTGGTCGGGATTGGCGGTCGTCGAGACCCCGTCGCAGACGACGAGCACCGAGAACGCCTCGGTGGCACGGATCGCGCCGGCATCCTCGTTGCGGTGGTGGCGCAGTCCCTTGTCGGACACCAGCGCCATGCCGCCCTCCTCGACCTCGATGTGGTCGGTGGGGCGCGGCAGCCGGTTGCCGCAGCGGGTGCAGTACCCGTCGGCGTCGGCCTGGTCCGCCGGGGCGCCGCACTTCGGGCAGGTGCCCTCCTGCGGGGGTGGCGCGTGCAGCCGCGTCCCGCAGCTCTCGCAGAAGTCGTCCTCCTCGGCGACGGCTTCGCCGCACGAGGGGCACAGGGTGGCAGTCGTCATGTGAGCGTGAGAGGGCGGTACTCGTTGGCCTTGTCGATGAGGGCGATCTTCTCCGCCCGGGTGGCAGCGTAGCGGGCCAGCTCCCTGCATGTCTTCTCCAGGCCCTTGCGGATGTCCCGCTCGTCGAGCGCGGCGCCGCCGATGCGGGTCGTCCCGTCGGGCGGGATGTGGCCCGCGGTCAGCATGGCGAGCGCCGACGCCAGGATCTCCCGGGTCAGCCCGAACCGGATCTCGGCGTCGACCTGGAGCTGCTCGATGGTCTGCGACGCGGCGACGAGATCGGCGAGCGACGGGCTGGTCCCGTTCACCTCGGTCGCCAGCACCCGGCAGAGGGTCACCTGCGCCCGGGCATGGGCGCTGGAGGTGGCCGGGACGCCCTGGAGGGCCACCGCCGCGCCCGCCCGGTCTCCGGTCCGCATGCGGCAGCGGGCCAGACCGAAGGCGGCGCTTGCCGACGTGGGGTCGGTGAGTGCCACCCGGGCGTAGTAGCCACCGGCGCGAGCGGGATCCCCTTTCAGCTCGAGGCCGCACGCCAGCGCCAGCTTCGGCGCCAGCTCCCCGGGGAGCTCGCTGTAGACCTCGTCGAGCTCGTTCACCGCGGCGTCCAGATACCCGCTCGCCAGGGCCCGGATGCCCCGCCACCAGTGGATCCGCCAGTCGCTCGGGTCCTCTTTCGTCAGGCGGTCGAGGGTCCGGTCGGCGAGGTCGTAGTCGCCACCGACCACGTGGGCCTGCGCCAGGCGGAAGCCGATCTCCGGGGTGAACGGTGCCCGCTCGAGGGCTGCGACCACCTGCTCGGGCGTCGCCCCCGAGAGGCTCGCCAGGAGCGCCGCCTGGGGGTCGGCCGGGTCGACTGCCGGAACGGGCAGCGACTTCCAGTCCGCAGCGTCGGGGTTGGTGATGAGCTCGGGGCTGAACAGCTTCGAAGGGGTGGGCTGGGCGGCGCCGCCGTCGAGGGCGACGACCTCCCGGAGCACGCCGAGGAGCTGCTCCCGCATCGTCTCGGCGGACGCGAATCGCATGTCCGGGTCGGGTTGGGTGCTCCTCAGCAGGAAGCGGTGGAATGACTCGTAGCGGCCGAAGATCGGCACGTCGGTGGCGGGCGGCAGCGCGGTGGCGTAGCGCTTGGGGTCCTGGAAGCCCCGGAAGTCGAAGGAGAGGACGGCCAGCGTCCTGCCGACGGTGTAGAGGTCGGAGGCGATCGATGCTCCGAGCTCGGCGACCTCGGGCGCCTGGTAGCCGATGGTGCCGTAGAGGGCGCTCATGTTGTCGTCCAGGCGCCGCACGCCGCCGAGGTCGATGACCTTCATCTGCTCCTCGGTCTGGATGGCGTTCTCCGGCTTGAAGTCGCAGAAGAGCAGGTCCTTGCTGTGCAGGAACCCGAGGGCCGGGAGGATCTCGAGCATGAAGGCGATGGCCTGGGCAACCGGGACCGGCCCGCCGGTCACGTCGGTGTACTGCTTGCGGACCTCCTTCAGCGACTGGCCTCCGACGTACTCCATGACGATGTAGCCCAGGCCGCCGTGCTCGACGAAGTTGTAGATCTTGACGATGTTCGGGTGCTCCACCTCCGCAAGGAACCGCCGCTCGGCGATGGCCGCCTCCATCGCATCGGCGTCGCCGGCGTCGAGGAGGCCCTTCAGCACCACCCAGCGGTCGGAGACGTTGTGGTCCTTGGCGAGGTAGATCCAGCCGAGGCCTCCGTGGGCGATGCAGCCGACCACCTGGTACTGGTGGGCCACGAGCTCGCCGGGCTTCAGCTTCGGCGTGAAGGAGTAGGCGGTGCCGCAGTGGGGGCAGAACCCCTCCGCCCTCGCCGTCTTGCCGGGCTTGGAGCGGCCGACCGGCTTCCCGCAGTGGCCGCAGTAGCGCTTGGATTCCTCGACCTCCGGGTTGGCGAGGATGACGCTGGTCGGGTCCTTCGAGGGCACGGGCGGCACCTCGACGAGCCCGGCCCCGAGGTTGCCCCGGCGGGTCCTGCCCGAACCGGTGCGCCGGGACGTCCCGCCCGAGGTGGTGCCCCGGGTGGCCTGGCTGGCCCGTGCCGACGGGGACTGCCCCGCCGACGGACTCCGTCCTGCCGACGGGGACTGCCCAACGGCGGGCGGCTGCAGGGACTGCGGCGCGGCGGCCATCGCCCCCTTCTCGGGGGCCATGCCGCAGACGTTGCAGTAGCCGTCCTCGATCGTGCCGGTGCAGCCGGGCCGCTGGCAGTCCATGGCTCTCCTTCCCTATGCCCGGTCGGGTGGCCCGGCGGGTCGGGCCCGGCTCAGACCCTGCTGGTACTCCCGGACCGCCGCCTCGGCTCCGGCGACGTCGCAGGGAGCGGTGAACAGCAGTTCCTTGGCCCGCTCGTAGACCGGGGTGAGCTGCTCGTCCTCGGCGAGGCCGATGGCGAGGGCTTTGGCGTGGTAGGCGTCGAGGCGGCCCCGCAGCTCGTTGCGGGCGTCCAGCGGGTCCTTCACCGACCCCAGCGCTTTCGTGGCCTCGTCCCGCAGCGCAGCCGTCTGCTGGTCGAGCTGGCCGAGCAGCCGCCGCGCGTCCTGCCAGTTGCCGTGACCCACCGAGGTGATGCTCTCCAGGTTCGTCCTCAGAAAGGTGAGGCGCGCCGCCAGGGCTGCGGCATCGACCGTGCCGTTGGCGACGCCAAGGATCTTCTGCGACGCCTCGGCCTCGGCGGTGCGGGCCTGGTCGATCAGCATGCCGATGGCTCCGAGCGCCTGCGCTGCGGCGGTGAGCTGGCCCGCCAGCTCGCCGCGGGCGCCCACCGCGGCACGGAGCACCTCCCTGGCGGACTCCACCTGCCGTGCGACGGCGTCGACGTTCGTCAGGTCGGCGGCGAGGGGGTCGGCATGGACCTGGGAGCGCAGCGAGGTGATCAGGCTGCGGGTTTGGGCGATGTCAGCGGGCGGCTTGATCCCGCTCTGGCCGGCGGTCTGGACGAGGCCGGTGAGCGTCGCATCGAGCGTGTCGAGCCGGGGGAGCGCCGTCCAGGCGGCGCCCACCCGGTCCACGACCGATGCGATGTCCCGGTACATGGTCGCCATGGCGGACTGCAACCAGGCGATGGAGGTCTTCTGAACGGGGGTCCCAGCCAGCGTCCGGGAGCCCGGCTGCCCCGGGTCCGGCGGCAGCGCAACGGAGTCACTGAGGAGCTGGCCGGTCAGTTCCTCGAGCTGTTCGACTTTGAGCCGGGGCCGGGTACCGCGGAGGGCCACGATCTCGGCGACCTTGTCCTTGAGGGCGCCGTAGTAGCCCCACAGCAGCGGGATGTCGGGCGACACGGCGTTCCATCCTGCGGCCGTCCGGCCCGAGAGCTTTGCCGAGGCCAACAGCTTCAGAGTGATGTCGCCGTCGAGGGCGGCCAGGCTGGAGCCCGTCGAGTCGATCTCAGCCCCGAGGCTTGCGATCCGCGCATCGATGTCGTCGAGGGTGAGTACGCGCATATCGGTCCAGGATACGTCCGGGCCGCCCGGCCGTCCGAAGGGTTTCTTACTTCTCCGCTCGGGTGTTGTGGCGGTTCATCGCCCGGTCCAGGCCCTCGTGGATGATCGACAGGGCTGCGTCGCCCGCCTCCTCCTCGGCCAGGCGGAGCGCCTCGGCGTCGCCCTTCGGGAGCCGGTCCAGGACCCAGTTGACGGTCTCGCCGGTGTGGCCCGGCTTCCCGACGCCGATCCGCACCCGGTAGAAGTCCTTGGTTCCGAGCGACCCGACGATCGAGTCCAGGCCGTGGTGGCCCGCCGTACCGCCGCCCTTCTTCAGCCGCAACTGGCCCACCGGCAGGTCGAGCTCGTCGTGGACGACGATGAGGTGGTCGGGGTCGATCTTGTGCCACCGGGCCAGCGGCGCCACCGCCTGGCCGCTGTCGTTCATGAACGTCGTCGGGAAGGCGAGCTTGAGCGGCACGCCGTCGGTGCGGGCCTCCCCCACGAGCGCCCGGAACTTCGAGCGGCTCAGCCGGGTTCCCAGCCGGCCCGCAAGGGACTCCACGGCGCGGGCACCGGCATTGTGGCGGCTGTGCTCGTACTCCCGGCCGGGGTTGCCGAGCCCGACCACGAGCCATGCGGTGTCGGTCATGAGGGCTGCTTGGTGTACTGCTGCGTGGCTGGGCTAGCCCTCGGCGGAAGCTTCGCCTTCTCCGGCTGCCTCGCCGCCCTCACCCTCCGCGCCGCCCCGGGCTGCCTGCGGCTCCACGACCGAGAGGATGATCTCCTCGGGCTCCGAGACGATGTCGACACCCTGAGGGGGCGTGATGTCGGCCACCCGGAGATGGTCCCCGATGCCGAGACTGCTGATGTCGGCCTCGATGCTCGACGGGATGTCGGTGGGCAGGGCTTCGACGCGCAGTTCCCACAGGTGGTGCTCGATGACGCCGCCCTCCCGGACGCCACGGCTCTCGCCGGTGATCTGGAGGGGGACCTCGGCGTGGGTCTTCACGTCACGGGCGGTGTTGACGAAGTCGACGTGCAGCAGGTTGCCCCGCACCGGGTGGCGCTGGACCTCCCGCACCATGGTCAGGTAGCGGCGGCCGCCCTCGACCTCGAGGTTGACGAGCACGTTGGCCCCGGCCTCCGTGTGCAGGGCGTGGCCGATCAGCTTGGAATCGACCGCCAAGGGCGTGGGGACGATGCCGCGGCCGTAGAGGATCGCCGGGACGCGACCCGCCATGCGGGCCTGCCGGGCCGGTCCCTTGCCGGTGGCTGAGCGCGGCTGAGCGCGCAGTGTGACTTCCATGAGGGCCAGAGTATCTCAGATGCTGGGGGCCGGCGCCTCGTGGTCTTTCTTTTTTCTCTTCGGCCCCCGCTTGCGGATCTCCGGCGGGATCGCCTCCTGGTTCTCGCCCTGGAAGATCTCCGACACCGACTCGTCCTGGAAGACGGCCGCGATGGTCGAGGCGACGATCGGGGCGATGGACACGACCTTGATCTTGTCCGGCAGCGGCGAGGGCAGGGGCATGGAGTTCGTGACGATGACCTCCGAGAGGGCGGAGTCGGCGATCCGCTGGATGGCGTCGCCGGAGAACACCGCGTGCGTGGCTGCCGCGAGGACCTCGCTGGCGCCCTGGCGGATGAGGTGCTTGACGGCCGAGATCAGCGTCCCGCCGGTGTCGATCATGTCGTCGACGACGAGGCAGCGCTTGCCGGCGACGTCGCCGACCACGTCGAGGACCTCCGCTGCGGCGGCCCCCTTCCCCTCCTGCATCCGCCGCTTGCGCATGAGGGCCAGGGGGGCGTCGAGGTGCAGCGAGTACTTCTCCGCCACCCGGACACGGCCGGCGTCGGGGGCGACCACCACGATGTTGTCCCGGTGGTGCTCCTCCACGTACTCGGCCAGGATCGGCAGCGCGGTCAGGTGGTCGACGGGGATGTCGAAGAAGCCCTGGATCTGCCCGGAGTGCAGGTCCACCGACAGCACCCTGTCGGCCCCCGCCACCTGCAGCAGGTCGGCGATGAGCCGGGCCGAGATGGGCTCCCGGGCGAGGCTCTTGCGGTCCTGGCGCGCGTAGCCGAAGAACGGGATGACGGCATTGATGCGCTTGGCGCTCGCCCGCTTGAGGGCGTCGATCATGAGGAGCTGCTCCATGATCATGTCGTTGACGGGGGCGCTGTGGGTCTGGATGACGAAGGCGTCGGTGCCCCGGGCCGACTCGTGGAACCGGACGTAGATCTCGCCCGAGGCGAAGCGGCTGATGGTGACCTCCCCCAGCGCCATGCCCAGGTGGTCGGCGATCTCCTGGGCCAGCGGCAGGTTGGAGGTCCCCGAATAGATGCTTGCCCGCTTCTTGATGCCGATCTCCATACCACCCCCTTGCATTCCGGCTGTGAAGAGCCTTCCCCCGGCTCCCTTCTTCTTGCGGTAGAGCGACGGCTCAGTGTCCCCCGGTCTCACCCTTGTTGAGCTTGGCCTTGCGCTTGCGGATGGGCCGGGCCGGCGCCCCGACCACGACGGTGGAGGGCTCCACATCCTTCGTGACCACCGATCCGGCCCCCGTGATGGCGTTCTCGTGCACGACCACAGGGGCCACCAGCATCGTGTCGGACCCCAGGAGGACCCCGTTGCCGATGCGGGTCTTCGACTTGACGCCGGCCTCGCCATCGTAGTTGCACGTGATCGATCCGGCCCCGATGTTGACGCCGTCGCCGATCTCGGCGTCGCCCATGTAGGAGAGGTGCGGGACCTTCGACCCTTCCCCGACGGTGGTCGACTTCATCTCGACGAACGATCCAGCCTTCGACCTGGCCTTGAGCCGGGTCCCGGGCCGCAGCGAGGTGAAGGGGCCGACCTGCGCCCCGGAGCCGACCTCCACCGACTTGAGCACGGCGAAGCTCACGTCCGCGCCGTCGTCGATGGTCGAGTCGACGATGCGGGCCGAGGGCCCGATCACGCAGTCGCTGCCGATGCGGGTGGATCCCTCCAGGAACGTCAGGGGGCGGACGAGCGTGTCGGGGCCGACCTCGACCCCCATGTCGACGTAGGTCGCCGCGGGGTCCTCGATGGTGACGCCGGCGGCCATCAGCTCGTCCAGCTTCCGTGCCCTGAGGATCCGGGCCACTTCGGCGAGTTGCTTGCGGTCGTTGACCCCGAGCACCTCTGAGGCGTTGCCGAGCAACGTCTCCACCCGGGCGCCGTCCGCCGCCAGCAGGGGCACGACGTCGGGCAGGTAGTACTCACCCTGGGCGTTGTCGGTCGTGACCTTGGCGAGGGCATCGAAGAGCGGCTCGCGCTCGAAGCACCAGACGACGGTGGCGACCTCCCGCACGGCAGCTTCGTCGGGCGTCGCATCGGCCTGCTCGACGATGCGGAGACCATCCTGGGAGCGGATGATCCTGCCGTAACCGGTGGGGTCGTCCATGAGGGCGGTAAGCAGCGTCACTGTCGCCCCCGAGTTCCGGTGCTTGTCCACCAGCGCTGCCAGGGTCCGGGACGTGATGAGCGGTGAGTCCCCCGACAGGATGACCACCTGGCCGTCGAAGCCGGCGAGCGCCTCCTCCGCCACGGCGACGGCGTCTCCCGTTCCCCGGGGGACCGGCTGCTCGGCGAAGACGGCGTCCGGGCGGCGTGCCCGTACCACCTCGCTGACCTGGTCCTTGCCGTGCCCCACCACGACGACGAGCCGGCCGAGGCCCTCGAGGCCTATCGCAGCTCGCAGCACGTGGCCGATGAGGGGCTCGCCGGCGGCGTGATGGAGGACTTTGGGCGTGGACGCGGACCGGAAGCGTTTGCCGAATCCCGCGGCAAGCACGACGACGGCGAGGCTATTTGGCGGCGGCACCGCCCTAGCTTACGGGAATCTGGGCGGGGCCCAGACCTCCCAAGGATGGGTGCTCCGGGACCGCGGCTCGAACGCGGATTTCAGGATCCAAAGTCCTGAGTCCTACCTTTTGGACGATCCCGGAAAAGGTAACAATACTGACCTACCTTGTGTCAAGCGCTCCAATAGTTACACGAGAGGGGGAGATTGGGTCCGGCAGAGTGGCGACGATGCCTTCGAACCATCCGGCGATCTGGCGACCGAGTTCCGTGCTTCTTTTGACCCGTACGACCAGGCACCCATTGTAAGTGCCGCCGACGTTCTTCCGCACCGTCGTAGGGTTGTGGCGCTTGAGGCTCGTCCGCATGAACTGGCTTGGCACAACGCCCACTACTTCCGCCCAGAACGCCACAGCAGCATCCACATCTGCCGACTCGTGGATCGACACTCTGAACGAGCACCGTTCGAGCCCGATACCCAGGAGTTGCAACCAGGCCAGGAACAGCCGAATCATTCCGGCGTCCGAGTTGACGAACAACACACTCGGGCTCCTTGACCAAGGCTTGCCCTTGGTCCCCTCGGCCCAGTAAGCGACCACGCCGGCGACGAACAACTCTGATTCGGCGAGCTCCTGAATTTGACCTGCGGCAGCCTTGCTGGTGTGCTCCTGACGGGCCTTCCGCCTGCCACGCAGGGCCTCGATTGTGCGCGCCCGGCCGGCGACCTTGCGCTGCTCGATCGCGATCCGGTGCTCCTCGGTCAGGGGTACGTCCTTCAGCCACTGGGACAGCGTGCTCGTGGGCACCCCTACGACCTGCTGGATCTCCGAGTACGAGTGCCCCTCTCGCCGCATCGCCTCCGCCACGGCACGGACGCCGTCCTTGGCGGTGGGCCGCTTCGTCCAGGCAGGTGCGGGGACGCCGCGCAGCCACTCGCTCAAGGTCTGTCCGCCGGTTTTCATCCCCAAGGCCTGGGCGATCTGGGACCTTGTGTGCCCCTCCAGTCGGAGCTGGATGGCCTGCGCTTTCCGGGGATCCGTCTCCCTACGCTCCATGCCTTCGAGGATACGGAGGGGTACCGACAGAAAACGGCCCGTTTTGGGCGGCCAACGAAATTATCGGGTGATCCTCATCGCTCCCTCTGCGGGCGTGCCTGCAGTGGCGGCGTGAACGTGACGGGCAACGCCTCCAGACCTCGGAGGAAGACGTTGTCAGCCCACTGCACCGGGCCCGCCAGCTCGACGCCCTCAAGCCGCCGAATCAGCGACGAGATCGCGATCTCGGCCTCTAACAGGGCCAGCGGGGCACCGAGGCAGAAGTGGACGCCGCCACCGAACGACAGAGGCCGGACGCCGGGGCGCGCAACGTCGAGCCTGTCCGGATCCTCGAAGCGAGCCGGGTCCCGGTTCGCCGCCCCCAGCAGCAGCAGCATCTTCTCCCCGGCGGCGATCTCGACGCCGCCGACCTCCACGGGTTCCCGTGCGACGCGCCGGTTTGCCTGGACGGGGGAGTCGTACCGGAGCAGCTCCAGGACGGCGTTGGGCAGGAGATCCCGCCGCGTTCGCAGCTTCTCGAGCTCCTCCGGGTGGCGGAGCAGGGCGAGGAACCCGTTGCCGATCAGGTTGCGGGTGGTTTCGAACCCGGCGAACAGGAGCAGGTTGGCAGTCGAGACCAGTTCCCGCTCTCTCAGCAGTTCACCAGACTGGGCGGCCTGGAGCGTGGAAAGGATGCCTGCTCCGTCCCCGCCGGCCTGACCCAGCTTCGTCCGCATGTAGGACGTGATCTCCCTGATGGCCAATTCCGTTTGGCCCAACGTCTCCGGCGTGAGGACGTCGTCGAAGGCGTGCCCGACGGCGCGTGCCCACCGCCCGGTCTGCTCATGGTCGTCGACGGAGAGCCCCATCAGCTCGCTGATCACCGCCACGGGCAGAGGCAGCGCCAGGTCGGCGATCACCTCCATGGCGCCACCGCCCAGCACCTTGTCGAGGAGGCCGTCGACGATCGTCTGCACCCGCGCCCGCAGCAACCGGATGCCCGGGGGGTGGAAGGCCTTGCCGACCAGGCCGCGCAGGCGTGCGTGGTCGGCCCCGTCCTGGTGCATCATCCACGTGCAGAGCTCGGCAGCGATCGGGCTCGACCACCCGCCCCATGCGGCGACCATGCCGTCATCGGGCCGGAGCCCGCGGCTGCAACGGGCATCCCGTTGCACAAGGTCGATGTCCTCGTAGCGGGTCAGGACCCAGAAGCCCCGGGGGCTCCGATGCACCGGGTCGGTGGCCCGCAGCGATGCGTACAGCGGGTAGGGGTCGCTCCGGTAGCCCGGATCGGACGCGTCGTACAGCAACCGTTCAGCCGCCCGTGCGGAGGCCATGTTCCCTCCTCGAACGCTGGGCGCCCTCAACCAACGGTCGTTGCCCGAGGATCAACCTTATGGCGACACCTGCCGTGGGAGGGAGGACGCCGACGTTGTCGTAGCCGGCTGCCCGGAGCATGTCCGCCGCCTGGTCCGGAAGGAGGCGCCCGCTGCCGAACAGGTGCGCCATCAGCCGCAGGACCGCCGGCTGCAGGCCGTCGCCGTCGTCGGTCATCGATCCGGCCAGGGCCCATCCGTCGGGCCGGAGCGCGGTGTGCACCCGCTCGAGACCCCGCGCTGCGACGTCGGGCGGAAGGAACATCACCGGTACCCATGCGAGATCGAATTGCTGGTCGTCGCCGAGATCCTCCACCCGCTGCGGACGGAGCTCGATGCGGCCTTCGAGTCCCGCCTCCGCTACGTTGCGTCGAGCGAGCTCCAGTGGGGTGGCGTAGGGGTCGATCCCGACGACCCTGAGGTCGGGGAAGTGGCGGCACATCTCGATGGCCAGCCTGCCCACACCCGTCCCCACATCGAGCAAGCGGGCACCGGGGCTCCGCAGGCGGGCCTCGAGCCCCTCCAGCATCGGGACGAGCCTGGTTACGAGCATCCCCACCGGCTCTGCGGAGCGCATCCCCTGGGCCTCCAGCAGTTCGGGGTCCGAATACTGCTCCCAGCCCCCCAGCGGCACACTGCCGTGGTGGGACTGCTCGACGAGGTGGGCGCTCTGCAGCATCGTGGACCGCAGGTCACCGATCAGGAACTCCTTGGCCCTCCCGCTCGCGAATCCCACGGCACCGGGTGAGCACACGTAGCCGTTGCCCGCCGTCTCTGCCAGTCCGAGCTCGACGGCGACGTCGAGCAGCGATTTCACGAGCGCCTCGTCGGCCCCGGTACGGTCGGCGATCTGGCCGGGTGTCTGGGGCATCGACAGCTCCTCGAGGATCCCGAGCTGGAGGGCGGAGCACAGCGCCGAGCATGCGTACACGGACGTCGTCAGGTCGAGGATCGCCTGCCGGGCCTGCTGGCGGGCGGCAGGGGAGCCCGGCGATCCCGCGGCGGGAGGCGATGTCCCCTGGAGGTTGGTCCGCTCCCCATCCGCCGTCTCCACGGGTGTCATCGTCGCACTCCCCTGGTCTCTGGGCTCGCCGGTATCGCGCCTGACCTACGCCGCCGCCGGAACCGCGACCGCCCCGATCTGCTGGAGCATCGAGAGCTGGTCCCAGTAGAAGTCGGCGGTCGCTACGAGCCCGTCCTTCCCGAACCGGAAGATGACGCAGACCGCCAGCGAGAGCGGGCGTCCACTGGCGGGTATCGGTCCCAACGGACCGTTGTGCGTGCCGGTGGCCAGTTCCTGAAGAACGACAGTGTCGCCGCCGTCAATCGTGCTCTGGGGCTCCGCCGTGAGGTCGGGGAACGCTTCCCGGAGGGCGGACTTGAAGGTCTTGATGCCCTCCCTTCCGAGGAAGGTCATGCCGCGGGCCCGATCGACGGTCACCGCGTCCTGGCTGAACAGGGCCCCCATGGCGTCGAGGTCGCCGCGGTTGTGTGCTGCCCAGAACTCCCCCACCCTCTCCACGTTGCTTGTGCTCATCCCAGCCTCCTCGTCTCGTAGATGCAGCGTCTGCATCGCACGGTATGGGTCAGAGGTTGCGATTTGATTGCGGCCCGGGCGGGGCCTCGTCAGGATGGTGGGGACGGCATGTCTGGGGGACTTGGCCGATGGGCGTTGAGATCCGGTTGCTGGGCCGGTTTTCGGCACGCCGCGACGGCCGGGAGATCCCCCCGGGCGCCTTCGGTGGTCGTCTCGCCCGGACCCTGCTGCGGATCCTCATCAGCCGCCGGGGCGCCTTCGTCACCCGGGAGTACCTCACCGAGGCGCTCTGGCCGAAGGCGCAGCCGGCGGATCCGGTCATGAACGTGAACGTCCTCGTCCAGCGGGCACGGAGCGCGCTCGGCGACCAGGGTCTGATCGTGACCGGACCAGGCGGCTACTCCTTCGCCGGAGCCGGCGGCTGCGTCATCGATGCCGAGGTGTTCCTCGCGGCGGTGGGCCGGGGACGGGCGCTGCACGCAGCCGGCGACCACCCGGCGGCCTTGCAGGAGTTCCGCTTGGCGCTGGAGGTGTGGGCCGGCGAGCCACTGGCCGAGGACACGTACGAGGAATGGGCCCAGGAGTTCCGGACGATGCTGCTGCGGGCACGCCTGGACGCGCTCGAAGGGGCGGCAGCCCTCGCCCTGGCGACCGGCGACGCGGCGCAAGCCGTGGCCTGCTCCGAGCTTGCCGTCGTGCAGGAGCCGCTCCGGGAGGCCGCCCACCTCCTGCTCGCCACGACCCTCGCAGCTTCGGGGGATCCGGCGGCAGCCCTCGCCGCCCTCGACCGCCTGCGGCGGCGCCTCGCAGACGAACTGGGCCTCGACCCCTCAGAGGAGGCGGACCGGCTTCAGCTGCGGATCCTCCGTGGGGAGCCGGTGGTGACCACCGCGCCGGCTCCTCCGGTCGCCGCACGGTCCACCTTCGGGCAGCTGCCCTTTCTGGGTCGCGAGCACGAGGTGGCGGAGATCCTCGCCAGGCTGGCCGATCCGTTTCCGGGGCCGATCCTCGTCCTCGGCCCCCCGGGCGCCGGGAAGTCCCGGCTCATCGCCGAGGTCGGCGCCCGATCGCGGCGCCCCGTCGTTGCGGCCCGCGGCTTCCGCACCCAGCAGGAAGAGCCGTGGGGGCTGGCGAGGGACCTGATCACTGAGGTGCTCTCCCTCGATGCGAGCGTTGTCGAGGCCGTCTCCCCCCGGGCTGCCCAGGCCCTGGCCGACGTCGTGCCCCTTGTGGCGGATCTCCGCGAGGTGGGATCGGGCGCCGTCGATCCCGAGAGCCGCCGGTCACTCGCCCGTGAGGGGGCCATCCGGATCTTCGAGGCCATCGCCGCCAAGGCGCCCTTGGTGGTCGTGGACGATGTGCAATGGGCGGATGCCACCAGCCTGGCCCTGCTGGAGGTGGTAGCCCGGCGAGTACCGCGGATCGGTCTGGTGATCGCCTCCCGCTCGGGCGAGGCTTCCGTGGGCGGTAGTGCTGCCACGTTTCTCGGAGAGCTTGCGCGAGCCGGAGGCGACGTCCTGACCGTCACGGTCGGCCCCCTGCCTCGCCCGGCGGTTGTGGAACTCGTGGGGGAGGGCTATCTCGCCGAGGTGATCCTCCGGGAGACGGAGGGCACCCCACTGGCGATCGCTGAGGTCCTGCAGGCGCTCGTCCGCCGCGGCCTTGTCGAGGCCGATGGGCCGGCACGCTGGCGGGTCCGGCAGGCGGGGGCGGCGGAGGTCCGGAGCGCTGCGCACGCCGGGCAGCGGCGGGCTATCGAGGTGCGGGTCGGCCTGCAGACTGCCAGGGAGGGCCGCACGCTTTCCCTGCTCGCCCTTCTCGGACGTGAGGCTCCGGCCCGGCTGCTTGCGGCAGCTTCGGGCCGGGACGACGAGGGTGCCGTCCTCGACGACCTGGACGCCCTGGCCGGGGCCGGGTTGGTGCGGCTGGGGGAGCGAGGCTGGGCGATGCACCACGACGTCATCGGTGAGGTCGTGATCGAGGGGCTGGAGTCCTCGCACCGGGGACGCCTGCACGGGATGCTCGCGAAGGCCCTGGATGCCGACGGAGCCGAGCCGGCCGAGGTCGCCGGCCACCTGGTTGGAGCCGGTGATCCCGACGCGGCCGCCGACGCGTTCGCCGACGCAGCCCGGCGGGGCCTCGAACGGTTTGCCAACGACGAGGCCGAGAAGCTCTCGACCGCCGGCCTGGAACTGGCGCCGCGCACCGAGCTGCGCCGGGCGCTCCTCGAGATCCGAGCCGAGGCCAGGGGGCGGCGGGGGGACACCGCGCCGGCCCGTGACGACCTGCGTTGCGCACTGGAGACGGGGGGCGCCGACCGGTCCCGCATCCTGACCTCGATGGCGATGCTGACGTCTGGCACCGAGGACTACGTCCTTGCGAGCGAACTGGTCGAGCTTGCGCTCGGAGAGGCTGGACGGGACCCGGCCGCTCGAGCCCGGGCCCTCACGGCCGGGGCAAGGCTCGACCTGAACCTGCAGCGCCCCAAGCGGGCGGCGGCGCGTGCCGGCGAAGCGCTGGCCCTGTTCGAGGAGGTGGGCGACCCCGACGGCGTGGCGGACATCCTCGAGATCCGGTGCATCATCGCCATCCAGCTCGCCCAGTTCGGGGAGGCGCTGACGCTGCTGGGCCGGGCGACCCGGCTGTTCCAGGACGCCGGCCGGCTGATGCGGATCGGTAGGTGCCGCTCGAACTGGGCGTCGCGCTGGCAACGACGGGGCAGCCCGATGAAGGTCTGACGATGATCGAGGAGGCCCTCGAGCTGGAGCGATCCCTCGGTCACCCCGCGGGAGAGGCGTACAGCCTGTGGGCTCGCAGCGATGCCCTCCTGCGCCGGGGCCGGGTGCAGCAGGCCAGGGAGAGCGCGGAGGAGGCACTGGCAGTCGCCCGCCGGATCGGCCACCGGGAATGGTCGGCGCTGGCTCTGAAGGGACTGGGGGACGCGTACCTTGCCGCCGGGGACCTCGACGCGGCAGCGGCGACCTACGAGGAGTGCCTGGCTCTGGCGAGCTCCATGCCGATCCTCCAGAGCTGGGCACAGGCCGGTGTTGCCTCCGTGCACCTGGCGCGGGGAGACCTCGAAGCAGCCCGGACCGCTGCCGCGGCGGCACTGCGGGTCGGCACGCCGCTGACGCAGCTGCAGGCCCGACGGGTGTGGGCCGAGATCGCCGTCGCGGGCGGGGACTCCGATGCAAGCTCGATCGTCGGCGCCGCCCTGCGCCACGCGGAGGGGGCCGGCGACGTGCTCATTGTCCAGCGCCTCACGGGGCTGCTGACCTTCGTGGCCTGATCTGCCGGGGACCCCGGCAGACCGACCCCAACCTCAGCGCTGGACAGCCAGCACCTCCGCCCCCGCCTCGGCGCTGGCCACGATCTCCACCCGGGCGAAGACCTCCTCCGCCCGCCGGGCCACCTCCTCCGCGTGGGCCTCGTTGCGGCACAGGCCCGCGATCGTCGGCCCGCTGCCGCTCAGGACGGCCCCCACGGCCCCGACGGCCCGCATGGCGTGCTTGTGTCCGGACAACCCAGGGGCCAGGTCGAAGGCCGCAGCTTCCAGGTCGTTGCGGAGCGACTTGGCGATCACCTTGGGGTGGCCGCCGACCAGCGCCTTGGCGAGCTGGATGGGACGCTCCGGCCTGCCCGGGGGGGCAGGCGAGATCTCGTCGAACCGCTGGTACACCTCGGCGGCGCCGAGGGGGAAATCCGAGATGCCGAGCACCCACCAGAGGCGGTGCGGGCACGCCATCGGGGTCACCAGGTTGCCCGTCCCCTGGACCAGCGCGGTGCCGCCCCGCAGGCAGAAGGTCACGTCGGAGCCGAGCCGGCGGCCCATGGCCTCGAGGCGGTCGCGGGTCAACTGGCCACCGCTCACGGCGTCCGCGCCGAGCAGTGCCGCAGCGGCGTCGGCGCTCCCCCCGGCGAGGCCCGCCGCCAGCGGGATCGACTTCGTCACCTCGGCAGCGAACGGCCCTGCCCCCTCGACCTCGCCCGCGTACATCGCCAGCGCCTGCTCCACGAGGTCCGGCGGCACGGGCAGGTCGCCCACGAAGCCCGGTCCCGCCGCGAAAGCGACGGGAATCGGATCCGCCGCCGTCGAGGCGTGGCGGACGACCAACGTGTCCGAGAGGTCGACCGACTGCATCACGGACGACAGCTCGTGGTAACCGTCGTCGCGGCGCTGCCCGACTGCCAGATAGAGGTTGATCTTCGCTCGTGCGACGACCTCGACCTCGGTCACTGCAGCTCCCCCGAGGCGCCCCTCAAGGCGCCGGACAAAGCCTCGGTCAGGCGGGCGAACTCCTCCAGACCGAAGGTCTCCGCCCTCGCCCCCGGGTCGAGCCCGGCGGCAGCCACCGCCCGCTCCACCTCTTCGGTTGCCAGGCCGAGCACCGAGGCGAGGGAGTTGCGGACAGTCTTGCGCCGCTGCCCGAACGCGGCGTGCACCACCCGCATCAGCGACGCAGGCTCGACGGCGACCGGCGGGGGCCGGCGCGTGAGCCGGATCAGGACCGACTCGACGGTGGGCGCGGGCCAGAAGACAGTTGGCGGGATCCGTCCCAGCAGGCGGGCCGTGGAGTGGTAGGCGACCAGCACGCTGACGGCGCCGTAGGCCTTCGACCCGGGCGGGGCGATCAGCCGCTCACCGACCTCCCGCTGGACCATCACGACGAAGTCGCAGATCTCGGGACACCCCGTCAGCATGCCGGCCAGCAGCGGCGTGGCGATGTTGTACGGGAGGTTCGCGACGAGGCGGTGCTCGCGCCCCCCGAGCAGCGGGCCCAGGTCCATCGCCATCGCATCCCCGGCCACGACCTCCACGTTGGGAAGGTCCCCCACGACCTCCTCCAGGGCGGGCAGAAGGTGCCGGTCGATCTCGATGGCCGTCACCGACGCGGCCCGCTCCGCCAGCGCCACGGTGAGGGCCCCGACGCCGGCCCCCACCTCCAGCACCCGGTCGCCCGCCGAGATCTCGGCCAGCCGCACGATGCGGCGGATGGTGTTGGGGTCGACGACGAAGTTCTGGCCCAGGGCCTTCGAGGGCCGGAAGCCGTGGCGGCGCGCCAGGTCCCGGATCTGGGTGGCGGTGAGCAGGGTTGCGGCGGGCACGGCCCCACGATACCGGGGGCACGTCATGAGCAAAATGGTGAGGTGAGGCCGAGGATAGTCCTCGTTCGCGCGCCTGCGCGCGAAACAGAACTAACCCCGGAGCGGCCGAGCGCTCACCACTCCAGCTGGACGGGGATGATGCCCGTTCCAAGGCCACCGATCTGGGCGAAGGCGGTGGGGGAGAGGTCGATGATGCGGTCGGCGCCGGCATACGGCCCGCGGTCCCGGATGACGACGTTGACCGAGCGCCCGTTGGCGGTGTTCGTGACCTTGACCACCGTCCCGAACGGGAGCGTCGTGCTGGCGCTCGTCAGGCCCCCGATGTTGTACCAGGTGGCCATCCCCGATGCCGATCCGCCCTGACACCCGCAGGACGGCTGGTGGGTCCCGATGAGCCGGATCTCGTCGCGCGGCTGGCGCACGACCTGGGTGGTGGCGAGGACGGTGCTGACGAGCTTGCCGTCCTGGAACGTCTTGCGGAACACCTTCTGGGTGAGCCCGTTGGCGCCGGTCTGGGTGGTCGACTCCACCCCGAGCTCCACCTTGTCGGAGCGCTTCGTCGTCTGCCGGAAGGGGACGTCGATGTTCTGGCGCTCGATCGTCTGGGTGATCCGCACGATCCTCACCACGGCGACGCCGGGCAGGGGGGCGGCGAGCGAGGGCGTCACCTTGTCGAGCGTGCTGATCCGCAGGCCCATCTGCACGAGCAGGGTGCCCACCGTCGGGGCCGTGGACGACCGGGTGTCGGACTGCCCGTCGTGGAGGACCATCACGGTGACCGAGACGGTGGGCCCGGCGGTCACCGTGCCGTCGGGAGAGGACGTGGGGGCCACGGGCTGCGTGTCGGTCAGGGTGACGCCGGCGGATCCTGCTGCGGCCTGGACAGCCTCCGCAGGGGCTGCAGGGGCTGCCGACGCCTGATCCGGAGCGCGTTGATTCGCACCGACGGTGCCCCCCATTCGAACCAGGGCAGCGGATGCGGCGGGAGCAGAATTGGCCGTGCTCCAAGCCGGTCCTCTGTCGGCGAGGGTCACCCTGCCCTCGGCGCCCAGGTAAGCGGCTGATCCGGCGGCCAACGACAGGGTGAGAAGTAGCCTGATAGCTCCCCTCACGAGCGGCACCGTACAGGGAACAGATTGGGAAAATCAACCCGTTCAAACAGTACGAACTTAGCGCTCGGCCGTAACTACCGCGGAGTACTTACACCGCCCGGAGAGCTAAACCCAGACCAAATATCGAGGCGGCATTTGCGGAGGTAACGGAAGCGATTTCCTCCATCGAGACCCCGATGGCCGCGGCCACTGCAGCCCCCACCGCAGGCACAAATGCGGGCTCATTTGGCTTCCCCCGGTGCGGGACCGGCGCCAGGTACGGGGCGTCGGTCTCGACGAGCAACCGGTCCAGCGGCACGACGGCGCAGGCGTCACGAAGGTCCTGGGCATTTTTGTAAGAAATATTGCCGGCGAACGACACGTAGCCCCCGAGTTCCAGGCAGCGGGCCGCGTCGGCAGGCCCGCCGGAGAAGCAGTGGAAGACGAGGCGCTCCGGCGCTCCGGCCTCCTCCAGGATGCCGAAGACGTCCCGGTGGGCGTCCCGCATGTGGATCACGACGGGGACACCGAGGCGCCGGGCGAGGGCAAGCTGGCGGCGGAAGGCCTCCTGCTGGACGTCGCGCGGCGACAGGTCCCGGAAGTAGTCCAGGCCGATCTCGCCGATGGCGACGACCTTGGGCTCCGAGGCCAGCGCCTCGAGCTCGTCGAGGGCCTCCCCGGTCAGGGTCGTTGCGTCGTGGGGGTGCACGCCGACCGCCGCCCAGACGCCCTCGTGGGCCGCCGCGATGCCCGCCGCCGCCCTGCTCGTTGCCAGGTCGGTGCCGATGGTCACCATCCGTTCGACCCCCGCCGCCCGTGCCCGCCCGATCACGGCCTGCAGGACGGCCTCCTCCCCCCCGCCCACGTCGTCGAGATGACAGTGGGCGTCAACCCAGTCCAGCCCGGGCTCGCCGTCCGTCACCCCTGGGCCTCCAGGCGGGGGAACACCGCCTCCCCCCGCTCGACCTTGGTGCCGGCCGCCAGGTCGCCCCAGGCGAGGGCAACGGGGAGCGGGCGGGTCTCCACACCGGGCAGACCCAGCTGGGCCCTGATCCGCCGCGACGCCGCGGGCATCGCCGGCGAGAACAGCACCGACAGCTGCCGGATCGCCTCGGTGGCCGAGTACAGCACGGTGGCAAGGCGCTGCCGTGCCTCCGGAGACGGGTCCTTGGCCAGCTTCCACGGCGCCGCCTCGTTGATGTACAGGTTGGTGGCCCGGGCAAGGGACATCACCGCTTCCAGCGCCCCCGCCGGGTCGAGCGCCTCCACGCCGCGGTCGAGCCCCGCGGCAGCCTCGGCCGCCTTCTGCCCCAGCAAGACCTCGGCCTCCGTCGCCTCGCCAGGGACCGGCACGACGCCGTCGAAGTAGCTCGTCACCATCGCCAGCGTGCGGCTCACCAGGTTGCCGAGGTCGTTGGCGAGATCGGCGTTGTAGCGGGCCAGCATCGCCTCGTACGAGAAGGCGCCGTCCTGCCCGAACGTCCCGTCCCGCAGGAAGTGGTAGCGGTAGCCGTCGGAACCGAACTCGTCCAGCAGCGTGTGGGGCGAGATCCCGGTCAGGTTGGTCTTCGACATCTTCTTGCCGCCCACCGTGAGGTAGCCGTGGGCGAACACGTGCCGGGGAAGCGGCAGGCCGGCGGCCATCAGCAAGGCGGGCCAGATGACCGCGTGCTGGCGCAGGATGTCCTTGCCGATGATGTGGTAGTCCGCCGGCCACGTCCGCTCGAAGCGCTCCTGGTCCGAGCCGAACCCCACCGCGGTGATGTAATTCTGCAGGGCGTCCACCCACACGTACATCACGTGCGCCGGATCCCAGGGGATCGGCACGCCCCAGCCGAACGACGTCCTCGACATCGACAGGTCCTGGAGCCCGGCCCGCACGAAGGCGAGGACCTCGTTGCGGCGGCTCTCCGGCGCGACGAAGTCGGGCTGCGTCTCGTAGAGCTCGATCAACCGGTCCTGGTAGGCGGACAACCGGAAGAAGTAGTTGTGCTCCTTCAGCATCACCACCGGCGTCTCGTGGATCGGGCAGAGGCCGTCGACGATCTCGGACGGCTGGTAGAAGCTCTCGCAGGCCACGCAGTACGGCCCCTCGTACTCGCCGAGGTAGACGTCGCCCTGGTCGTAGAGCTGTTGCGCCAGCTTCTGCACCGGGGCGGTGTGGCGCTCCTCGGTGGTGCGGATGAAATCGTCGTAGGAGATCTCGAGCCGTTCCCAGACCTCCTTCCAGCGGGGTACCACGTGGTCGGCCCAGGCCTGCGGCTCGAGCCCGGCGGCGGCGGCCGCGAGGGCCACCTTCTCGCCGTGCTCGTCGGTTCCTGTGAGGAAATGGACCCTCTCACCGCGGAGGCGGTGGTAGCGGGCCAGGAAATCCGCGGCCACGGTGGTGTAGGCGTGCCCGATGTGGGGAACATCGTTGACGTAGTAGATCGGAGTGGTGAGATAGAACGTGTCTTTTGACATGGTGTCCAGCTGGAGGGGGTAGACGAGTGGGGGACACGAATAGTATCGCCCCGAGGCGCCCCTCAAGGCGCCGGGTAGAAACACGGGGGCGCCCCTCAAGGCGCCGGGTAGCAACTCGGGTCGGCCCGCCCGCCGGGAGGGTCAATCTTGCCTGAGCCAAGCGTCCCGGCGATGGGTTCGGGGATGAGAGCCACTGGTATGGCCCGCAAGGTCGACGACCTGGGTCGGGTCGTGGTCCCCGCCGAGATGCGCAAGTCCTTCGGCATCCGGGAAGGCGACTACCTCGACATCTCCGTTGAGGACGACCGCATCATCCTCGTCAAGCGCCAGGATGCCTGCGTGTTCTGCCGCTCGTCGGAGGACCTGAAGGATTTCCGGGGCCGGATGGTCTGCGCCGGCTGCATCGGGGAGCTCAGCGGTGCGCCCGAGTTGCGCCCGTGGGAGATGTTCACCGAGGAAACCTGAGCCTCAAGCTTCTTCCAGCAGCGCCTCGTACACGTCGCGCCGGAGCACCCCGTGGGCAGAGGCCGCCTCCCTGGCCGCTGCGCCTTTCGGCTGCCCGCTGTCGTGCAGCTCCCTGGCCATCGCCACCGCCGCCGTGAGGCTGCCCCCCGCGCTGGGCAGGCCCTCGACGACGATGACCACCTCCCCCTTGACCTCATCGCCCTGCAACTCTGCGATCAGCTCGGGCAGCGTCGCCCGGAGCACCTCCTCGTGCACCTTGGTCAGCTCCCGCGCAACGGCGGCCCGGCGGGGGCCGAAGATGTCGAGCATCGCCTCCAGCGCCGCAGCCACCCGTCCGGGGGCCTCGAAGAACACCAGGGTCCGGTCGTCCTGAGCAATGGCCTCCAGGCGGCGGCGCCGCTCCCCGGGCTTGCGGGACAGGAAGCCCTCGAAGGCGAACCGGGCCGGGGGCAGGCCCGAGACGACGAGGGCGGCCAGCACGGCCGAGGGGCCGGGTACGACCTCGACCGCAATCCCTTCCTCGATACACGCTCGCACCAGGTGCCATCCGGGGTCCGAGACCGACGGCATGCCCGCGTCGGTGACCAGCGCGATGCGCTGGCCGCGCCGGAGGCGCTCGACCAGCTCGGGGGTGCGGGCCGCCTCGTTCGCCTCGTGGTACGAGACCAGGTGGGCGTGGATGCCGTAGTGGGTGAGCAGCTTGCGGGTCCGGCGTGTGTCCTCGGCGGCGACGGCGTCCACCTCGGCGAGGGTGCGTAGCAGGCGCAGCGTCACGTCCTCGAGGTTGCCGATCGGGGTGGCACAGACGAAGAGGCGGCCTTCCATCGTGGAGCCTTACGTGCCCGTCCGGATGAGGGTCGTCCCGGGGGCGAGGCCGAGCCGGGACGCCTCCCCCGCCTGGAGTTCCAGGATGTAGCGGGCACGCAGCACGATGGGGCCGACGCGTCCCGGCGGCATCGTCGCCACCCGGATGACGGAGCCCTTCGACGACAGGTAGATGGTGTCGATCGCGAAGCGCATGCCGATGGTGTGCACCATGCTCGTGCGCAGCAGGAGGCCGGTGCCTGGGGGCAGCCCCCGCTGTCCCAGCAGCCCCTGCAGGTTGCCGAGCAGGCCCTTCGCCTCGATGAGCGCGATGCAGATGGTGCCCTCCGGATCGACGAGTTCCATAGGGCCCTTTCTGTCGCTGTGAGCCACTCCGACGCCGCCGTTTTGGGTCGCCTGTGGCCCTGCCCGGGACCGGCGCCGGCGGCCAAACGTACCACCGCAGGTGTCTATACTCGGTCCGGGGGCAGTCGTCGTCAGCGAGCCGTTCGTCAGAAGGGACCCTCAGTCGACCGAGCGAGTTGAAATACAGGAGGGGCTCCCAGCTCCAGCGCCGCCCCCCTACGTCGAAGACCTGCCCTCCCGTCCTCCCGAGCCCCTCTCCTGGACGGGGCTGGACTGGCTGCTGGTCATGGCCGTCACCACGTTCGGTGCCGTGCTGCGCTTCGCCCGGCTTGCCTACCCCAATGCCCTGGTCTTCGACGAGGTCTACTACGCCAAGGACGCCTGCCTGTACCTCGCCAAGGGGATGAGGTTCTGCGGCACCCCCGCCGCCACGGAACAGTCCTTCGTCCATCCTCCGCTGGGCAAGTGGATCATCGCGGTGGGGATCAGGGTCTTCGGCTTCAACTCCTTCGGCTGGCGCTTCATGGCGGCCGTCTTCGGCACCGCAATGATCCCGATCGCGTTCCTCATCGGCAGGAAGCTGTTCGGCAGATGGGGCGGGGTGGTCACGGGCCTGCTGGTCGCCACGGACTTCCTGCTCATCGTGCAGAGCCGGGCGGCGATGCTCGATATCTTCCTCGCCTTCTTCGTCGTGCTGGGGTTCCTCTTTGTGGTCCTGGAGCGCGAGCGGGTGGCGCGGATGCGCTACAGGGGTGGCGGCGGCCTCGACCTGCGATGGCGCCTGGCGGCCGGCGCGTCGTTCGGCGCCGCCGCCTCGGTGAAATGGTCGGGCGCCTACGCGTTCGCGGCGGGCGGCTTCCTGGTGGTCTTCTGGACCGTGGGCACCGCACTGGCGATGCGACGAGCGGAGGCCCCCGGGCAACGTCCCAGGGCGCCCGGGCCCCTGACGGAGCTGAACTTCACCATCATCGCGATGGCCTTCCCGTTCGTGGCCGTCTACCTGCTCAGCTACTCGGTCTGGTTCTACGACCACCACTTCTCATTCAGCCAGTTCCAGGGGCTGCAGAGCTCGATGCTGCAGTACCACCTGCACCTCACCCAGAAGCACACCTACGCCTCGCCGGCGTGGAAATGGCCGCTGCTGTGGCGCCCCGTGGCGTACTACTTCACCGGCGGGGCCAAGGCCACCCACATCCTGGCCGTGGGCAACCCGGCCACGTGGTGGCCCGCCCTGGCCGCCGGGGTCTGGATGGCCGTGCAGGCCTTCCGCTACCCCCATACCGCCGAGGGCAGGCGCATCGCCGGGCAGGGCGGCCCGGTCCGGACGCTGTCGCTGCGGGGAGGCTTCCCGGACTTCTCGCCTGCGCCGCCACGCCGCTCCTCCCGGTGGTCGTATCTCTACGGGGTGCTCTGGGCGCCGGCGACCCTGGTGATCCTGGCGTGGTTGGTGCAGTACCTGCCCTGGGCGAACTTCTCCCGGCCGCAGTTCTTCTTCTACATGGCGCCCATCGTGCCGTTCATGATGCTGGCTCTGGCGGCGATGCTGCGGGACATTGTCAGGGGCTACCTGCGGGAATCGGCGCTGATGGCCTCCTGCCTTGGGGCGGCGCTGCTCGCCCTGGCGGCGTTGCTGCTGTTCGTGCACCCGTTCGGGTTCGGCGTGGACCTGGCCGGCCAGCGGCGCATCGTGGAGGTTGCCGGGGTCCCCATCCTGGTGCTCGGGCTCGCCCTGGCGCTGGGCTACTCGGAGGCGACGGCGATCTACCGGAAGGCGCTCGTGGGGGTCTACCTGGCCCTGGCCTGCGGCGTGGTGCTGTACTACTTCTATCCCGTGATCGCCGCCTGGGCCATCCCGTTCACCCAGTGGCAGCACCGGATGCTGTTCCCAACCTGGATCTGAGGCCCTCTCGTCTCTTACGCCAGGGGAGGCGGCGGGGGAGTGTCGACGGGGGCCGGCGCCGGGACCGGGGGGGCCGGCGCAACGGGGGCCGGGGCCGCGTCGACGGGCTGGGCGACCGCCTGAGCCGGGGCAGGAGGCGGAACGGCGGCCGGCGTCGAGGAGGTCTGGGGCTCGTCGTCGGTGAGGTGGTTGAGCGCCCCTTTGAACTCCCGGATCCCCTTGCCCAGCGACTTGCCGATGTCCGGCAGCCGCTTCGGGCCGAAGATCAGGAGGGCCCCGATGAGGACGAGAATGATGTGGCCTGGGCTGAAGAAATCCACCATGAGACCGTCTCCTTCTAGGCTCTTTGCAGGGGTCGAGGACGCTCGACTTACCTTAGCACCGGCCAGCGCCTAATCGGCTCAGCGCTTGCGGGCGTACTTGCCGGTGAGCTGCGTCTGGCCCAGGACCTTGCCCGACAGGGCATAGGGGAGGTCGTCGCGGGGGCTGGCGCCCTCGGCGAGGCCGCTCGGCTCGCCGAGGGCGAGCAGGGTGAAGATGAAGCGGTGCGCCTTGCCGATCGGGGGGCACGGGCCCGACCAGTCGGTCCGGCCGTAGTCGTTCTTGCCACCGAGGGAGCCAGCGGGGGCCTTCCCCTCCTCGAGGCCGTCGAGCTCGGGGCTGATGCCGAACAGTATCCACTGCACCAGCGTGCCGCCCGGGGCGTCCGGGTCCTCGAAGAGCAGGGCGAGCTCGACGGTGCCCTCGGGCACCTCGGTCCAGGTGAGCGGCGGCGAGATGTTGTCCCCGTCGCATGTGTGCTGGACGGGCATGAAGGCGTTGTTGGCGAATGCGGGGCTCGTCAGCGTGAATGCCATGGTGGCCCCGATGCTACCAGTCCTGTGGAATAAGCCACGGAGGCCGGTTGCCCGGCCTCCGTGTTGTGACCCCGCGCCTTGAGGGGCGCCTCCATGTTTTGACCCGGCGCCTTGAGGGGCGCCTCCATGTTTGTCCGTTCACCTGCTTGCCAGTCCGGTCTCCCGCCCGGCCTGGGTTCACCGGAGGTAGCCAGCCCCCGAATCGCGGTCAAGCCTGCCGTCGGAGCCGCTGGGTTGGGCTCACACCGTCAGATAGGGGTCGATGAGGATCCCGAGCTGGAGGGCGAGCATCTGCATCCATGCCTTGCCCACGATCGCCAGGTTTGCGGGGTCGCCCAGCTCCCCGAACGTGGCCTCCCCGGAGGGGGCCAGGGCGATGGTGTTCAGGGCGGTCATCACCCGCATCTGCACCCAGCCCATCAGGGCGATGGTGAGCTGCGCGGGGATCTCGAGGTTGGGGTGGTCGCCGGCGTTCCTCACGTGGGAGTTGGCCACCTTCCGCATGTACTCGCCGAAGTTGCCCTGGGTCTCGTAGGGGTCCTTGGATGTGCGGGTCCACCATCCCGTCAGGGTCGACTTGCGCTTGGCCAGGTGGTCGGCGTCCTGGAAGTAGCCGGCGGACTCAGGCCTGCTGAGCAGGTACGTGTAGGCGAGCGAGATCACGCCGGTGCCCGCCGGCTCCAGGAGAGCGCCGGTCTCGCCGAGGATGCGCCCCTCGGACATCCCGAATCCGGCCAGGTCGGCATAGGGATGGAGCTCGGCGTTGTGCCCCCTGCTGTAGTCCCGGGGACCGCTCGGCGAGCCCAGGACCGGCTCGAGCATGATGCCGAGCTGGAGCATCATCTCGTCCATCCAGACCCCGCCGACGCCGGACAGCGTGATCGTGTCGCTCACATCAGCGAGGTAGGCGAGGATCTCGCCCTCGAGCCAGGCAATCAGCCCGATCAGCATCTGGGGAGGCAGCGGGACGGTCATCCCAGGGAATGTCGTCCCGCCTCCGACGTGGGTCAGGCCCCGGATGTAGTCGGCGAAGTCCTCGTCGAACGGCCCGGTCGAGCTGCGGGTGAGCCAGTCCTCGACGACCTCCTTGTCCACGGTCGCCCCGGTCACGCCGAGGCGGGGCAGCCGGGTGGTGATGTAGCCGGAGACGGCGTCGGCCATCGCCTTGGTGAACACCCCGAGGTCGCTGCCCAGGTACCGCAGCATTGCCGCCTCGGCGCCTCCGAAGTTGGCGAAGTCGGCGAGCGGGTTGAAGCCGGGGGTGACGAGGGGCTCTTCACCGAGCGCCAGGTCGATCGTCTTTTCTTCCGTCTCGTCCGGAATCATCCTCGTCTTGGAACGCTGTGCCACGTGCATCCCTCCTTCTCGGGTTCTTCTCGGGTTGGGGTCGGGCTCGTGTCCGGTCGTCGGGAATTTCCAGGAATTACATCGCGCCGAACGTGAGCAGGTATCTGGGGGGTGGGCCGGGAACTGTTGTGGTTTCGATGCCGCGAGTAGTTTTAGCGCCCGCTCACCAGAGGAGTCCGGGCCGGTTCTGCGTTCGCAGCATGTACCCCATATGCCCCATGGAAACCTCCCCTCAGGCCCTTCAGGGCCGTTGTGCTGGGGCCGGCACCGCAGTAAGCTTGAGGCAGTCGGGGCTACCCTGCGGGGTCGGCCTAGATTGCGAAGGGTCCGTCTGGCCGGGCGGACCCTTCTCCTTTTCCGGTCGTCTCGTTCGTCGGGTGGTCAATTACCTCTCGCCCACTATAGGCAATGGTGATTACGGTTCGGTTACCGGCCCGTAAAAACTCCTGTCGTTTTTGGGCGCTTCCTGACGCTTCTCTCCTCCTTTCGGATCCTCGCTTCGTACTGGGCGCACCCCTCGAACCACCCACCCCGCCCACGTAGTCCTTTTCGGTGCCTGTGCACCTCCCGGTGTGGTGCGTACGCGGCATGCGCCGCGCCCGGTGGGGGCCGATGTAGTAGCTGAGAGCAACCGAGGGTCCTGGTCCCAGGGCCTCTCGACAAAGGCAAACCCGGGGTGACCCGGGGACGCAAAGTCATGGACCTCCCGCCCACCTTCGCGGCAGGCCGCCAGACCGCCGAAGGAGGCCACCCGTGAAGCGCGCCCGGACCGTTCGTAGCCTCATGATCGCCGGCACGATGGGAGCGGTTGCGCTCCAGAGCGTCATCCCCGCCTCCGCAGCCAACGCCGGCGCCGAGTCGTGCTTCGTCTCGGCGATCAACGCCGCCCGCTCCTCGGCGGGCGTCGCGCCGGTCGGCGCCAACGGCGACCTCCTCGGGGTTGCCCGGGTCTGGTCAGGCACCATGGCGAGCGCCGGCCACATCTTCCACAACCCCGCCATCGCGGACCTCGCCCCGTCCAACTGGGAGTCCCTCGGCGAGAACGTCGGCGTCGGCCCGACGTGTGCCAAAATCGCCCAGGCGTTCATGAACTCGCCCGAGCACCGCAGGAACATCCTCGACCCGTCCTACTCATCGGTGGGCCTCGGCGTCGTCGACGCCCCCGGTGGCGTGATGTACGTCACGGAGGACTTCATGGGCACCGGCGGCGCCCCTGCGCACGTCGCCCCCGCCCCCGCCCCGGTCAAGGCCGCCCCGGCCCCCGCCCCCGTCAAAGCACCCCCCGCCCCGGCCCCAGTAAAGGCCGCCCCCGCCCCAGCCTCCATCGCCGTCCCCAAGCCGGCCCCGCAGCCCACCCCAGCGCCGGCCCCCGCGCTTGTCGTGCCCACCGCCATGCCGATCGTGGACCGGACCCTCATCGTCCGGGGCGACCTGACCCCCCACGACGCCCCGGCCGCCGGCCTTCACGGGGGCGTCCTCGGTGGCGTCGTCAAGGCCCTCGGTGCCTTCTTCGCCAAGTAACCCATCTCCTCACTCTCCTTTGCAGCCGGGAGCTCTCGGCCGGGCGGCGGACTCCGCCTGCCCGGCCGTTTGCACGTGCCGCTGGGCGTCGCATCCCCCAACGGGGGTCCTCCTCCGGCCGCCGTTTTGATACCGGCGGGCCATGGAGCCCCCGGGTTGCAGTGCCGATGTACTGGGTGAAGCACCCGAGGGTCCTGATCCCAGGGCCTCTGCGAAAAAGGCAAACCCGGGGCGACCCGGGGACGCAAAGTCATGGACCTCCCGCCCAGCTCGCGGAAGGCTGCCAGACCGCCAAAGGAGGCCAGCTTGAAGCACCCCCGGGCAGTCCGGAGCCTGATGATCGCCGGCACCATGGCGGCGGTTGCGCTGCACAACCTCCTCCCCGCCTCGGCATCCCCCGCCGACGAGGAGTCCTGCTTCGCCTCGGCCATCAACTCCGCCCGGACCGCGGCGGGCGTCGCCCCCCTCTCCATCCAGGGCGACCTGCTCCGGATCTCCCGGGTCTGGTCGCAGACCATGGCGACGGCGGGCCACATCTTCCACAACACCAACATCGTGAACCTCGTCCCGTCCAACTGGCAGACAGTCGGCGAGAACGTCGGCGTGGGCCCCACCTGCGACTCCATCGCCCAGGCATTCATGAACTCGCCGGAGCACAAGAAAAACATCCTCGACCCGGCGTTCACGACGGTGGGCGTCGGCGTGGTCGACTCCTCGGATGGCACCGTCTGGGTCACCGAGGACTTCATGGGGACGGGTGCCGCCCTCCCCGCCCCGGTCGTGGCAAGGCCGACGCCCCCCAAGGTCACCGTCCCGGAGCCAAAGGTGACGACCCCGGCCCCAAAAACCGTCCTGGTCGCTCCGTCCCCGCACCACACAGAGCCGGCACCCCCCGCAAAGCCCAGGCTGTCCGTCCCCGCCCTCGCCCCGTCGCCAAGCCACGTCACGGTCGTTGAGAAGCCCACCCCCCGGCCCTCGGCGACGCCGATCCCCCTCGCCACGCCGATCCTCGACCAGATCGTGACGATCCCCGGCGACAAGGTCCCCGGCGCCGCTCCCACCGCCGGCCCCGCCCATCCCAGCCGCGGCGTCTTCTCCGCCATCGGTTCCTTCTTCTCTCACCTCCTTTAGGTCCGGGATCCTCCCGTCTAGGTCCTGATCCTCCGTCCCCACGGGCCCCCCAAGCCCAGGGGGAGGCGAGGCGTGCGCTGCTCGGGCGTGGTGTGCTCAAATGCCGTCATGCCCGAGCGGTGGCGCGTCGAGCCGGGGAAGCCGGTGAGGCTGGAGAGCATCGATCCCTCCTCGACGCCCGGGGCGCCGGGGGGCAAGGCCGAGACGGTGGCCACGCTGCCCGCCTTCCATGAGCGGCTCGCCGCCCTGCAGGAGCGCCTGTGGGCGGAGCACCGCCGGTCGCTGCTGGTGGTGCTCCAGGCCCTCGACGCCGGCGGCAAGGACGGCACCGTCCGCCACGTCTTCCGGGGCGTCAACCCCCAGGGGACGACGGTCACGTCCTTCAAGGTGCCGGTGGGCGAGGAGGTGGAGCACGACTTCCTCTGGCGGGTCCACCGGGCGGCGCCCGCCACCGGCGAGATCGGTATCTTCAACCGCTCGCACTACGAGGACGTCCTTGCCGTCCGGGTGCTGGGCCTCGCGCCGGAGAAGGTGTGGAAGGCCCGCTACGACCTGATCAATGCCTTCGAGCAGACCCTCCACCATGGCGGGACCACCATCGTCAAGATCTACCTGCACATCTCCAAGGAGGAGCAGCGCCGCCGTCTGCAGGCCCGCCTCGACGACCCCGACAAGCGCTGGAAGTTCTCCGCCGCGGATCTCGAGGCCCTCCGGCACTGGGACGAGTACCGGGAGGCCTACGAGGATGCGCTCGTGAAGACCTCGACCGCGATCGCGCCCTGGTACGTCATCCCCGCCGACCGCAAGTGGTACCGCAACTGGGTCGTCAGCCGGATCCTCGTCAAGACCCTGCGCAGGATGGACCCCCGGTATCCCCAGCCGATGGAGCACCTCCCGGCCACGATCGAATAGGGCGATCGTGTGCGCCCCGAACACTACGCGACTGCGTGAGGGTGACCTCCCCGCAGCGGCGCTAGGGTAGGGGGCAGAGCGGCGAGGCGGTCCCGCCGCGCTCCAAAGTCAGCGGGAGGCGCCCATGGTGGAGAAGTCGACGGTCGACAAGAAGCAGCCGGAGCTCTACCCCAAGCTGAAGCGGGTCGACCCCAGGATCCTGAAGCGCGCGAGCCGGATGACCCCCGATGTCGAGGCCGCCGACCGGGCCCGCCTGGACGCGCTGGCAGAGGTCGGACCGGGCCAGGCAGTCCTCAGCATCTACGTCAACCTCGACCCCAGCCAGTTCCCCACGCCCCACCAACGCCAGTCGGAGGTCGTCTCCCTCGCGGACCAGGCGGCGAACCGGGTCGAGGAGGTGGAGGACGAGCACGACCGCAAGGAGCTCCGCAAGGACGTCCAGAAGGTCCGGTCGTGGCTGCTCGAGCACTCCGAGTGGGACGACGGCGCCCGGGGCGTCGCCATCTTCGTCTCCAACCGCCGGGACCTCTTCGAGATCCTGAAGCTGGCCGTGCCGGTGGCGTCGCTCGTCGCCGTCGAGGAGACCCCCTACGTCGAGCCCCTGACCGCGCTGGCCCCCCGCCCGGCTGTCTGCGTGGCGCTCATCGACCGGGCGAGGACGAGGATCTTCTGCGGGGACGAGGACGGGCTGGAGGAGGTCATCCACGAGCGGGACGACGACGTCCCGGGCCGCCACGACCAGGGCGGCTGGTCACAGGGCCGCTACCAGCACCACGTCGAGGACCACGTCGACCGCCACCTCAACGACGTCGCCGCCGAGCTCCTCGAGCTCTACAAGGAGGGTCGGGTCGAGCGCCTGGTGATCGGGTCCACCGAGGAGATGCTGCCGAGGATCCTCGACCACCTCCACGCCTATCTCCGGGAGCGCTTCGCCGGGCGGATCGACGTCGACGTCAACACCGCCAACGCGGACGAGGTACGGCACCTGGTCGCCCCCATCCTGGAGGAGGAGGACCGGCGGAGGGAGGCCGAGCTCTTCGAGCGCCTCCGCCGCGAGCTGGCGGTCGGGGGCAGGGCCGCCTACGGTCTCGAGGGCACCCTGGCGGCGTTGAACGAGGCAAGGGTGGAGGTGCTGTTTGCCAAGCCGGACCTGGTGGAGCCCGGTGTCTTCTGCCCCAAGTGCGGATGGCTCGGCGTACCGCCCCAGCCCGGGGGCAGAAATCCTCTCGCTGAGGCCGCCGGTCCGGAGTGCCCGTTGGATGGGGAAGCGCTCGAGCACACGGACAACATCGTGGAGAAGGCCGTGGAGCGGGCGATCCAGCTGTCGGCGGAGGTCTGGATGCCCAGGTTCCAGGACGACCTCGACCGGCTCGGCGGTATCGCAGCACTTCTGCGCTTCTAGATAGGCGGTTGTGCTTCTAGACAAATAGTCAAATCGGTGCAGATCTAGGCACCCGGATCGACATCGCGGCTCAGGTTGATCAATATTGCCCGGTGCTTCGTAACAGGTCACTGCGGCTCTGGCGCGCTGCCATCGTCGGTTCCACTCTGTTGCTGGTACTCACCGTCGGGTTCGTCGTCGCCTCCAGCGCCCTGAAGCTCCCCGCCAAGGCGAGCGCCCCGACCGCCGCGAGGAAGCAGGCGGTCGCAACGGCAGCGCTCGCAGCTGCCAACTCGGCGGCGGCGTTCACCCCGCCTCCACCTGCTCCGCCGCCACAACCTCTGCCCCCACCGCCCCCACCACCGCCGGCTCCCCGGACGACGGCTGCCGGCACGGTGTGGCTCTGCCGGCCCGGCCTGGCCGACAACCCGTGCACCCCGGACCTCAACGCGACCGCGGTGGCCGCCAACGGAACCAGGACGCCCTTCAGCATCCACCCCGACGACGGCTCGAGGTTCGACTGCTTCTACGCCTACCCGACCGTCAGCCTGCAGGGCGGCGACAACGCCAACCTGGCCGTCGAGCAGCCGGAGATCAACATCGCCATCGAGCAGGCCGCCCGCTTCTCCCAGGTCTGCCACGTGTGGGCACCGATCTACCGCCAGCGCCCGAAGGTCGGGGTCTCCTCCGACGTCAACGCCGCCGCCGACGTGGCCTACGAGAGCCTGCTGTCGGCCTGGAAGGACTACATGGCGAACTTCAACCACGGCAGGCCCATCGTCATCGTCGGCCACTCCCAGGGGGCGATCATGCTCCAGCGCCTCATCGAGACGCAGATCGACCGGAACCCCGCGCTGCGCAGACAGGTGGTCTCGGCGATCCTTCCCGGCAGCAATACCGGCGGCTTCGCCAACCTGCCCGCGTGCCGGTCGCAGAAGCAGACCGGCTGCACCATCGCCTATTCGTCCTACTACGAGCAGCCGCCGGACGACGCCATCTTCGGCCGGCTCGGTGGGATGTGCACCAACCCCGCCAACCTGGGCGGCGGAGCGGGGACCCTCGACCCCTTCCTGCGCGTCAACAACGCCTGGGTGACCTACCCCGGCCTCTACTCGGCCAGCTGCGTGAGCGCCGGTGGCGCCACCTGGCTCCAGGTCAACGCCGCCCCCGGCGACCCCCGGCCGCGCATGGCCGAGGCCCTCGGGCCCGCCTGGGGCCTGCACGAGCACGGGGACATCGACCTGGCGTTGGGCAACCTCATCCAGGACGTCGCCACCGAGGAGTCGGCGTTCCCCTGAGCCTCAGTGGTGCCTCAGTGGTGGTGGACCGGCGCCTCGCTGTCCCGGATGTCGACGATGCACCCCCCGGCGATCCGGAACAGTTGGTAGTTCCTGCTCGTCCCGCCGCCGGGCCGGGTCACGTCGAGGGTGAGCACGACGCTGTCCGGCTCGACCGCTGCCTCGACGACGCTCGCCCGGAACCCCCGGGCATGCAGGCCGCCGTATCAGGCCAGGACGTCGTCCCGGCTGTGGCAGGTCTGCGGGGTGTCCTCCTCGCCGCCCCAGCGCACGTCCGGGGCGAGGAGGTTGCCCAGGCTCTCGAGGTCCCGGGCCTCCAGGGCGCTCGTCAGGCGCCGTGCGATGGCCTGCGCGCCCTGCTGTCCTCGCCCATGCGGCACCTCCCGAGCCCCATTGTCCCCCATCGCGCCCCGTCCCAGGCGCAACGTCAGGGAGGCCGTCGCCGGGTGCGCCGGCGTGGCTGCTCCTCGGCGACGAAGACCTCCCGCACATAGCCCTCCTCCAGCAGTTCGTCGGCACCGGCGTCGGCCACCATGCCCGCGGTGACGATGCGCCGTTCCTCGCTGCCTTTGATCACCAGCAGCACGTCGGGCGACTCCCGGCAGATGGCGCGGCAGCGGGCGCAGTCACAGACCCACATGCCCCAACACAGACGCCCGGTTTCGTGCGCCAGCCCGTAGTCGGGCAGCTCCTCCTCGTTGCTCTCCATCGGCCGCCCTCCACTCACCTTGGGGACCATGATAGCGATGGGTACCGACAAAAAAGAGCCTAAAATTGCGTATCGCAACATTATCGTGCGCTAAGAGGCGTCCTTTGGCTCCTCGCTATTTCCTGAGGGTGACGGCCAGGTTGAGCTTGCCGGCGATGAGGTAGGTCATGATTGGGACGCTGGCTCGAGTGCGCTGCGAGGAGGATATGAGGGCCACGTTTCTGGCGAACGTCGTCGAAGGGTGGGCGCCATTACCGACTGGGCACAGCTCGATCCCAAGCCCCTGCGAGCACTGGCGGAGTGGCTGGCTCCGGATTCCGCCGAGACCGCCGGGGACCTGTGGCAGGTGTTGCTGACGAGGCGCCCTTGCGGGACTCGGTCGCCATGGGAGCAGCGTCACTGCTGACGAAGCACCACGGCCAGGGGCAAGGGGGCGCTCTCGTCACGCCCCTGCTGTTGTGCACCTGCCGGCGGTCGGAGCTCTGCACGGGTGCCCTCATCAAGGACGTCGTCGATGAAGGCGTGCTCTCCAAAGAGGACCGCGACCGCCTCGCGGCGGCTGTTCCTCTCGGGTGACACCATTCGGTTTCGCAAGTTGACGGGCCGGGGAACCACGCAGCTCCGAGTGCATGCCCCATTGCATCGATGGCGGCTGGCCACCTCCTCGGCCGGGGGTCAGAGGGCTTCTCCTCCCTAATCGATCGGGCTCGTTCGTCGAAGGCTGCTAAGGCTGCTGCGATGGTCAATGGCATGCTGGACTCGATCGCCGCTCTGGACCCTGGCGAGGCCGCGGCCCTGCTCGACCTCGGACGCGTATGGCCGCTTGGGTCCGTCCGGCGTCATGCGCTCGAGATCCTTGCGGCGCAAGGCGATGTCCATGAAGCGGCCCGGCTGGCGGCCAGCGATCCCGACGCCAAGGTGCGGCACTGGAGGCCGCGGGGCCGTACCTCGCCTGCCACCGATCCCGTGAAGGATGAGGGCCTCCAGGACAGCCTGTTCGACGGCGGGCTTGGGTGAGCCGTAGGCCGTCGACGGACCGTTCGGGTGGACGGCTTCCGTCTCACCTGACGCCCACCTCCGTCATAACTGACTGGAACTCGGGGCTGAAACGAAACTCGACCCCGCTACCGCCGCAGACCGCCACCTCCTGGAAGCGATCCTGTTTCACCCAGTACACGTTCGGTGACAATGGCCCCGGCGCCGATACGGTTCCCTTCCAGGCGAACGTGGCCAGGTTGATGAGGGTTGGAAGCACCGAGTCATCACGGATGACGTGCACCCCAACTTCGTGCCGGTTCGGGATGGCGGCAAGGACTCCGTGCGGCATGCCGGCATCGGGGTGGAGCACATCGACAAGCCGGTCCAGGGTGAGGATCCGGCTGGAGGTGTAGGACGAATTGCCCCTCAGCACCAGGAACCGGCCACCCTCCGGTGATTCCATGAGCTCCCGGTGCTCCACGGGGAGGATGCGCAGGTTGCCGAGGCCCGCCTCCCGCAGCACGTCGACGCCCCCGAAGCGCTCCACGTCTTCTTTCCGGAACCAGAAAGACATCCGGCGCCGGTGCAGGGCTATCAGCTCAACGATGCCGGGGGCGACCTCCCGGGCGTAGGGATACCAGCTCGGATCGGGAAGGCTGTCGGCCGCAAAGAGCCGGAGGTACGTGTGACGGAGAACCTCCTTGCGGGACATCCCCTTGAAGAAGTCCTGCGTGGGGTCGATGCGCCCCAGCCGGGCATGGTCCTCGATGATCCGGGGCCACATCCGCTGGGGATGCTTGTGGCAGTCGGCAGCGAGATTCCAGAACCCGATCATGCAACCGTTGTCGCCCTCGGCGTGGTCCGGGAACATCGTGATCTCACGCCCCTGCCTCGCCCACGCGTCCTTGACGAGATCCCGGAAAAGTGTCGCCTCCGTCACCGACAGGAATGGGAGGGCCTCGTCGTACCCCTCGGGTTGATACTGCTGTTTCGCCATGGCCTTCCTTTCATGAGAACGATGTGTAACACTCTAAAACATATCTTTAGAGTCCACAAGAGGCTGGGACGACCAACTGGGGTTAGGGAGGTGTGACGCTGTGCGATCGGTTCGGGCTGGCTCAGGTCCGGGCGAGGCACCCTTGCGTAGACACCCGAGCGGTTCCGGACATGCCGCTGCCAATCGACGCCAGATGGTCAGTTCCGGGCCCTCGGCGGAGTGGGGGCGTGGTGGGCGGCGACTGCTTGCTCTATCCGCGACCGCGGTCAAGGGCGGTCCGTGGAGCCGGAGGGCGACCTGGGACAGACTCACGGCATCATGGGGGGGAGATGACGTCCGAAGCTCATGCCTGGCTGCTCTTCCGCCCCGGGAGGCCCGACGCTCTCGTTCGGCTCTTCTGCCTCCCGTACGCAGGCGGCGGCTCCTCCGCCTATCGAGATTGGCAGGCTGGCTTCCCCCCGGAGATCGAGGTATGCCCTGTTCAGCTCCCTGGCCGGGAGAACCGGTTCTTGGAACCTCCGGCGACCAGCATGCCGATCCTTGTGCGGGATCTCGCCAATGGGCTCGGCCCCTTCCTCGACCGGCCCTTTGCTCTCTTCGGCCACAGCCTCGGCGCGCTGGTGGTGTTCGAGCTGTGCCACGAGCTTCGCTCGATGGGTCAACCCGTCGCCCGTCACCTCTTCGTCTCGGCTCATCGGGCCCCTCACCTCCCGGACCGCCGGCCTCCCATCCACCACCTCCCCGACGACGCGTTCGTAGCGGAGCTGCAACGCCTGAACGGTACGCCGGAGGAAGTGCTGGGGAACAGCGAGCTCATGGAGCTCGTCCTTCCGACGCTGCGCGCCGACTTCACCATCAGCGAGACCTATCGCTGGACGTGGCGCCCCCCGCTGGACTGCCCTATCACCGTGTTCGGGGGCAGGAACGATTCCGAGACGACTCCTGCCGAGCTGGAGGCCTGGAGGACCCACACGCTGGGAGCCCTACGGGTGGAGTTGCTCCCCGGCGACCACTTCTTCCTCCACGACTCGAGGAGCCAGCTTCAGGCAGCGATCCTCCGACAGTTGATGGCCCCACGGCTCGACGGGCATGAGCCGACAACCCTGCCTCGTCCTGACCATCGATAGCCTCGGCATCAACGTGATAAGCCTGTCCCCGGCCAGATCGCCCGAGCTCGGTCCGACCCATCGGGCGACGACGTCGCTTGCGAGGCTGCCGTGTCGGATGCTGGTGGAGGGATGCAGGCACCCGAGCCGCCACTGAGCGACGGCGTTGTGCACCTCCGTTTGTGGGGCCCGGCCGATGTACCCGCGATCGTCGCTGCTTGCCAGGACCCCGAGATCCCACGCTGGACGCGGGTGCCTGACGCTTTCACCGAGAAGGATGCCACCGAGTGGGTCGCCACGCACGAGCCCAAGATGCGGGCGGGGGAGGAGCTCTCCCTCGCGGTCGTTGCGCCGGCCGGCGAGGTCCTGGGAGCCATTGCGTTGCACATCCGTCACCAGGGTGTGGGCGAGATCGGGTATTGGGTGGCCCCCTGGGCGCGGCGGCGCCGGGTGGCCACCCGGGCGCTCGTGCTGCTGTCGAGTTGGGCGCTGGCGACGCTGCCGCTGTCCCGCCTCCAGGTCACGGCCGACCCCGGCAACCTCGCGTCCCAGGGGGTGGCGGAGCGAGCCGGTTTTCGTCGAGAGGGCCTGGTGCCGGCCTACGCGGAAATCAAGGGCCGGCGTGTGGACCGCATCATGTACAGCCAGCTTGCAGGGTGACGCCGGGATGCCCGGGGCTGGTGCACTGTGCCTGCTTCCTGCAGTTGCCCCTTTGGGCAGCCCTCGGGCGCAAAATCTGCCCGTTCTCCTCTCCCGCGGGAGCCTGCCTGCCTCTAACGTGGAGGGAGTGGATGTCAGAAACGCCCTGCGCGACGTTGGCTGATCGCACCCAAGGGACCCACCGACCTCGGCGCCCGAACGGTCTGGGGATCATGAAGCCCAAGGCCGTCCCCGGCGCCGTCCGGCTCGACGTCCTGGACATCCCGACGGTGCGGTTCCTCCAGCGGACGGCAGGCAACGCCAGCGTTGCCAGCCTGCTCGCGAGCGTGGGGGCGACCCGGTACCCCAACGTGCAACGGTTGCCCGAGGACGCATTCGGGCTGGCCGGCAAGTACTCGCGCAAGGTCTACGGGAGCTTTGACCAACTGAACGCCGACAAGTACACCTTCTCGGCCGGGGAGTGGCGGAGCATCGTGGACGCCTACAACCGCAGGTCGACCGGGGGTGTCCGGCTCCGATACGTCTACGACGAACAGGCGAAGGCGAGGGAGTCGGGCGGGCCCCCGCCGGTCACCGGTCTTGCAGGCAGTGAGAGGGAATCGCTTGCCGGCATCCAGCGCGAGCTGCAGAAGCACCCAACCTACCTGGCGCTGGTGAAGGACTTGGAGGCCCGCGTCGGTGCGAGCAGCTCGGCGGAGTTCTACCGTGGAGCGCACATCATCCTCCGGGACGAGGGGGAGATGTACCAGCATCTCGTCAGGACCTATGGCGACTTGATGAAACCGCGCTATACAACGAAGAGTCAGACGTCCCACTACACCGCGGGAGCCGGGTACGACGTCTCTCTCGAGGAGAGCACCCCCCAGCAAGGCATCGACCTTCCGTCCCCGCTGACCGGTCACATCCTCTTCGGCCTCGTCCCGCCGATGACCGGGAAGAAGGAGGACCCGAACACCGGCCACACATTCATCCAGACGGAAGGGTCCGGCTTCCAGACTCTGTACACGAAGTACGTCGGCCACACCAGCGGCTTCTTCGTGAACTTCCTGTGGGGCCTGCAGACTGGCATGATCGGCACCAGTGTCGCCAGCGAGAAGACGGGGAAGGCGCTGGTGGAAGAGTCCACCCCCTCAACAACGCCGAAGACCGGCGGCAAGAGTTTCCTGGACTACCTCGGGTTCTGGTAGGCCACCCGCAAGGCGTCGGCGAACCGAGACCTGGGGCCGACCGGTGGCTCTGTCCGTGATGACACGAGGAAAGCACTCCCCATGAGTGGCCTGACGGTTGCTTCGTAACCCCGGGAGACCGATTCTGCGTCACCGTAAGGTCGGTCAAGGTGACCCAGAACGCAGGTCGCGACGATCGAGTGTGGCAGAGCAGCAAAACGCGCCGGGGTGATCGCCGGCAGGGTCGCTCACTGACGATCGGCAGCAAGCCGTGACCAGAGGCATCTGGGTGAAAGGCCCACCGCATCCAAAGGGCCGGATCCCCGAAACGCACCGAGACTTGCTGCGCCAGCGCCTCGAACGCCACGTCGAGCAGCATTGGTCCAGGGATTGCGGGGGCATCCTGGTGCGGTTTCGCGGGCCGTATGCCCACGTCGACGCGCTCCCCGCCGAGCGGGACGAGCCGGAGGGGCTCGAGGGTGACGAGCCGGGAGAGCTCGAGCCAACTCCCCTTCAACTCTGCCGCCTCGGATACCTGGGAAGCAAAGACCGCTGGGCCTTCGCCTTCTACAAGTGCAGCGACGAGTCCTACGAGCCCTCGATCCTGCCGTCAGGACAGTTCTCGGGCGAGCCGGGGAGGCATTCGACTGCGCCGCGGCTGTCTATCTCGCCGGAGGATTCTGACGCCCTCGTTTGTCTCGGCGCACCCGGAGTATCTCCTTGACGGGCACTCGCCCGCACGACGGTCGATCTCGCCGAGAAGTCTGCCCGCCGGGCCGGCGAGCCGTCCGAGCCGGCCGGCCGGGCAGGCCCGGGAATATCCCCGGAGGCCTTCAACGCCTGGGTACGGACGTGGCCGGATGAGGCGGTGCCCGAGCTGGAGGGCATGACGCCCCGCTAGGCCGCCCAGGATGCTCGTGGCCGTATCCCGGTCGAGGCCCACCTCCGCGAACTCGAACACCAGGCTGTTGCCAACCGGGCCCGGGGCCTCAGGGATGTCGATGTCGCGGAACTGCGGTCGGTCCTGGGGATGAGCGCGGACACACGGCCAGAACTGGGCGCGAACCGCCCGACCTGAGGAGCCCCGACCTCCACTGCCGACGTTGCGTCCCGCTCTGTGCGGGCGGCCGGTGATTCGGTTCCTTACCCCGAGTCCTCGGTCGCTGCAGGGTTGGTCAGCTGCCGTCGCAACCGGCGGGCACGATCCATTCCCAGCTCACGCAGCCGCGGATCGATGCTGGGGATGGGGGCGAGGGCGGGGATCCTGGCCGCCAGGCGATCTTCGTACGCTCTCCGCTCGTCGGTCATGGCTGGGATCACGGCGCCGCGGTTCTCCCTCGAGCCACGGCGGACTCCGGGGGCCTTGCGGCGCTTGCCCGCGGTTCCCCCGGCGATTCCCGAGGGCGAGTCTTCGTGTACGGAAGGACCGTACCGGTCTTCCAGCGGCTCCAGGCAGTAGATGTCGGGCTGCCCGTCAAAGAGCTTCGACTCGATGCTGAGGAGGCCCGCCTCGACGAGTTCCTGGAGATACCGGTATGCCTGGCCGGGGCTTCTGCCGAGGATCCTGGCGATGTCGTCGGTGGTCAGGGCTGCGTCGGGGCCGGACCAGGCGTGCTGCTTGACGATCAGGTAGGTGAATCGGACGGCAATGTCGAGGTCGGTGTCCTCGATGACGGCATCCATCCGGGCGTACCCACGGGCGTCCAGGGGGCTCCGGAACTGAAACCGGGCTCCGGCGTCGTTGCGGGTGAGGCCGTCGTGGATCGCCTGTGCGCACATGCTTGCCCAACCTCCTTCGATCACCCAAACCCGACGTTCAGCGAGTTACACGACTGTGATTCGAAGCCTTGGCCAGACAATACCCCTCTCTAGTCGCCTGGTCACGTTGGGCTGCCGGAGCAACGCCGGAATCGACCTGTGGCCGCGAAGGATTCTCCCCACTCCGGCAATACATGGCCATTTCTGTCAGCCTCACCCGTTATGATCACTGATCTACATACTTGTAACGTGATGAGCGATCAGGAGGTGATCGGAATGAGCAGGAAGCAGCAGAGACGGAGGAGACGGCCAGGTGCGCGGCTGCACAGGGGGAAAGCCGGGACCCAGCGGATGGGCGACGACTTCGCGCTGTGGGGCGTCCACCTCCTGATGCATGTGTTGGCCTCGGAGGCATACTCCATGGACGAGGCAGCCGAGTTGGTGGTCGAATTCCCGACCACCTTCCCGCCCCTCATGGTGCCCGTGGTCGTCGGGCAGTCCTGTCTCCGGCGCGTCGTGGACATCGCGGCGGCGGCGCTGAGGCGGGCTCCGGCGAGCCGCAACGCACTCGCGTTCGCCGCACAGGTGGCCACCGCGGAAGGGGACCACACCAGGGCGAGTCTGTTGATGGAGGAGGCCTGGTCGGCGGGGGAGCCCGACTCGGGTCTTCGGCAGACCCGGGCGGCCGTCCTGGTCGCCGCAGGAGGCGTGGCCGGCGCCATACCGGAAGTCGATGCCCTGTGCGTTGACTATCCCGACTACTTCGTTCCGCAGGCGCTGCGAGCGGAGACCCTGACGCTGCTGCAGCGGCGGGTCGCCGGCCCGGCCGACGGGGCCTGCACCTGCGGCTCGGGCCTGCCCTTCGCGGGCTGCTGCCGAGGGACCGAGCTGGACGCGCTCCGCCGGTTCGAGGATCGGACCGATCTCGAGGACCTCATCAGGAAGCTCCACGCGCACCTTGCAGGCCTCGATGGCTTTCTATCGGTTGCCGGGGAGGAGTGGCTGCGGGCCCACCGCCAGTGGTGGGGAGGCGACTACTCGCTCTCGGAGTCGGATCTTGTTCTCAGTGCCCTCTGGGGTGCTGAGGTGATCGTCCCCGCTCCTGGTACCGCGGCCCGGTGGGCGGTTTCGGCTGGCCAACGCACCCTCCTCGAGGACTTCGCCGGTCTGCCCGAGGTCCGTGAGCGCCACGGCAAGCTGATGGACGCATGGGTGCGGTCTGCCCGGTTCGGCACGTGGCAGGTCGATCCCGACCAGCGAGGACCCGGCCTCATACTCAGCGACCTGCTCACGGGTCTGAAGATCTACGCTGCCGTGGAGCCCCACGTGCGTGACGACATCGCAGATCCATGGAGTGTGCTCGTCGGAACGATGGTGCCCGATGGTGGTATCTGGCGATCTCTTCCCGGTCTGGTGGTCCTCAGCCCGGCCGAAGCCGACATCCTGGTGGGCCGGGTGCACAAGCTTGCCAGCGTCCTGGTGGAGTGCGGACCCGGCGATGCGGCTCGGCCCAGCTTCGAGGTCATCCCGCCGAGCATGCTGCCCGGGATGGGTCCTCCACCACCTCCCGAGGTTGCCAGGGTGATGGTGGACACCGCCAACGGCATGCTTCCGGAGCTGCTGGC
>JAOPZY010000272.1 GCA_025963875.1 Actinomycetota bacterium
GGCGGTTCTCGTGGACCCCCAGGGCTTCACCCTGTACTTCCGCTCCAAGGACACCGCCTCGTCGGTGTGCTCGGCAAGCTGCGCGAACATCTGGCCCCCGCTGACCCAGCCCTCGGGCTCCCCGACCGCCGGGCCGGAGCTGACCGGGACGCTCAAGGTAGTGGCCAACGCCAACGGCAACCAGCTCGTCTACAACAACCACCCGCTCTACCGGTACTCGGGCGACAGCGCCGCAGGACAGGCGCTCGGGCAGGGCTCGGGCGGCATCTGGTTCGTCGTCGACCCGTAGACCTAGCGGTGGTGGGGCCGATCGTCGAGAGCTCCGCAACGTTGTCCGTGTCAGGCACGGCTTTCGTTGCGGACTTCTCCGAGGGCAGGGCGTTCCTCCTCGGGGACGAGCCCGGCGCTGCATCGTCTCCGGCAAATCCGTCCGCAGCAGCGGGGCCACCGTCAGCAGCGCAACCGGCGACAGCGCCGGAGGGCAGGCGCTCGGGCAGGGCTCGGGCGGCATCTGGTTCGTCGTCGACCCGTAGACCTAGCGGTGGTGGGGCCGATCGTCGAAACTCCGCAACGTTGTCCGTGTCAGGCACGGCTTTCGTTGCGGACTTCTCCGAGGGCAGGGCTCCGGGGGCATCTGGTTCGTCGTGGAGCCTTATGGCCGGGCGCTCAGTCGAAGAAGAAGGCCTTGAAGCTCTCCGCTTGGCGGAGCCCCGTCCCCGACGCCTTCGCGATCATCTCCGCCATGCCGAGGACAAACTCCTCCAGGCCCTCCCATTCCCCCAACTGTGAGACGTGTGCCCGCAGAGCGGCGAGCTTGACGTCCATGAATCCCTCGGCGTCGACCGTGAAGTCGCCGTTGGTCGAAAGCGACAGGAGGACCGCCTTCACCTGGTGCGGCTCGAACCCCCTGTCGTAGAGCTCGGCCCGGTAGAGGGGCACCGTCGTGGCACCCGGGTTGACGGCGGCCAGGAACGCCTCGCCCACGCGCCGGTGGTCGGGGTGGTTCACGTACTGCTGGCCGAAGTAGAACATCGACGGGTCGGGTCCGACGACGACATCGGGCCGGTGGCGGCGGATCTCCCGGATCATGTCCCGGCGCAGCTCGTGGCTGTCCTCGACGTAGCCGTCCTCGTAGCCGAGGAAGACGACCTCCGAGACCCCGAGCAGCTTGGCGGCCGCCCGCTGCTCCGCCTGCCGGGTTGCGATGAGCTCCTCGCGGCCGACGGAGGGGTCGTTGGACCCCATGGCCCCGTTGGTCACGACGCAGAGAACCACCTCGGTCCCCTCGGAAGCCCACTTCGCCATCGTGGCGCCGCCGGACAGCTCGGCGTCGTCCGGATGGGGGGTGAAGATGAGGGCCTTGGCGAACCGGCGCTCGGCCGCAGCCTCCTGTTCGGCCGTCATGGCGCCGCGAACAGGCCGACGAACTGCAGGGCCAGCCAGGGTTTCGTCCCCCAGGTCATCAGCTTGCCGGTGGCGATCGGTCCCCACTGTTTCTTGAGGCCCATGGCGACCAGGTAGAGGGCGACGGGGTCTGCCGAGATGTGGCAGTCCACCCGACGGGGGGGCTCGGCGTCGATGGTCATCCTGCCCTTGTCGAAGGTCACCGCCAGCTTGGGGCCACCCCGGAGGCGCAGCAGGAACGAGGCGGTCAGGTCCTTGGTCTTCTCCTTGAGCACGAAGTTCTCCATGCCAACGGTGAGGAAGGGCATGACCAGGTTCACGTACTCCTTGGTGACGGGGAGCGGCTTGTGCAACGCCCGGGCAATCGCGCAGCCATGCTGCATCGTGTGGGACAGGGCGTAGGTCACCAGGGTGTCCATGTCCATCTGCCCGGCTGGCGTCATCACCATCTGGCTGGGCGGCCGGGTCGGCACCACGTCGAGGAACGCCCGGGTGCTGCTCACGAGCGCATCGGCGAGCAGGTCGGCCCTCCGCTCCGGGTCTCTCGCGAGCAACTCGGCGTTGGCGGCAGCCACGCTTTCTCTCGTCCGGTCACCGTGCGGCCGGGTGGCGCCGCCGGCCAGGTCGACAAAGAGCTGCCCGGCCATGGCGAGGTGGTTGGCCGTCTCCCCCACCGTCCAGTCGGACTCCGGAACGGGGACTGCCGTGTCCGCCAGCGGCCGCAGCATGCCGGCGACCGACTCGACGACCTCGAGCAACGCTTCGCGCGCCCCGGCGCGGTCCACCACAAGAACTCCCATCACGCTCCCTCTCTCTCCTGTTCCTGTTCCAGCGCCTTCAGGACGTCCGACGCCCAGAGGATCGTTGCCCGTTCGTGGGCGATCCCCCGCTGCAGCACGAAGTTGGGATAGAAGAACTCGGGGCGGCCGGCGATCTCGCGCTCGTCGCCCTGGAACGCCGCCAGCGACGCTTCGGCCTGCAGCAACGCCGTCTTCACCTGGGCGGCAAGCGTCTCGCGATCCATCTGGGCGCCGAGGAAGACCTTGAGGCACAGCGGACTGCGGAACACCTCTGGACCCGCCTCCGAGCCGTCCAGCCACCGGCGCAGGGCCTGGCGCCCGTCCGGCGTCACTGCGTAGAGCCGCTTGTCGGGACGGGAGTCCTGGGCGACCTCGCGCTCCGTGGCGAAGCCCCTCCCCACCAGGCGCCGCAGCTCGGCGTAGATCTGGCTCTTTGCCGGCCTGAAGAAGAAGTGGGCGATGCTGCCTTCGATGAGCTTGCCGAGGTCATAGCCGGACATCTCCCCCCACGTCAGGAGTCCCAGGATGGCATACGCCGTCGACGGCAGATCCTTCTGGTGGGCCACCTGGTTCTCTTTCGACTAGTTCTAAACAAACTATAGGCCACCCAGGTTCCCAGAGCAAGTCCTATGTGGACAGTGGGTCAGGAGAGGATGTCCTTGCGTTGGAACCAGAACCAGGCGACCACGCAGAAGACCGCGACGTAGGGCAGCTGCGCGAGCACCCCCCGGAGCATGTCGCCGGACTGCGGGGGGCGGGCAAGGATCTGCGTCCAGGCCCCCCAGTAATGGGTGGGCAGCCACTTGGCGACGTTGCCGAGCGACGGGATGGCATCGAGGATCTGCGACACGATCGCGGCCCCCACGGCAACCGACACCGGACCCGCCGGCGACGACGTCATCGTCGAGAGCATGAAGGCAAGCGCCGCGATCGCGCTGAGGCTGACCGCCTCGTACGCGGTCCCGATCGCCAGCTTGGTCAGGGCCGGCCCGGTGCCGAGCGAGCCGAAGGGGATCTGGAGGCGCCCCCACCCGAACGCGATGGTCCCCGCCGCCATCCCGGCGAGGGGCACGAGCAGGATGGCCACGGCGCCGAGCAGCATCGCCACGACGAGCTTGTCCCGGAGCAGGCGGGGCCGGGGCACGGGCCGGACGAGCAGGTAGCGCAGGGTGCCCCAGTTCGCCTCCCCTGCCACGGGCTCCCCCGCGAAGAGCGCAACGACCACGACGAGGAAGAACCTGCCCATGGCCTCCAGCGACGCTGCCGCGAAGTTGAGGCCCGACTGGGTGGCCAGGGCGAAGATGTCCTGCGGTGCGCCCCGTTCCCCCGCCTGGCCGCGGCCCAGCCAGAAGACCAGGGCGAGGAGGGCGGGCAGGCCGACCATGGCGCCGAGTCCCAGCTTGGTACGGAGCCGGCGGACCTGCTTGATCAGCTCGACGATCACGCTACCTTCCCCCCGTCGGCGTTCCCGGCCGGACGGCCGGAAGCCTCGCGCTCGTCCTCGATCAGGCCGAGGAAGACGTCCTCGAGGTGCCGGCGCGGGGTCATGGCCTGCAGGCCCACGCCCGCTGCGACGAGCGCTGCCGCCACGGCGGCGGGCCCGGATCCGTCGAGGTCCACCACGAGGCCCGTACCTTCGCTCTTCACCCCTCCGGGACCGGCGAGGGAGCGGAGCACCCGGGCGCCCTCCTCCGTGTCGTCCACCTCGACGTAGACGGTCGGCGAGGCCCCCACCAGGTCGGCCACCGTGCCGCTCGCCACCAGGCGGCCGCGGTCCATGATGGCGGCGTGGGTGCAGACCTGCTCCACCTCCCCGAGGAGGTGACTGGAGAGCAGCACCGTGATGCCCCGCCCGGCGAGGGTGCGGATGAGCTGGCGCATCTCGTACATCTGCTGCGGGTCGAGGCCGTTGGTCGGCTCGTCGAGGATGAGCAGCTCCGGCTGCCCGAGGAGGGCCTGGGCGATGCCGAGGCGCTGGCGCATCCCGTGCGAGTAGGTCCTCACCGGGCGGTTGACGGCGTCACCGAGCTCGGCCACGGCGAGGGCCGCCTCCATGTGCGCCTCGGACAGGGGCCGGCCTCCGGCCCGCCAGAAGAGCCGGAGGTTGTCGATGCCGGAGAGGTGGGGCACGAACCTGGGGCCCTCCACCAGGGTGCCGACCCGGGAGAGCACCGGGTGGCCGGGGCGCATGGTCTCGCCGAAGATCGCCGTTCCGCCGGCGGTCGGGTAGACGAGCCCGAGGAGCATGCGGATCGTCGTGGTCTTGCCCGCGCCGTTGGGTCCGAGAAGACCGAACACCTGCCCCCTCCCGATGGAGAGGGACAGGTTGTCGACGGCGAGGAAGCCGCCCCGGAACCGCTTGGTCAAGCCCGAGATCGTGACCGCTGCGGTGGCGCCGGCGGATTCCACTGCCGCTCCCGGCGCCACGGCCGACCGCCGGCGGGTGAGCACCAGGACCGCGGCGGCGGCCAGCGCGACGGCGGCGACGATGGCGTAGGCGGTCACGTGCCCCCCGCCCGCCGGGACGGCCGCCGTGGGGAGGCTGAGCCCGAGCGACGCTGCCGGGTCGACCGTGATGCCGTAGACGGCGGCGGTGCGCTGATTGGCGTAGGCGGAATCGGTAGCGGCCAGGATGAGGCGGATGCGGTCGCCGGCTTTGAACAGGTGGGCAAGCGCGGGCATGGTCACTTCCACGTCCTTCGGGACCCCCGGCGTGAGACCGGTCAGCCGGATGGCCCCGACGAGGCCCCCCGGCAGGGTGACGGTGGCATCCGTTGCGACGTCCTCCACCTTGACGAAGGCCACCAGCTCGGAGGTGCTCGACGCCACGCGGAGACGGAGGTGCGGCGACCCGACCACCTCAACAGCCCCCGGCAGCGGCGCAGTCTCGAAGGAGGCGTTCTGGCCCGGGATGTCGAGCGGCGGCAGGCCGGAGAAGAAGCCGCCGGTGGGGTCCTGGCTGAGCGCGGCGGGCTGGCCGCCGGCGGGGTTCAGGAAGGGGACGATCCCGGGCCGGGCGGACCGGGCCTGATCGGTGAGGCGCCGGTCGGACGACAGGAAGAGCGTCCTCGAAGTGCCGCCTGCCGGGGTGGCCCCGGCGAAGTAGCGCTTGGTGGCGGCGTCGTACCACTCGAACGCCGGCCCGGTGTTCACCGAGGCATCCGCTTTCAGCCAGCGGTCGAACCAGGCGCCGGCGAGGGACTGGATGCGCTGGGCGGTGGACCCTGCGTTCAGCCCGGGCAGGGCGCTGTGCCCGCCGGGGATCCACACGGTCTTGACCGGCACCCCGTTGGCTGCGATGGCCGCCTGGCTGGCCGCAGCCTCGCTCAGGTCGAAGAGGGTGTCGGACTCCCCCTGTACGAGCAGCGTGGGGGCCTTGATGCGCGATATCACGCCGGCGGGGCTGGAGGCGGCCATGAGCGCCAGGGCCTCCGGCGGGGCCTGCCCCGCCTCGGCCGTGGCGACGTAGGCGTTGCAGACGGCGTCGACGAAGGCCGGACATGGGCTGGGCGGCATGGCGGCGCCGTTCCCCAGGGAGGCGGCGGGGCTTGAAGAGGCGTTCAGGGACGGGAGCCCACCGAGGAAGACGCTGGCCCACCCCTGCTTGAAGACCCCGGGTTGCGGGGCGGAGGGAGAGATGTCGTTCGGCCCAGACGTGGCCCCAGGGAGCGGGGCGGCCGCCGCGTTGGCCACGTCGTTAGGAAGGAAGCTGCGCACGAGCGAGTTCCACGTGACGATCGGCACGATCGCCCGGATGCGCGGATCGTAGGCCGCCGCCATCAGGGCCATCCCCCCACCGTAGGACTCGCCGAACATGCCGACGAGGGGGCCGGCAGCGTCCCGCCGGACGTCGGGCCGGGCGCCGAGCCAGTCCACGAGCTGGTGGACGTCCTTGACCTCGTAGTCGGGCGAGTCCAGACCGATCTTGCCGGTCGAGTTGCCGAACCCGCGGGCGGAGTAGAGCAGGACGGCGTACCCCCGGCGGGCCAGGAGGGCGGCGTCGGCCGCGAGGGCATGCTTGTCCTGGCCGAAGCCGTGGGCTCCGATGATGGCGGGGGCCGGGTGCCCGGCATCGACACCCGACGGGAGGTAGAGAGTGGAGTCGATGGCAACGTGCTGGTCGCCGGCGGGACCGTCGACGACGTCGATGACGTGGTCCTCGGTGCGGTAGCCCCCCGAGGCGGCGACGGCGGGTGGCACCGCCATGGCCCAGACCATCGCCAGCGCGCCGAGGAGCGCCGCCCAGCGACGGATGGAGTTGCTCATGCGGGCCAGTACATCACCAGTTTGCCAGCACCGCCGACGGGGTGAATGTGACGTAACCGTTCGTCGGCACCCGGGGTCTAGACTCCCCTCATGAGCGCAGATTGGCCCGACGGCAGGAGGAGCGTCCCCCCTCCCGCCGGCATCCCGGCCCCCGGCAGCACGGCGGGTCCCCCGGCCTCCCCGCACTCCAAGCGGGGCGCCAAGGCGATCGTGGCGGCGCTGGTGCTCGTGCTGCTGATCGTCTTTGTGATCCGGAACTCCCAGCGCGTGAGCGTCGATTTCATCGTCACCCAGGGCCATTTCCGCCTCATCTGGGTGATCGTGATCTGCAGCATCCTGGGCGGCGTCGTCGGGTACCTCCTCGGACGGCCACCAAAGAGAACGCGGCATCAACGCTCGGATGGAGACCTGCCCAGGGAATAGCGCACGAACAGGTGGGACCCGTGCCGGCGGAGGCTCAGCAGCTCCGCCCCGGCCCGGGGTTCTTCGGCCGGGCCCAAGTGGCCCGTGATCCCGATGGCCGGCGGCGCGTCGCCGAACAGGACCGGCGAGGTCGTGAGGAACAGCTCGTCCACCAGGCCGGCGGCCAGGAGCTCGCCGAAGAGCTGCGGGCCGCCCTCGGTCAACACCCGGTCGTGACCCCGTTCCCGCAGGGCGCCCACGATCTCGGCGGCCGGGATGGTTTCGCCGTTACCTGATCCGGCGCCTTGAGGGGCGCCTCGGGTCCCTGATCCGGCGCCTTGAGGGGCGCCTCGGGCTGAACGCACCACCAGCTCGGCGGTGGCCGGCAGCGACCCCGCCAGGGCCTTGGCGCCTGCCGGCGTCGTGATGACGAGGGAGCCCGGGGTCAGCGCCGTCAAGCTCGGGAGGCGCCCCGATGCGGTGACGACCGCCAGCGGGGGCTCGGCCGGAAGGCCGAGGGAGGCCCGCAGGCCCGAGAACTCGGCAGCCGCCTGCGGGTAGATCTTCTCGGCAGTCCAGCGGTGCCCCGGATCCGGCCGGAGCGTTCCGGCCCCGATCAGCACCGCCCCCGCCCAGGCACGGAGGAGACCCATCACGAAGCGGTCGGCCTCGCTCCGCAGCGAGATCGTCCCCGGGGTGATCCCGGCTCCCGCGACCACGCCGTCAAGGGAGGTCACGAAATTGGCGTACAGGCAGGTGGCGGGGAATCCCAGGCACCCGTCGTAGAGGTCGGCCAGCCGCCGGGGGAGGTCGAAGTGCGGGAGGCCGGGGGCCTCGTAGAGCCGCTCCAGGGTCAGCGCCGGCTGAAGCGCAGGGTCTGGAGGAACTCCTCCCGCATCGCCGGCTCGTGCTCGTAGCTGCCCCGCCAGAACGATGTCCACGTCTTCGACGACTCCTCCTTGACGCCCCGCATCTGGGTGCAGAGGTGGGTCGCCGAGAGGTGGACGGCGACGCCGTGCGGCTCCAGCACCTTGACGAGGGTGTCGGCGATCTCGACCCCCAGGCGCTCCTGCACCGTGAAGCGGCGGGCGAACACTCGCACCAGCCGCGTCAGCTTGGAGATGCCGATGATGCTCTCGTGGGGGACGTAGCCGACATGGGCGACGCCGAAGAACGGGAGCGAGTGGTGCTCGCACAGGGCGAAGAAGTTGATGGGCCCCTCGATGACCTGGCTCAGGCGGCAGTCCGGGCCGCCGCGGCACTCGGTCGGGAAGGCGGTCAGAAGGTTCGGGTCCCCCTCGTAGCCCGATGTCGACTCGTACAGGGCACGGAGGAAGCGTTCCGGCGTGCGGTGGGTGCCGGGCGTGTTGAGGTCCATACCGAGGGCCGTGAAGATCTCGGCCACGTAGCCCTCGTAGCGTTTCCAGTCCTCCGGGGCGATCTCCCGGGGCAGCAGCCGGTCCCACGTGAAGTCGGCCTCGGCCTCTTCCAGGAACGCGGACGCAGCGGACAGGGAGTTCCCGCGGCCTCTGGCGGCGTCGGCGTCCCCGTCGAGGGCAACCTCGACCGATGGCGATGCCTGCTGGTCCTCTGACATCGGCAAGCCCTCCAGTGGCTGCGGGACGCTCATCCTTCACAGGGTAGCTCGGGGCCCAACCAAGACCCATCAGGCCAAGTTGAGAACGGGCCCCCGCGAAGAGCGGAGGCACATTATCCTTGCGGCGATGTCACCGCACCGCGTCGGCCGCTTCGCCGGAGTCCTGCTGGTCTGGATGGTGGCCTGCACCGCCGCTCCCGTGTCCCAGCACGCCTCCCCGAGCGCGTCGCCGTCCAGCCCGGCGGTCTCCCAGGCCGCAGTGCCGGCCTCGAGCGCCTCGCCGTCGCCGCCGGCGACCCCCGGCAAGCCGGCCTCGCCCACCCCGAAGCCGGCCGCCTCTGCGTCCACTCCCGGACCGGCGTCGGCCCGCACGGTCAGCGCCATCCAGCCGAAGAACGCCCCGACCGGGATCACCGGGCAGTCCAACGGGCAGGTGGACCAGAGCCTGCTGGTCTACATCGACCCCAAGTGCATGGCGTACCGGCCGGACGCCGCCAGCCTCGCCCGCCTCTTCACCATCGCGCGGGCAGAAGGGGTCTCCCTCGCTGCCAACGAGTGCTACCGGCCCATCACGCTGCAGGCGATCGCCCGCACCAACAACTGCGCAGCCGGCAACTGCGCCTGCGCCGGGCCGCCCGGGCACTCGATGCACGGCTGGGGCGAGGCCGTCGACCTACGCGACGACAACGGCTCGGTCAACACCTTCACGTCTCCAACCTACAAGTGGCTGACGCAGTCGGCGGCCCGGTTCGGCTGGAACCATCCGGGGTGGGCCGTGCCGGGGGGAAGTCCCTGCCCCGAGCCGTGGCACTGGGAGTGGGTGGGCGACGGCGGCATCATGGGCGCCTCCCCCGTCCGGGCCGACGTCGTCTCGCTCGTCTCCACCCGAAGCGGGCGGGGCTACCGGATCGTCACCGGCCTGGAGGCCGTGGCGCCCCACGGCGACGCGGGGGCCGGCATGGGGGCCAACGCGGGCCTCAGCCGGCTGATCGTTGCCGGGGTCGCCGATCCGTCCGGTGACGGGTACTGGCTGGCCGCCGCGGACGGAACCGTCGACGCCCTCGACGGGGCGCCCTCCCTCGGGTCGATCCCGTCCTCCGGGGCCGTCGGGTCCGGCCCGACCATCGCGGCGATGGCCGCCACCCCCAGCGGCAAGGGCTACTGGCTGGTCTCGACCGACGGCAAGGTCTTCGCCTTCGGCGATGCCCCCTCGCTCACCCCACCCGCGGGAACGACCGGCTACTTCATGGGAGCCGCCGCGTCGAGCTCGGGCAAGGGCCTGTGGCTGGCTGCCTCGAACGGGACGGTCGTGGGCCTGGGCGACGCAAAGGGGTGCGGGCCGGCGACCACGACCCCGACGGACCCGATCGTCGCCATCGCCTCCACGCCGGGCGGCAACGGCTGCTGGCTGTCGTCGGCCAACGGCCAGGTGACGGCCTTCGGCGACGCCGCGGCGCTGGGCAGCATCCCGTCGGCGCCTGCGGAGCCCGTGGTGTCGATGTCATCGACCCGCTCCGGGAACGGGTACTGGCTGGTCACCGCCGGGGGCGCGGTGTACGCCTTCGGCGACGCCGGCTACTTCGGCAACGGCTAGCGCCGCCGGAGGCTGGGAGGCCATCGCGCGTATTCGCGCGATTCCGTCCCAACCTCCGTCAGACCTCCGTCAGCCCTCCGTCAGCCGAGGGCCTTGATGGCGCCGATCGCGATGCTCGCCGCCGCCACGGCCCCCTGCAGGGCGCCGCGCGCCGTCTCGACCGAGGCCCGGGCGGCGGCGAGCGTCGGGCGGTTGCCAGGGAAGCCGGCCGCGTTGAGCGGGAGCACCGCGGCGGGAACACCTTCCACCGCCTTGGTGGCGGCATCTGCCTTCAGTCCCAGGTCGGTGACGTACCCCTGCGCCGAGGCGATGTCCTTGCCCCGGGCCTTTGCGGCGTCCACGCTCGCCT
>JAOPZY010000027.1 GCA_025963875.1 Actinomycetota bacterium
GTGGTGAGGCCGTTGGTCAACTCGCTCACGGGGCCGGTCAGGCCCTGCGCCTGGGACCCGAACGGGGAGCTCACCTGGTCCAGCGTGACGTTGGTGAGCCTGGCCACCTGGTCGAGCTGGTCGGCGAGGATGTTGCTGATGGAGTCGACGTTGGAGAGCGTGTTGTCGACGACGTTGCCGCCAGGCGTGAGGCCCAGCCCCGAAAGCAGGTCCAGCGGACCGGCACCCGCGGAGGAGGGCGGCCCCACCAGCGAGGGAGTGGTCACGGCAGGTGCGCGCTGGGCGCCGCCGCCGGCCGGGCCGGCGGTGACGGCCGACGCCGAGGATGCCTGGTAGAGCACCGACGTGGCCGGCACGCTCTGGACCTGCACCGGTGCAGCGGCGACCGATGCAGAGGCCGATCTCGACGAGACTGCGGTGCTGGAGGGCGCCGCCGTCGTGGTGAGGGCCGGCGCCATCGTCACGACGGTGGCCACCAGCACGCCCCCCGCGACCTCGGCGATGCGCACGAACGGTGCTGCCATGACCGACGAGCCGGACCCGGCCAGGGCGAGGGCGTCGCGCGCCCGGTCCGATATCCGCTTGACCGACGGGGCCAAGGCCGGGCGCCGCAACAGCGTGGCGATGCGCCCGAGACCCACCAGCGGCGGGAAGAACCCGAAGGCCCGGCCGGCGAACGGGGGCCTGGCGGCGACGCCCAGGCGGGCCTGGCGCCGGCAGTCGGCACAGTGCGCGAGGTGCTCGGCGGCCTCCTCGGAGCGGGCTCCCTGCGGGTTGTCACCGACGAGCCTGAGCACGCGGCGGCAGGTGGCTCTGGCCTCCTCGACGGCCTCGGCGCGGGAGATCTCCATCCGGAACCTGGCCCGCGCCCGGCGCAGGGTGGCCTCGACGCCCCGGGGGTTCGTCCCGACGACCTGAGCGATGTCGGCGTAGGACATGCCCTCCATCTCCCGCATCACGAGGACCGCCCGCTGGCGGGAGGGGAGCGCCTGGAGCGCCCGGTGGACAACCGTGGCGACCAGGTCCCGGGAGACCGACTCCCAGACGTAGTCGGGGGCAGGGATACCCTCGAGCTCCGGAAGCTCGCCCGGATCGGTCAGGGCGGGCTGGCGGACGTTGCGCCTGGCCTCGTCGATGCAGAGGTTCTTGGCGATGCGGAGCAGCCAGTGCTCGAACTGGTACTGGCCGTTGAACCGGCCGAGCGCCTTGAGTGCCCGGACAAAGACCTCCTGGGTGAGGTCCTCGGCACTGGCCCGGCCGTAGGTCAGGTGCGAGACGAAGGAGTAGATACGGGGGTAGTAGCGCTGGTAGAGGACGGTGGCGGCTTCCTCACGCCCGTGCTGCGCCTCGTGGACGAGCGCCCGGTCGGGCCGGGTGTCGGTGTCGGGCCGAAGGTGAAGGATGCGTTCTGCTACTGCCATCTATCCCCTCCCCCAACTCCACTGACTCGACTGGCTTGAACGGACGGCCGTACCGGCACGCCCTCCGCACTGGCGGGGCAGGAGCGTTAGCCTAGCACTTCGGCCCGATTTGCCGCTCGAATTATGCGGGAAATATCCGTAACCACGGGCCCGGATCCCCTTACCCAAAGGCGCGCCTGACGCAAACTCAGCGGGTTCGCCTGCACTATTTCGGCAATCCGGCTACCGAACTTGACGGCCCTGCGGCTCAGCAGAAATGCTTAGTCGCGGCGGCGAGGGCAGCTCTGGCGGCAGCTTCGGGGGACTCGACTCGCTCGATGGCGATTTGGACGGCGTCTTCCGCCGGTGGGGCCACCTCCCAGGTGCGGAGCCCGATCACAGGCCTGCCCATCTTGAGGGCCAGCCCGATCTCGGACAGAGTCCCGACGCCCCCGCCGACGGCGATCACGGCGTCTGCCGCGCGCACGACGAGGGCGTTGCGGGCCTCACCCATGCCGGTGGGGATGGCGATGTCGACGAAGGAGTTGGCGTCCTCGCGGGTGGGACCCGGCAGGATCCCAACCGTGGTCCCGCCGGCGCTGCGCGCCCCGCGGCACGCCGCCTCCATCGCCCCGCCGCCCCCGCCGCACACGAGGATGGCCCCACCGCCGGCGATCAGCGCACCCACCTGGAACGCCGCTTCTGCGATCTCGGGAGAGGCCCGGCTCGGGCCGATCACGGCTACGTAGATCGCCACGGCAACGCTGGCCCAGATGTCAGCATGATGAAAATATTGCCAGAACCCGGTTTCTCACCGACCGCTGGGTATGCTGTTGCCACCCTGCCCACACCATGAGGGGGAACATATATGGATCTGTCGATCGAAACGGAAAACGTCGGAGATGCGGTGGTGCTGCACGTCGCCGGTGAGGTGGACGTGTTCACCGCCCCTCAGCTCCGCGAGGCACTGGTCGGCGCCATCGAGGAAGGCAGCCGCGACGTCGTCGTGGACCTCCAGGGGGTGGACTTCCTGGACTCCACCGGGCTCGGTGTGCTCGTGGCTGGCCTGAAGCGCGTCCGCCAGTACGGAGGGGACCTCTCGCTGGTGTGCACCCGCGAGCACATCCTCAAGATCCTCGACATCACCGGCCTCGTGAAGGTGTTGAAGGTCTACGACTCCATCGAGGCGGCCACGTCCGGCGAAGGCAAGGAACCCGCAGGTTGAGCCGCCGACGTTCTCTGCGAACCATGTTGCGGTTTCCGCGACGCCATGCGCTAAGAACCGAGGGCTCTTAGCGGGCCACGGCTTGTTCGACTGGTTCTTCCACCATCGACACCGTCTTGCGCTTTGAGAATGCGATAGCGGCGGCGAGGATGACGAGCGCCACGCCGGCGATGCTCAGCCGGGCGACCGTGTTGTCCCGGAGCGAGATCACCGCGGGCAGCATGAGCAGCGAGACCAGGTTCATCACCTTGATGAGCGGGTTGAGGGCCGGGCCCGCGGTGTCCTTGAACGGGTCGCCGACGGTGTCGCCGATGACGGCTGCCTTGTGGGCCTCGGAACCCTTGCCCCCGAGGTTGCCGTCCTCGATGTACTTCTTGGCGTTGTCCCAGGCGCCACCGGCGTTCGACAGGAACACCGCCATCAGCTGACCCGTCAGGATCACCGCCGCCAGGAACGCTCCCAGGGCCAGGTAGCTGATACCGAAGCCGATGATGACGGGGGTGAGGACGGCGAGCAGCGCCGGCGTGGTCAGCTCCCGCAGGGACGCCGCGGTGCAGATGTCGATGACCGGGCCGTACTCGGGCCGCTCGGAGCCGTCCATGATGCCGGGATGTTCCCGGAACTGCCGCCGTACCTCCTGCACGACGGTCCCGGCGGACCTGCCGACGGCCCGGATGGCGAGCGCGGAGAACAGGAACGGTACGGAGCCACCGATGAGTAACCCGATGAACGTCTTCGGGTTGGCGACGTTGATCTGGGTCCTGATGTCCGTGAAGAGCGTTGCTGCCGAGATGCTGAACTGGGCGCCGATGGTCTCGATGAACGAGGCGAACAGGGCGACCGCCGCGATGACGGCGGACCCGATGGCGAACCCCTTGGTGATGGCCTTGGTCGTGTTCCCCACGGCGTCGAGGCTCACCATGATCTTCTGGGCGTCGCCCTCGAACTCGCCGGACATCTCGGCGATGCCGGCGGCGTTGTCGGACACGGGGCCGAAGGTGTCCTCGGAGACGACGACACCGGTGGTGGCCAGCATGCCCATGCCGCAGAGGGCGACAAGATAGAGGGAGAACTGGATGTTGCCCTTGCCCAGAGCGATCGCCACCCCGAGGGTGACGGCGATCGCCACCACCGCCCACACGGTTGACTCCAGGCCCGATGCGATGCCCGACAGGATCGTGGTGGCCGGCCCGGTGCGGGTGGCCTCGGCGATCTCCTGGACCGGCGCCGTCTCGGTGGAGGTGAAGTACTCGGTCAGGCGGCTGACCACCTGGGCGAGGCCGAGCCCTGCCACCACCGCCCAGAAGACCCGGAGGTTGTGGACGTAGTACTGGGCTACCAGGAAGGTCCCGACGATCGTCAGGATGCCGGCGGTCAGGAAGCCACGGTTGATCGGCTTCATCGCCGACTTGTCGCTCTCTTTGGCGCGCACGGCGTAGACGCCGACGATGGAGGCGAGCACGCCGATGGCCCGGGCGATGAGCGGGAAGATCACGCCGAGCACCGGGGGAGCGCCGATCGCCTTGAAGGCACCGTAGCCGAGGATGATCGAAGCGACCAGCGTGACCTCGTACGACTCGAAGAGGTCGGCTGCCATGCCGGCGCAGTCACCGACGTTGTCGCCCACGTTGTCCGCGATGGTGGCCGCGTTCCGGGGGTCGTCCTCGGGGATGCCCGCCTCGACCTTGCCGACCAGGTCGGCCCCCACGTCGGCCGCCTTGGTGAAGATGCCGCCGCCCACCCGCATGAAGAGGGCGAGCAGCGAGCCGCCGAACCCGAACCCGACCAGGATGGCCGTGGCCGTGTTCTGGAACACCATGATGATGGTCGTGGCGCCGAGCAGGCCGAGTCCCACCGTGAACATGCCGGCGATGCCGCCGGTGCGGAAGGCCACCTTCAGGGCTCCCGGGAGCGAGCCGGAGCGGGCCGCTGCGGCGGTGCGCACATTGCCCCGGACCGCCAGGCTCATGCCGATGAAGCCGGTCAGGCCGGACATCAGGCACCCGGCCAGGAAGGCCAGCGTCCGGTAGAGACCCGACTGGCCGAAGCTGAGGGCGACGGTGCCGTCGGTGCGGAACACCTTGGTCGAGGTGAGGAACACGAGGATCGCCAGCGGGACCAGGATGACGGCGATCGTCTTGAACTGGCGCTTCAGGTACGCCATCGCCCCCTCCTGGATGGCCCGGGCGATCTCCCGCATCTTCGGCGTGCCCTGGTCGGCCTTCAGGACGTCCTTCATGAGCACGAAGCCCACCAGGATGGCCAGGAGCGCGGTGCCGACCGAGAACAACAGCCAGAACCACTCGGTGCCCCCGAGATGAAACGCCTGGTACCCACCCTCCGCAGCGAAGTTCATGTCGAACGCTCCCTTTTGGTTTCCGGCCGCTCTCGCCGCCCCACAAACGCGCACGTTCGGCGCACGCCGAACAACAAGATGGCGAGCCCCGCCGTCTCGACGGACCCGACGACCCCCCCTCCGGCAACCGATTCGGCCCGCGATTGCAGAACGCGGCGGGGATCATACCGAAGTTAGGCCGCGAAAATCTGAGGCGGAAAAAACGGCGTCTGGATTATCCTCTTGCCTGACCGCTCATCGAGGGAACCGCTCATCGAGGGAACCCATGGACCGAGCCGAAGCCGTTGCCCTCGTCCGCTCCAAGGCGGAGAAGGAGACGACCGTCCGCCACCTCATCACCGTGGAGGGCGTGATGCGGCGCCTGGCGGTCCACTTCGGCGAGGACGCCGACACCTGGGGCCTCGTGGGCCTGTTCCACGACATCGACCAGGACCAGACCCACGGCGATCTGGAGCGCCACGCCCGGCTGGGGGCCGAGTGGCTGCGCGAGGCCGGCGTCGACGAGGGGATCATCAACGGGGTGCTCGCCCACGCCCACGAGCAGTACCGGACCGACCTCGTGTCCCGGGCGATCGTCCCGGCCGACGCCGTCACCGGGTTCCTCGTGGCCTGCGCGCTCGTCCGTCCCGAGAAGGCGTCCGGCATGAAGGTCTCCTCCTGCAGGAAGAAGCTGAAGGAGCGCTCCTTCGCTCCCGGGGTCAACCGTGACGAGATCCGCGCGTGCGAGGCGAGCATCGGGTTGAGTGTCGACCAGTTGTTCGCCCTCGGGATCGAGGGCTTGGAGTCGGTGGCGGACGAGGTCGGCCTCACCACCTGAGCGAGCGGGGCACCCGGGTCAGACGGCCGCCCGGCTCGCTTTCCGCCGCCGCACCAGCCACAGGGCGGCGCCCACCACGATCGCCGCCAGCACGGCGTACTCCAGCGGGCGGGTGTAGGTCAGGACCCTCTGCCAGTTGGCGCCGAGCACGTACCCGGCCACGGTCAGGGCCGTGACCCAGGGAATGCAGCCGAGCACCGTCAGGAGCGCGAACTTCTTCACGTCCATCTTCGCCACCCCGGCCGGGAGGGAGATGAAGGTGCGGACGACGGGCAGCAGCCGGGAGAAGAACACCGCCGGAGGGCCGTAGCGGGCGAACCACTCGTCGGCTCGTTCGACGTCGTGGGGTTTGACCAGGATGTAGCGGCCGTACTTCAGGAGCAGGCTGCGGCCCTCCCCCCGGCCGACGGCGTAGGAAACCAGGGAGCCCGCCAGGTTGGCGACGACGCCCACCACGATCACAGGCACCAGGGACAGGTGGTGCTGGGAGGCGAGCAGGCCTGCCACCGGCATCGTGATCTCGCTCGGGATCGGGATGCACGCCGACTCGAGCAGCATCAGGGCGAAGACGACGCCGTAGCCCCCCAGCCCGTAGGGGATGACGTTCACGACCCACGTCTTGATCGCGTCCAGGAGGTGTGCCACGGCCGAAGTCTAGGCCACGGTCGCTGAGGGCGTGCTGTGACTTATTTCCAGGACGACCGTTTGACACTTCGGGATAGATGTCGCATGGTCCCCCAACCGGATTCTCGGGCCTGACGCAATATGGGCACGAACCGGAGCCGGGAATGAGAAGCGGCCGAACGGTGTTATGTCGGATAGCTACTCTGGGAGCGACGCCGCAGCTACCCTGGCAGAGCAGTCATCTCGGAGGAGCCCCCCCTCCCAGGAAGTCCACCCGTCCGGCGATTCTTCCAAATTGGTCCAAACTGGGTGGGGAGCAGACAAGACCGGAACAACAGCAGCAGTCAACAATGGAGCACGCTATGGCACAGAAACTCGTGGTGGTCGAATCCCCCGCCAAGGCCAAGACCATCGAAAAATACCTCGGCAAGGACTACAAGGTCCTGGCCTCGGTCGGCCACATCCGGGACCTCCCCGAGAGCTCGCTGGGGGTGACGGTCGACAATGGCTTCGCCCTCGAGTACGTGATCAACGAGGACAAGCAGAAGGTCATCGAGGCCATCGCCAAGGCGGCCAAGCGGGCGGATTCCGTCTACCTCGCCACCGACTACGACCGTGAGGGCGAGGCCATCGCCTGGCACGTCGCCGAAGCTGCGCAGATCCCTCTGGAGAAGCGGAACCGGGTGACGTTCACCGAGATCACCCGCCGGGCGGTGACCGAGGCCATCGAGCACCCGCGGGAGATCGACAGCCGCCTGGTCGACGCCCAGCAGGCGCGCCGGGCCATCGATCGCCTGGTCGGCTACCCCGTCTCGCAACTCCTTTGGAAGAAGATCCGCTACGGCCTGTCCGCCGGGAGGGTCCAGTCGCCGGCGCTGCGGCTCATCGTGGAGCGCGAGCGGGAGATCCGCGCCTTCGTGCCCATCGAGTACTGGAGCCTGGCTGCCCTGCTGTCGACCGACGCCGGCGAGAACTTCCTCGCCACGCTGATCCAGATCGGCGATCGCAAGGTGCCGACGAAGATCGACCGCGAGACGGCCATGGACGCCTCCCGCGGCACCAATCCGGACATCCTCACCGGCCAGGAGGCCGAGACGCTGAAGGAGGCCCTCCAGGGGGCCAGCTTCGCCGTCGAGGACGTCCGCACCAAGGAGCAGCGCCGCACGCCTCCACCTCCGTTCATCACCTCGACCTTCCAGCAGGAGGCCTCACGCAAGCTCGGCCTGTCGGCCCGGCGGGCCATGGGCGTGGCCCAGCGCCTCTACGAGGGTGGCTACATCACCTACATGCGGACCGACTCGACCTCGATGGCCGCCGAAGCGGTCGCCGAGGCCGCCGGGCTGATCAAGTCGAGCTTCGGCGAACAGTACTGGGCGGGCCGGTACAAGCACCACGACAAGAAGGTCGCCGGGGCCCAGGAGGCCCACGAGTGCATCCGCCCGACTGCGATGGCGCGGCCCCGCCGCGAGGTCGAGGCCGAGATCCGCGCCGACGGGGGCCGGGACTCCGAGGCGATGGCCCGGGTCTACGACCTCGTCTGGAAGCGCACGGTCGCGTCGCTGATGTCCCCGGCGGTCTACGACCAGGTGTCGGTCGACATCCTGGCCACCCCGGCGTCCGCCAACCCCGTCCGCTATCTCTTCCGGGCCACCGGCTCCACGCTGCGCTTCGACGGCTTCATCCGCATCTACCTCGAGGGCAGCGACGAAGAGGAGGAGGCCGAGGGCCGCCTCCCGGCCCTCACCGTCGAGCAGGCGCTCCAGCTCCTCGAGCTGCGCCCCGAGCAGCACTTCACCCAGCCCCCGCCCCGCTACACCGAGGCCTCGCTGGTCAAGGAGCTGGAGGAGCGCGGGATCGGCCGGCCGTCGACGTACGCCTCGATCATGGGGACCCTCGTCGAGGAGAAGCGCGACTTCACCCACATGGACAACCGGCGGTTCAAGCCCACCGACACCGGCGAGGTCACCACAGACTTCCTCGCCCGCTACTTCGGCGACCATTTCATGGACTACAAGTTCACATCCGACATGGAGAGCCACCTCGACGAGGTCGCCGAGGGGCGCTACGCCTACCAGCCCATGGTCGAGGCCTTCTACCTGCCGCTGCAGGACCGCCTGGCCAGGGGCAGCGAGGTGCCGAAAGAGGAGGTGACCACCGAGGCGACCGATGAGGTCTGCCCCGAGTGCGGCTCCCCGATGGTGGTGAAGCTCGGCAAGCGCGGGAAGTTCCTCGGCTGCACCAACTACCCGGAGTGCAAGAAGACGCTGCCGATGCCGGGTCAGGAGCGGGAGGTCCCGGAGCTGCTCGACGAGAAGTGCCCGGACTGCGGCAACCAGCTCGCCAAGCGCAAGGGCCGCTTCGGTCCGTTCATCGGCTGCTCGACCTATCCCGAGTGCAAGTACATCCAGCGCAAGCCCCGCACCTCGACCGGCATGCCCTGCCCCAAATGCGTCGAAGAGCCGTGCAAGAAGTGCAAGGCGAAGGGCGTCGAGCCGGCGGAGCTGATCGAGCGGGAGGGCAAGCGCGGGAAGTTCTACGGCTGCAGCCACTACCCCGCCTGCCGCCACACCCAGAACGCGGATCCCCGGGAGACCAAGCCCGAGGAGCCCGCAGTCGCCGCAGGCTAAAAGATGGGACCCCTCTTCCTGGTCGTCGAGGGGATGGACGGGGCCGGCAAGTCGACCCAGATCGAACGCCTTGCCGGCTGGCTGACGCGGGCCGCCTCCCCACCGGTGGTGACCCGGGAGCCGGGGGCGACGGCGATCGGCGGGCGGATCCGGGAGATCCTGCTCGATCCCGCCAGCGCCGCCATGGACCCGAAGACCGAGGCCCTCCTCTACGCCGCGGACCGGGCGCAGCACGCCGCCGAGGTGATCCGGCCGGCCCTCGCCGCCGGACGGGTGGTCATCTCCGACCGCTACGTCGACTCGTCGCTCGCCTACCAGGGCCTCGCACGGGGGCTCGGCATCGAGCGCATCCTCGACCTCAGCATGTGGGCGACCGGCGATCTGCTCCCCGACCTCGTCATCCTCCTGGACGTCGCTCCCGAGCTGGCCCGTGGCCGCTCGGGCGCCACCGACCGCATCGAGCTCGAGGGCCAGGCATTCCACCAGCGGGTGGCGGATGCCTACTGGGCGCTCGCCCGCACCTATCCCGACCGCTTCGCCGTCGTCGACGCCTCCGCGCCGCCCGATGCCATCGAGGGGGAGATCCGCCGCCTCGTCGAGGCCCGTCTCGAGGCCGGGCGGGAAGTCCGCAACGAAAACCGTGTCCACCACGGAAAAGGTTGCGGACTTCCGACCGGGGCCGGCCCCCAGGCTCCCTCGTGACCGAGCTCTGGGCCCGCCTCGTCGGCCAGGAGCGGGTGACCGCCACCCTGCGGGCCGCCGCGGGTCTGCCGGGCGACGCCTACCTCTTCGCCGGCCCCCCCGGCACGGGCAAGGAGGAGGCGGCGAGGGTTTTCGCTGCGGCCATCCTCTGCCCGGATCACTGCGGGACGTGCACCATCTGCGGGCGGGTGCTCCGGGGCATCCACCCCGACGTCGTGATTCTGGAGCCGGAGGGGTACACGTACCCGATCGAGGCCATCCGGGAGGCGGTCTCCCAGGCGGCGCTGTCGCCCATGGAGGGGAAGCGGCGGATCATCGTCGTCGAGGAGGCGGACCGCATCGTCGAGCGCAGCCAGAACGCCCTCCTCAAGGCGCTGGAGGAGCCGAACCCTTCGGTGACCTGGGTGCTGGTCACCAGCGTCCTCCAGCCGATCCTGCCCACGATCCTGTCCCGGTGCCGGATCGTCGAGTTCGCTCCCGTCCCCGAAGCCGAGCTGGCGGCCGTGGTCCGTACCAGGGGGGCACTCGATGACGAGGAGGCCGCCGTCCTCGTCCGAGCGGCGAGAGGTGACCTGGTGCGGGCGATCTCCCTGGTGGAGGACGAGGCCACCCGCGCCCTGCGGACGCTGGCCATCGATGTCGCCATCCGGCAGGCCGCCGAGCCGAACGCCCGCCGGGCGCTCCAGGCAGCCACCGACGTGCGGCTCGCCGCCACTGCGGCACGGGAGGCGCGGGAGAAGGCCGCCGTGGTGGAGCTTGCCGAGCTGGAGGAGGTCCTCGGGACCGGCCGCGGCTCGGGCGGGATGCGCCGGCGCCTCGGGGAACGCCAGAAGCGGGCGGTGCGCCGGGCCGAGACCGATGTGTTCGTGGAGTTCTGCTCCTGGCTGGCCCAGGCCTTCCGGGACCTTGCCGCCCTGTCGGCCGGAGCCGGACCCGAGTCGATCAGCGCGCCGGACCGGGCCGCCGACCTTGCGGCCGCCGCCGCCCTGCGCCCGACTGCCCACTGGCTGCAGATGGCCGAAGAGGCGCTGGGGGGCCAGGTTGCGATCCGGGAGAACGCCCAACCCGCCCTCGCCGTCGAGGCGGTCCTGCTGGCCCCGCTCGCGGCGCAGATTACAATCTAGGGGTTCCCGCCGGAGTAGCTCAGCGGCAGAGCATTCGCTTCGTAAGCGAGTGGTCGAGGGTTCGATTCCCTCCTCCGGCTCCATTCCGACCCCTCCGACCGGGGCCAGCCACGAGGCCGCGGCCCCCCGAAATAAATCCCGAAATAAATCAAGGCCAATCCGGGTTGTAACCCCCGAACGTATCTTTGGGTGTCCGTCCACCTCGAGACACAGGGAGAGATCTGTTGGCCATGGTTGGTCCGATCCAGGGGGCCCGCATCTCAGCGCTGCCGCGGCGAAACACCCGTTTCGAAGCTGATCGCTTGTGCTCGCACCCAGGCTGCATCACCAAGCTGTCGATCTACAACCGGCGTGACACCTGCTTCGCCCATGCGGGGTTCAAGATCCCCCGCCTGCGCGGCCGCACCCGACCGCAGAGTTGACGGCCCTTCACGGCTTCGCCCCCGAATGACGGGGCGAGGCCGTCTCGGTTGTTCGGCGCGGCAGTTCGCGTCAGCCTCTAGAATGCCCCCCCGAGAGCGTCCCGACCGCGCCCATCCCGGCGCCGCGCGGCGAAGAGCGAGGAGGGTTGATGTTCCGCAAGGTGATGCTGGGTATGTACCTCGCTGCGATGGTCCTTCTCGTCCCCAGCGGCGCACTTGCGAAGGTTCTGCCCGACCACGCCCCCGACCGTGCTCCCGGTCGTGCCCCCGCTCAGGCCCCGGCTGCCGGCAACACCGTCGAGGCGACGGAGACCGGCGGCGGCGCCACCTTCGTCTTCGTGCCCGACACGATCACCATCAAGACCGGCGACACGGTCACGTTCAAGAACACGGGCAAGGTCCCTCACACGGCGACCGCCGACGACGGCTCGTACGACTTCACGCCGCTGAACGTCGGTGACTCCAAGACCACCCCTCCCTTCACCAAGCCGGGGACCTTCACGTACAAGTGCACCTACCACGCCACGCTCGGCATGACCGGCAGAGTCATCGTCACCGGAGCGGCCACCGGCCCGGTCGGCGCCGGCTCCCCGAGTGCCGCAGCCTCTGCGTCGGCGAGCCCCACGCCGAAGCTCACCGGCGCCGCCCAGTTCGGCATCAGCCCCTCGCCTGTCCCCACGGCGCCGCCGAGCCAGAAGTACTTCCCGAAGATCGCCGGGGCCGTCGTGGTCCTCGCCCTCCTCGGCATCGCGCTCGGCTACGTGAAGACGGCTAGGAAGCTGGCGGATAAGAGTTGAGCGCCATGCCCGCAGGCAAGCACCCGGACCGTCGAGGCCTTGTCGACACGGGGGTAGCCCTGCGGGTGGCGGGCCGCCTCGCCATCGACCCGATGGAGGGGTCCTATCTGCTCCAGGACCTGGCGAGCCACTTCGCGGAGCTGGTCGCCGAGGCCGAGCCCCTCGTCGTCGAGGAGGCAGGCTTCGGCCCCTCCACCCCGGCACGGGCGCGGGTCATGTCCCGGTCCGAGTGGGCGCAGGCAAACGTCTCGTCGATCATCACCCTGCTCTCACCGCTGCTGGACAAGGTCGACGCCCGGATCCCCGACGGGGCGGCCGGGGGGTTCACGCGAAAGGCCTACGGGTCGGCCCTCGGGGCACAGCTCGGCGGCGTGCTGGGCTTTATCTCCCAGCGGGTGCTCGGGCAGTACGAGATCGACCCGGTCAACGCGCACGACGTGTGGTTCGTCGGCCCGAACGTCGTGATCACGGAGCGCCGCTTCGGCTTCGTCCCCCGCGACTTCCGCCTCTGGGTTGCCACCCACGAGCTGACCCACCGGGCGCAGTTCGAGGGCAACGACTGGCTACGGGGGTACTTCATGGGATTGGTCCACGACCTGCTCTCGTCGCTGGAGCTGCAGCCCATGTCGCTCCTGGAGCGGGCGCTGAAGGTGGTCAGCTCGTCGGGTTCATCAGGGTCCGGCAACGAGTCGACGCCTATCGGCATCCGCCTGCTCGACGAGGAACAGCGCAAGATCTTCGACAGGCTCCAGGCGATGATGTCGGTGGTCGAGGGCCACGGCAACTTCCTGATGGACGCCGTCGGCGCCGCCGCGATCCCCACCCAGGCCCGGATGCGCCGGAGCCTGCAGAGCGGCTCCTGGGAGGGGCCGCTCGGCAAGGTGATGCGCCGGCTCCTCGGCCTCGACCTGAAGCGTGCCCAGTACGAGGAGGGCCAGAAGTTCTTCGACGCCGTGTCGGCTGCTGCCGGCAGGGACGGGGTCCGGGCGGCGTTCGGCAACGCCGAGAGCCTGCCGACCCTCGAGGAGATCCGGTCACCCGCCCTCTGGCTCGCCCGGATCGGTCCCTGAGCCCAGCATCCGCTGAACGGGTCCTCGTCGCGTTCAGCGGCGGGCCCGACTCGACGGCCCTGGCGCTGCTGGCCGCCTCCGCGGGCTGCGACGTTGTGCTCGCCCACGTCGACCACGCGATGAGGGAGAACTCGTCCGGCGACGCACGGCACTGCCGGCACGTGGCCCGCATGCTCGGGCTCCCCATCGAAGTCGTCCGGCTTAGCGAGCCTCCTGCGAATGAGGCCTCGGCCCGCTCGGCCCGCTACGAGGCCCTCGAGCGCATGGCCGACCGGGTGGGCGCCTGGACCATCGCCACGGGCCACACCCTCGACGACGATGCCGAGACGGTCCTGCTGCGCATGGGCCGAGGCGGCTACCCGCTCGGGATCCCGCCACGGCGGGGCAGGGTCGTGCGTCCCCTGCTGGCGATGCGGCGGGCGCAGACCGCCGAGGTGTGCGCCGCCCACGGGGTCCCGGTGCTCGCCGATCCCACGAACACCGACGAGCGCTTCGCTCGCAACCGCATTCGCCACCGGGTCCTCCCGCTTCTCGGGGACGAGGGCGTTCTCGCGCTGGCCCGGCTGGCCCAGGCCACCCGGGAAGCCAAGGCCCGCCACGACGCCGCCCTCGACCACCTCGTAGCCGCCGTGCTGCGCCTCCCGGCCCCCGGTACGCTCCTTCGCCTCGACCGCCCGGGGCTCGCGGCCCTTCCGGCGCACCTCAGGGAGGGCGTCCTGCGACGGGCGCTCGCGTCGCTGGGGATGGACCCGTCGACCCGGCTGGTGCGCGACCTGTCCGCCAAGGTCGTGCCCGTGCCGGGGGCCCGCCTGAGCCTCCCCGGCGGCCTCACGGCGTGGGCCGAGGCCGACGACCTGCTGGCCGGCGCGGCGCTTCCTCCGCCCCCGGCGGCACCCATCGCGGTGCCGGGGACGACCCGCCTCCCGGACTGGGGCATCGAGGTCCTCACCGAGGTGCTGCCCCCACCGACGTCGCCACGCACCGGTGGCTGGGAGGCACTGCTCGACGGCCGTGCCGCCGCGGTTCCCCTGGCCGTGCGGTCCCGCCAGCCGGGCGACCGCTACCGGCCCCTGGGTGCACCAGGCGTCCGCAAGCTGCAGGACGTGCTGGTCGACGGCAAGGTGCCCCGGGCAACCCGGGACCGGGTGCCGCTCCTCATCGCCGGTGGGCGTCTAGTGTGGGTCGCCGGGCACCGGATCGACCACGACTTCCGCCTCACGCCGGCGTCGGTATCGGCCCTCCGGGTGCAGATCCGTCGGCTGGACCTCTTGTCAACGAACAAAGGCGCTCCGTAGCATGAGCGGCTGACCGCCGGGCGAACGGAGAGCTGCGCACATGGAGTTGCCGCCTGAAATCGGGGAGGTCCTGCTCACCGAGGAGATGATCCGGGACAAGATCCGGGAGCTGGCAAAACGCATCACCGACGACTACCGCGACCGGGACCTGCTCCTCGTCGGCGTGCTCAAGGGGGCGTTCATCCTGATGAGCGACCTCGCCCGGGAGATCTCCCTGCCGCTGGAGTTCGACTTCATGGCGGTCTCCAGCTACGGCTCCGCCACCCGGACCTCCGGGGTGGTCCGGATCCTGAAGGACCTCGACTTCGAGATCTCGGGGCGCCACGTGCTCCTCGTCGAGGACATCATCGACTCCGGGCTGACGTTGCTGTACCTCCTCAAGTACCTCCAGACCCGCACCCCCGCGAGCCTCGAGGTCTGTGCCCTCATGCGGAAGGAGGGCATTCAGAAGGTGGCCCTGGACGTACGGTACGAAGGCTTCGAGATCCCGGCGAGATTCGTGGTGGGCTACGGACTCGACTACCGGCAGAAGTACCGCAACCTCCCCTACGTCGCCGTCATGCGGGAGGAACCGCCGCATTCGGGATGAGAGTGGAAAGAACGAAGGGGCAGGGACTCTACCTGGCTGGGCGGCGATTCTCAAGGTGTCCATCTCCTGACACCGTGCTAGATTGGCGGTGCCGTGAAAAAGCTCATTCGCAGCCCCATCTTCTATTTTCTCATTCTCATCGCCGTCATCTGGGTGGTCGCGTCCTTCGTGACGCGTGGCGTCGGGGTCAAGAAGCTCACCTACGGCGACTTCAAGACCAAGCTGGCCCACGGCGAGATCTCGAAGCTCGTCGTCGAGCACAAGAGCGAGACCATCACGGGCACGCTGTCCGACGGCACCAAGTTCCGTAGCTCCTTCCTGTCCACCTCCCGCCTGGACGACCTGCTCGCCCAGCACCCCGAGGTGCCCCAGGACGTCAACCCCCAGAACCAGTCGGTGTGGGTGGGGATCCTGACGAGCTTCCTGCCGTTCCTCATCATCATCGGGATCTTCTTCTTCCTCATGCAGCAGATGCAGGGGGGAGGCAACCGCGTCATGTCCTTCGGCAAGGCCAAGGCGAAGGTGGTGACCAAGGACCAGCCGAAGATCACGTTCGCCGACGTCGCGGGCGCCGACGAGGCGGTCGAAGAGCTGGAGGAGATCAAAGAGTTCCTCGAGAGCCCCGCGAAGTTCCAGCAGATGGGCGCCAAGATCCCCAAGGGCGTGCTCCTGTTCGGCCCCCCCGGCACCGGCAAGACCCTGCTCGCCAGGGCGGTCGCCGGTGAGGCGGGCGTGCCCTTCTTCTCGATCTCGGGATCCGACTTCGTCGAGATGTTCGTCGGCGTCGGCGCCGCCCGGGTGCGCGACCTGTTCGAGCAGGCCAAGGCGAGCGCCCCGGCCATCGTCTTCGTCGACGAGATCGACGCCGTCGGCCGCCACCGTGGCGCCGGGCTGGGCGGTGGCCACGACGAACGGGAGCAGACCCTCAACCAGTTGCTCGTCGAGATGGACGGCTTCGATGTCCGCACCGGCGTCATCCTCATGGCCGCCACGAACCGCCCGGACATCCTCGACCCCGCCCTGCTGCGGCCGGGCCGCTTCGACCGGCAGATCACCGTGGACCGTCCCGACCTGAGGGGCCGCGAGGCCATCCTCAAGGTGCACGCCCGGGGCAAGCCGCTTGCCCCCGACGTCAACCTCGACACGCTCGCCCGCCGCACCCCCGGCTTCACGGGCGCCGACCTTGCCAACGTGGTGAACGAGGCGGCTCTTCTGGCAGCCCGACGAGGTAGGAACGACATCACCATGGACGAGACAGAGGAGGCGATCGACCGTGTGCTCGCCGGCCCGCAACGCAAGTCCCGGGTGATCTCCGACAAGGAGAAGCTCATCATCGCCTACCACGAGTCGGGCCACGCCCTCGTGGGCTGGGCGCTGCCGAACGCCGACCCCGTCCACAAGGTCTCGATCATCAGCCGTGGGCGGGCGCTGGGGTGGACGCTCTCGTTGCCGGTCGAGGACCGCTTCCTGGTCTCCCGCTCGGAGCTCATCGACCAGCTCGCCATGTTCCTGGGAGGCCGTGTGGCCGAGGAGCTCGTGTTCGGCGACCCGACCACCGGCGCCTCCGACGACCTGGAGCGGGCCACCAAGACCGCCCGGAAGATGGTCTGCGAGTGGGGGATGAGCGAGACGCTCGGGCCGATCACGCTCGGCGACAAGGTCGACCAGCCGTTCCTCGGCCGCGACTTCTCGGCGCACCCCGACTACTCCGACCACGTTGCCGCCGAGATCGACTCCGAGATCCGCCGTCTCGTCGACGAGGCGCACGACGAGGCATGGGAGATCCTGACCAACTACCGCGAGCAGCTCGACCGCATGGTGGAGGTGCTGCTGGACAAGGAGACGATCGAGCGCCACGAGGTCGAGGAGATCCTGAGTGGCGTCCCGAAGCGCAGCGCCCGCGGCGAGCTGATCTCCCGGCCCCGGCGGATCAAGACCCCCCTCGATGCCGCTGCGGCGGCCGCCGTGGCCAAGAACGGCGACGCCCAGGACACCATCGAGGTCAGCCGCCCCGTCGTCCGGCCCCGGCCCCGCCCGGGCACCGACCCGTCGCCGGCGTAGGTTCCATCCGCTCCACCCGCTTGTCCGATCCCAAGCTCGACGCCATCCGTGAGGAGCTGCCGGCCCTTCGCCGCGGCGCCTTCCTCAACACCGGCAGCTTCGGCCCCCAACCCATCCGGGCGCATGCGGCCCTGGTCACCTCTGACCGGGCCGACGTCGAGGAGGGACGGATGGGCCACAAGGTGTTCGAGCGGATGCTCGACAGCCGGGCGCGCACCCGGAGCGTCTTCGCCGGGGTCCTCGGGTGCGACGACTCCGAGCTGGCTCTGACGCACAGCACCACCTCAGGGGTCAACATCGCCGTCATGGGGCTCGACTGGCAACCGGGGGACCGGCTCATCACCGCCCAGGCCGAACACCCCGCTGAGCTGAACCCCGCCGCCGTCCTGAAGCAGCGCCGCGGGGTGGAGGTGGTGGCGACCGAGATCGGCCTCCCCGGGGTCGACCACGTGGCAGCCCTCGCCGCCGCCCTGGATGAGGGTGGCGCCCGGGCGGTCCTGCTCTCGCACGTCTGCTGGACGACCGGGCTCGTGATGCCGGTGCGAGAACTTGCCGATGCCGCCCACCAGGCCGGTGCCGTGCTGATCATCGACGCCGCCCAGGGGGCCGGCGAGGTGCAAGTGAACGTGAAGGACCTCGACGTCGACGCCTACGCCTGCTCCGGGCAGAAGTGGCTGTGCGGACCCTCGGGGACCGGTGCCCTCTACGTCAGGCCCGACCGCATGGACGACTTCCAGCTGACCTTCGCCGGCTACGGTGCGGGCAAGGCGGCCCGGGACTGCTCCACGTTCGACGTGACACCCGGCGCCGCGCGCTTCGAAGCGATCACGCTGCACGGCCCGTCCCTGGATGCGCTGCGGGTGGGCCTGGAATGGCTGCAGGGCGACGAGGTCGGCCTCCCGTGGGCCCACGAGCGGATCGCCGGACTCGGCCGGCGCTGCCACGAGGCCCTGAGCGCCCTGCCGGGGGTGACCACGCTCTCCCCGGCGGAGGGGATCGCCGGTCTCGTCAGCTTCACCGTCGCCGGGATGGAGCCCGAGAAGGTCACGACGGCCCTCGAGGAGAAGGGGTTCTTCATCCGCCACGTCGAGTTCCCGGCGGCGAACCGGATCTCGACGGGCTTCTACAACACGGAGGACGAGATCGACGCCGTCGCTGAGGCGATCGGGGAGCTGGCCGGGGCGAGGTAGCCCCCCACCCGTGGGGGTGAGTGAAGCCTCCTAGCGCACCGCCGACCGCCCTAAAGTGGTGATCTTGTGGGTCGATAGAGGGCCACCCGAAATCGAGTGTCTGTTTCACCACGCATAGAGTGGTGAAACAGACAGAGAATTTCCAGGGCCGCCGCGGCGGGCTCAAAATCGGTCATATTGGGCACCCACCGTTCCCTCCGGCACCGTAACTGACGGCGATAGGTGAGCGGGTCCGACAGGGAGCGACCGCCTCCTGCGATCGGGGGGAGGTCAAGGCTGCGGCCCGATGCTTCTGCCGGCCTAGTGCGGGGTGAACAGGCCGACCAAGTGGCCCTGCGGGTCGGTGAACATGGCGATCGTGAGGTTGGGCATGTGCGTCGGCGGGACGACCGTCGTGGCGCCGAGTCCGACAGCCTTGTCCAGCGTCGCCTCGACGTCGGGGACCGAAGTATGGACGGTGGCGTAGGACTGACCCTGAGCGCCCGTGCCGATGCCGCCCTTGATGCCGTCCTCGCTCCCGGTATCCATCTCCCAGTAGTCGAAGCCTGGGGCGTCGTACTTCTTGGAGGTCCAGCCGAACAGCTCCGAGTAGAAGGCCACGAGCGCCGGGCCGTCCCCGCCCATGACCTCGAACCAGGAGACCGGCGCGCCCGAACCTGGGGACGGAGAGCCCTGCTGCGTCTCCATCTGGTTGCCGCCGCCCACGAGGCCCACCTCGTGTCCTTCGGGGTCGGCGAACATCGCCAGCGTCACGGCGCCCGGGATGGTCATGACCGGCTGCGTCGTCTTGCCGCCGAGCGACTCCGCCTTGTCGAGCACGGCCTGCAGGTCGTCGGCCATGACGTAGAACGCCACCTGGCCAGGGCCTTCCGGGGCGGTCCCGATACCGCCGTTGATGCCGGACCCACCCTGCGTGTCGACGAGGGCGTAGTTCATCTCCGGGACCGGGGTGATCTTCCAGCCGAACAGCTCGCCGTAGAATCTCTGGAGCTCCTCGGCGTTCGGACCGCTGATGTCGAAGTGCACGACGGGCTTGCCCATGTTCGGCCTCCTTTGACGGTGCCGGCAGCGCGAGGCCACCGGGAAAGCCATTCAACCGCATCCATCAGTGCCTGACTAGTGCAAGAATCCACCCGGCATGGCCATCACGGAACCTTGTTACGTCGCCGAATGCTTCTATGCCAAGGACGCCGCCAACAGGCGCGCCCCGTTTCGTGAGGCGCATCTGGCCCGGGTGGGCATGCTCTCCGACGAGGGTGCGCTGCTGCTGGCAGGCGCCTTCGACGACATGAGTGCCTCGCTGCTCGTGTTCGCTGTGGAGAGCGAGGAGGCCGTGGCCGCCATTATCGAGACCGACGTCTACTGGAAGAACAAGGTCTGGACCTCCTACAAGATCCGCAGGCTCAACCGCGTGGTCTTGGAGGACCGGTAGTCCGGGCCCAGTGAAACGGACACCGCAGGTCTGGCGCTGCCGGGATGTGGTGCTCCGGGTGTCGGAGCGCACGCACGTGGTCGGGATCCTCAACGTCACGCCCGACTCGTTCTCCGACGGTGGCCGCTATACCGATCTCGACGCCGCGGTCTCCAGGGGGGCGGAGATGGCGGCGGGAGGAGCGGACGTCATCGACGTCGGGGGAGAGTCCACCCGCCCGGGCGCCGAGCCCGTCGCCGAGGCGGAGGAGCTGCGGCGGGTGATCCCGGTCATCGAGGCTCTGGTCCGGGAGGTTCCCGTGCCGATCTCGATCGACACCGCCAAGGCCGGTGTCGCGCAGGCGGCCCTCGACGCAGGCGCGGTCATCGTCAACGACGTGACCGCCCTTCGCGGCGACCGGCGCATGGCCGAGGTCGTGGCGACCTCGAAGGCGGGGGTGGTGCTCATGCACATGCTCGGTGATCCCCGGACCATGCAGAAGGACCCGCGGTACGGCGACGTGGTGGCCGACGTCGGGGCCTCCCTGCTGGCGTGGGCCAAGGGCGCGGAGGCGTCGGGCGTCGAGTGGGAACGGATCGTCATCGACCCGGGCATCGGCTTCGGCAAGACCCTTGAGCACAACCTCCTGCTGCTCCGGAACCTTGGGTCGCTCACGGTGCTCGGCTACCCCGTGCTCGTGGGGCCGTCCCGCAAGTCCTTCATCCACGCAGCCCTCGGACTCCCGCACGGGGAGCGCCTCGAGGCCACGGCAGGCGCGGTGGCGTGGGCGGTGGCCCAGGGGGCGCAGCTGGTCCGGGTCCACGACGTCACGGAGATGGTGCGGGTGGTGCGGATGACCGAGGCGATCCGCGACGCCGGGGCGTCCTTCGAGGACGAGTTCGAGCCGCCGCCCGGCAGGGACAAGGTGATCGTACGAGGCCTCAGGGTCTTCGGCTACCACGGCGTCCATGCCCACGAGCAGGAGCGGGGCCAGGACTTCGTCATCGACCTTGAGGCGCACCTCGATCTGCGGCCGGCCGGGCGCGGCGACGACCTCGACGAGACCCTGGACTACTCCGACCTCGCCCGGCGGGCCTCCGCCATCGTCTCGAGCGAGCGCTTCAACCTCATCGAAGCCCTGGCGGAGCGTCTCGCCGCCGAGGTGCTGGAGGACCCGAGGGTCGCCCGGACCGTGATCCGGGTGGCCAAGCCCGCCGCGCTTGCCGCCCGCAACGTCGAAACCGTCCTCGTCGAGATCGAACGGGAGCGGTGACAACCGGGGTGACCACCGCCTACATCGGGCTGGGGTCCAACCTGGGCGACCGGCTCGGCAACCTCCAGGCGGCCCTCAAGGCCCTGTCCGCCCGGGGACTGGAGCCGGCGGCTCGTTCCTCCGTGTACGAGAGCGACGCCTTGGGACCGCCGCAACCCGACTACCTGAACGCCGTCGTCTCGGTGCCGACCTCGTTGACGCCCCGGGAACTGCTGGAGGCGCTGTTGGCCGTCGAAGCCGAGCTCGGCCGCCACCGTGGGCAGCGTTGGGGGCCCCGGGAGATCGACCTCGACCTGCTGCTCTACGGCGACGAGATGGTGGAGGAGGACGGCCTCACGGTCCCGCACCCCGAGATGACCAAGCGCTCGTTCGTGCTGCTGCCCCTGCTGGAGATCGCCCCGGATCTGGACCTGCCCTCGGGCGAGCCGGCCACGGCTTTCCTGGAGCGGGACCCACCCGGCATCCGCAAGCTCGGCCCGCTTCCCCTGGGCTGAGGCCGCCACTCGCCACGAGGAGTGGTGGATCTGGCCGCTCGACCACTCTGCGTAACGGCCCCCGGCAGACCCCTATAATGGTGGTGACCGGTATCCCTCAAGGAACTGGATCCCAACATGAAGATGCACACCACGAAGCAGTCACTGGGCGCCGCCCTTGCAGGCGAGCGCCGGCAGGGCAGGACCATCGGCTTCGTTCCGACGATGGGAGCCCTCCACGAGGGCCACGTTTCGCTCATGCGGCGGGCGCGGGGCGAGAACGCCGTCGTCGTGGCCTCGATCTTCGTGAACCCGCTCCAGTTCGCCCCCACCGATGACCTCGCCCGCTACCCCCGCAGCCTGGAGGCTGACGCGGCGCTGGCCGCCGAGGCAGGCGTGGACCACCTGTTCGCTCCGGAGGTCGCCGAGATGTATCCCCACGGCTCGATTGCGACTCGTGTCGACGTGGGTCCGATCGGCGACATCGGGGAGGGAGCGTGGCGGCCCGGCTTCTTCGCCGGCGTCGCTACCGTGTGCTGCAAGCTCTTCCACATCGTCGCTCCCGACCGTGCCTACTTCGGCCAGAAGGACGCCCAGCAGCTCGCCGTCATCCGGCAGCTGGTAGCCGACCTCGATCTGCCGCTGGAGATCGTCGGGTGCCCCACCGTCCGGGAGCCCGACGGGCTCGCGCTCTCGAGCCGCAACACCTACCTCGACCCGGAGGCTCGACGGGCGGCGCCGGCCCTCGCTGCGGCCCTCATGGCCGCCCGGGATGCCGCGGCCAGCGGGGAGGAGTCGGCCGAGGAGCTCCGGTGGACCGTGAAGACCTGCCTGGAGGCCGAGCCGGGCATCCGCCTGCAGTACGTGGATCTCTTCGATGCGGATTCCTTCTCCGCCCGGGAACGCCTCGACGGCCGGGGGATCCTGGCGGCGGCGGCCTACGTCGGAGGTACCCGCCTGATCGACAACGTCGACGTGGTGCCGGCAGCCCTTCCGGCGGAGGTGAGGGGAAGATGAGGCGCACGATGCTGATGGGCAAGGTCCACCGGGCGACGGTGACCGATGCCAACCTGAACTACGAGGGGAGCCTGACCCTGGACCCGGACCTGATGGAAGCTGCCGGGATGCTGCCCTACGAGCAGGTGCAGGTCCTCGACGTGGACAACGGGTCCCGCCTGACCACCTACCTGATCAAGGGGGAGCGCTCCTCCGGTCAGGTGGTCATCAACGGGGCGGCTGCCCGGCTCGTGGCGCCGGGCGACAAGGTGATCATCGTGGCCTACGGGGAGATGGAGGACGAGGAGGCCCGTTCGCACACGCCGAAGGTGGTCCTGGTGGACGGCGCCAACCGGCCCATCACGTCGCCCTCCCACGGTGCCGGTCCGAGCGCGGCAAGGTTCACAGCGTACGATTAGGCCATGCTGCTCGCCGTCGACACCGGCAACACCCAGACCCATATCGGCATCTTCCGCAGGGAGAGCCTGGTTGCGCAGTGGCGTACCTCCACCGAGCCAGGCCGGACGGCGGATGAGCTCGCCCTGATCTTCCAGCAGTTCCTCGCCCTCGTGGGCCTCTCGTTCTCCCGCGAGGTGACGGGGGTCGTGCTCGGCAGCGTCGTCCCGGCGCAGACCACCGCACTCCGGGAGATGGTGGCCAGGTACTTCCACTTCGAGCCGGTGGTTGTCGAGGCCGGCATCCGGACCGGGCTCCCCGTGAAGACGGATCACCCCAGGGAGGTCGGGGCGGACCGCATCGTCAACGCCGTCGCAGCCCTGGACCTCGTCGCCCCGCCGCTGATCGTCGTCGACTTCGGGACGGCCACCACGTTCGACGCCGTCGGGGAGCGCGGCGACTACCTCGGGGGCGCCATCGCCCCCGGCCTGGAGATCTCCGCCGACGCCCTCTTCCGCGTCGCCGCCCAGATCCAGAAGGTGGAGCTGGTCGTGCCGGACGACGTCATCGGGCGGTCCACGGTCGAGGCGGTCCGCTCGGGGGTCCTCCTCGGCGCCGCCGCCATGGTGGACGGGATGATCGAGCGGATGTCCAAGGCCCTCGGCGGCCACGTATCCGTGCTGGCCACCGGCGGGCTGGCGCCAACGGTCCTCCCGGCGTGCAACAGCACCATCCGCCACGAGCCCGAGCTCACCCTCATGGGGCTCCGCCTCATCTACGAGCGCAATGCCGGCCCCGTCTGACGGCGCGCCGCTGCGCTTCGACCGGACCTCGACGCCGGGGGAGCTGGTCGCCAAGCACGGGTCGCTGGAGCCCGGTGCCTCGACGGGCGAGATCCATCGCGTCGCCGGGCGGATCCAGACCACCCGCGGGCACGGCAAGGTCGCGTTCGCCGACCTCGGCGACTGGGGTGGCAAGATCCAGCTCTTCGCCCGGGCAGACCGGCTGGGGGACCGCTTCGAGGACTTCCTCGCCCTCGGAGTTGGTGACTGGGTGGGGGCCTCGGGCGAGGTGGTCACGACGCGCACCGGTGAGCTGTCGATCCTCCTCGACGGCTTCGAGCTCCTCGCCAAGTCCCGCCGGCCGTGGCCGGACAAGCGTTCCGGCCTCCAGGACGTCGAACGCCGGCATCGCCAGCGGTACCTCGACCTCGCCACGAACGCCCGGGCCCGCGAGGTGCTGATGGCCCGCTCGAAGACGGTGGCGGAGATCCGGCGCTGGCTCTCGGACCGCGGCTTCATCGAGGTCGAGACGCCGATGTTGCACCCCATCCCCGGCGGGGCGCTCGCCAAGCCCTTCGTTACGCACCACGAGACGCTCGGCGTCGACCTCTACCTGCGCATCGCCCCCGAGCTCTACCTGAAGCGGCTGCTGGTCGGAGGCATGGAACGGGTGTTCGAGCTCAACCGGAACTTCCGCAACGAGGGGGTCTCGACCCAGCACAACCCCGAGTTCACCATGCTCGAGGCCTACCAGGCCTACGGCGACTACACCGACATGGCGGACCTGCTCGAGAGCCTGATCCGCGACGTCGCCCAGTCCGTCACGGGCGGGCTCGTCGTGCCCTGGCACGACATCGACATCGACCTCGGGACCTTCCGGCGGGTCCGGCTCGTCGACCTGGTGCGGGAAGCGGGAGCGGACCCCGACGCCGACCTGGCGGCCGAGTGCGAGCGCCTCGGCGTTGCTTTCGACCCGAAATGGCCCTGGGGCAAGCTCCTGGTCGAGATCTACGAGAAGAAGGTCGAGCACACCCTCGTCCAGCCGACGTTCGTCCTCGACTTCCCCCGTGACGTCTCCCCGCTCGCCCGGACCCACCGCACGGATCCCCGCTTCACCGAACACCTCGAACTGATCATCGGCGGCATGGAGATCGCGCCCGCCTACTCCGAGCTCAACGACCCGGTCGAGCAACTCGCCAGGTTCCAGGCGCAGGCCGATGGCGCCGCCGGCCCGGAGGACGAGGCCCACCGGATCGACGAGGACTTCCTCACCGCCCTGGAGTACGGGATGCCCCCGGCGGGGGGCCTGGGGCTCGGCATCGACCGCCTGGTGATGCTGCTGACGGATTCGCCGTCGATCCGGGACGTGATCCTCTTCCCGGCCCTCCGTCCCGAGGACTGACCCCGCTCGGCACCTGAGCTAAGAAGAGGTCCGCAACCGAAAACCGTGTCCCACACGGATAACGTTGCGGACTTGTGCCTGGGGGCAGGCTCCAGGGCCCCTACAGGTCCCGGCGGGCCTTGTGGAGGTCGTCCACGGCGACGACCAGCTCCTTGTCCCCGGCCCTGCCCCCGGCGATGTAGAGGCTGGTGATGTTGATCCCCGCATCCGCCAGGCGCCGGGCGAAGCGGCCGAGCTCGCCGGGGCGGTCGTCGAGGGAGATCGACAGGACCTCCTGGACTCCCACGACCTGCCACCCACCGTCCTGCAGGGCCTGCATCGCCCGGTCTGCCTCCTGCACGACGAAGTGGAGGAAACCCCGGCCGTCGTAGGTGAAGGCGGCGGCGGCCGTGATGTTGACCCTGGCCTCCCCCAGCAACTCGCCCAGCGAGGCCATCATCCCCGGGCGGTCCTCGGCTTCGATGACGATCTCGGTCGGCATACCTGGTACCTTTGACGAGAGGCGGTTCGAATCCTAACGCTTCCCTGGGCTCCCAGACTTCGGGCTTGTGCCAATCGGGCATACAATGATGATTCGGACGACCCCCTGCTCGCATATCCAGCAAACGCTCTGCGGAACCGATACTGGATAGGTAGGGCCGGTGGGCGGGTACGCTTGTAAGGCCCGGCAGGGAACTTAACAGGCCGGTAACGGTAGAGAAGCGGTCCTCCGTATAATGGGGGAAGGGCCGGGACCCCCTTACGGGACCCCAGATCCCAGGCCCCGACGACGAGGAGAGGGTGACGAGGATAGGTACTACGCACGCAGCATTCGGCCAACAAGGACTGTGCGTCAGTCAGAAGGACGGCCAGCATGTTTGAGCGCTTCACTGATCGGGCTCGGAGAGTCGTGGTTCTGGCTCAGGAAGAGGCGCGACTCCTCAACCACAACTACATCGGCACCGAGCACATCCTTCTCGGGCTTATCTCCGAGGGGGAGGGTGTCGCTGCGAAGGCGCTGGAGTCCCTGGGGATCTCCCTGGAGGCTGTTCGCCAGCAGGTCGAGGAGATCATCGGTACGGGCTCCTCCTCGCCGCAGGGCCACATCCCCTTCACGCCCCGAGCGAAGAAGGTGCTGGAGCTGTCGCTGCGTGAAGCGCTGCAGCTTGGCCACAACTACATCGGCACCGAGCACATCCTTCTCGGGCTCATCCGGGAGGGCGAAGGCGTTGCCGCCCAGGTTCTCCAGAAGCTGGGCGCTGATCTCGGCCGTGTGCGCCAGCAGGTCATCCAGCTCCTGTCCGGGTACGGCAGCACGCAGGAGCAGCGCTCCGGCGAGCAGGCCGCGCCCAGCGGATCTCCCATCCTCGACCAGTTCGGCCGCAACCTCACGGCCCTCGCCTCGAGCAACAAGCTCGACCCCGTCATCGGGCGTGAGAAGGAGATCGAGCGGGTCATGCAGGTCCTGTCCCGCCGGACGAAGAACAACCCCGTCCTCATCGGCGAGCCCGGCGTCGGCAAGACCGCCATCGTCGAGGGCCTGGCCCAGCGCATCGTGAAGGGCGAGGTGCCCGAGACCCTCTCGGGCAAGCAGATCTACACCCTCGACCTCGGCGCCCTGGTGGCCGGCTCCCGGTACCGCGGTGACTTCGAGGAGCGCCTCAAGAAGGTGCTGAAGGAGATCCGCACCCGAGGCGACATCGTCCTGTTCATCGACGAGCTCCACACCCTCGTGGGTGCAGGCGCCGCCGAGGGCGCCATCGACGCTGCCTCGATCCTGAAGCCCATGCTGGCCCGTGGCGAACTCCAGACCATCGGCGCCACCACGCTCGACGAGTACCGCAAGCATCTCGAGAAGGACGCGGCCCTCGAGCGCCGGTTCCAGCCGATCACGGTGAAGGAACCGACCGTCGCCCACACCATCGAGATCCTCAAGGGCCTGCGGGACCGGTACGAGGCGCACCACCGGGTCCAGATCACGGACCAGGCGGTCGTCGCCGCAGCCAACCTCGCCGACCGCTACATCTCCGACCGCTACCTGCCCGACAAGGCCATCGACCTGATCGACGAGGCCGGGTCGCGCCTTCGGATCCGCCGGATGACCGCTCCCCCCGACCTGCGAGAGGTCGATGAGCAGATCGCCGAGGTCCGGGTGCGCAAGGAGGCAGCGATCGAGGCCCAGGACTACGAGCGGGCGGCCCGGCTGCGGGACCAGGAGAAGCAGCTCATGGCCGACCGCGACATCAAGCAGGCCGAGTGGCGCGACAACGAGGGCGAGGTCCTCGCCCAGGTCGACGAGGAGGAGATCGCCGCGGTCCTCTCCACGTGGACCGGCATCCCCGTCTACAAGCTCACCGAAGAGGAGACGGCCAAGCTCATCCGCATGGAGGACGAGCTGCACCACCGGATCGTCGACCAGGATCCCGCCGTTCGTTCGGTTTCCCAGTCGATCCGGCGCACCCGTGCCGGCCTCAAGGACCCGAAGCGGCCCGCGGGCTCGTTCATCTTCCTCGGCCCCTCCGGGGTCGGCAAGACGGAGCTCTCGAAGGCGCTGGCGTCCTTCCTGTTCGGCGACGACGACGCCCTCATCCAGCTCGACATGTCGGAATACATGGAGAAGCACACGGTCAGCCGCCTCATCGGCTCCCCGCCCGGCTACGTCGGCTACGACGAGGGTGGGCAGCTCACCGAGGCGGTCCGCCGCCGGCCCTTCTCCGTGGTGCTCTTCGACGAGATCGAGAAGGCCCACCCGGACGTCTTCAACACCCTCCTCCAGATCCTGGAGGACGGGCGCCTGACCGACGCCCAGGGCCACACGGTGGACTTCAAGAACACGGTGATCATCATGACCTCGAACCTCGGCACCCACTCGCTACGGAAGGCCTCGCTCGGGTTCGCCCCAAGCGACGACTCCGTGACGTACGAGCGGATGAAGGAGAAGGTCATGGCGGAGCTGAAGCACTCCTTCCGCCCCGAGTTCCTCAACCGCATCGACGAGGTCATCGTGTTCCGGGAGCTGTCCCGGGCCAACGTGAAGGACATCGTCGACCTCATGATGAAGCGGGTCCGGGACCAGCTCGAGAGCCAGGACGTCGGCATCGAGTTGACGGACAGCGCCAAGGACCTCCTCGCAGAGCAGGGCTACGACCCCTCGCTCGGTGCCCGGCCGCTGCGCCGTGCCATCCAGCGTCTGGTCGAGGACCCGGTGTCGGAGAAGATCCTCTGGAAGGAGTTCGGCGCCGGCCAGACCATCGTGGTCGACACCGAGCCCGACCCGGAGAAGGAGGGCAAGCGCAGGATCGTCTTCCGGGCGACCCAGCGGGCCCCGGAGACGCCGCCGGTCGAGCCCGAACTGGCCGACAGCGCCACCGACGCCGTCTAGCACTCACCACCGCTTCCCACTCCCAGCGCCCCCTTTCGGGGGCGCTGGCGCGTCCGGCCCCGGTTCACACCCTCCTTCCGCTGGGGGAGGCGAGAGGTTTTCGTAACTTTTCGTTCCCAGGCAACGAAAAGTTACGAAACGTACGCTGTTCCCTCCCGGCCCTTTCGACCCCTTGCTTTTGACGTCCCACAGACATATGGTTACCATGTCCGTACGGACGTACGGACATGTAAGGAGATTGGCATGAGCCCACGCAAGTCGTCAGCACTCGAGCACCATCATCCCGTCGTTCCGGAGCGGGTTGCTCGGGCGCAGGAGGGGCTCCTATCCGCTGACGACGCCCAACGCCTGGCAAGTGTCCTGGGGCTGTTGGCTGACCCCGTGCGCTCCCGCATCCTGTATGCCCTGGACCTGGTCGAGGAGCTGTGTGTGGGGGATCTGGCCCTGGCCCTGGGTACGACGGAGGACGCTGTCAGCTACGGCCTGCGGATCCTCCGCACCGCCGGGCTGGTCCAGGCCCGGAAGGACGGGCGGATCATCTTCTACCGCTTGGCGACCAACTTCCCGGAGCCTCTGCTGGAGCACTGCCTGCGGGAGCTGGTCGTGCTGTCCCGAGCGGTCCAGGGACTCGACGGCGAGGAGGTGTGATGCGCGCGATCCATGCCCTGGGCCACGCCGTGGTGCTGGCCGGCTCGATGACCTGGGAGATCCTCTGGGCACTCATCTTGGGCTTTGCCCTGTCGGCGATCGTCCAGGCCCTCGTGCGACGTGAGACCGTCGTACGTCTGCTGGGCGACGACCGGCCCAGGACCCTGGCGATCGCCGCCGCACTAGGCGCCGCGAGCTCGTCGTGTTCCTACGCAGCTGTCGCCCTGGCCCGTTCGCTGTTCCGCAAGGGTGCCAGCTTCACGGCCGCGATGGCCTTCGAGATCGCTTCCACCAACCTCGTCATCGAGCTCGGCATCATCCTGGCCCTCCTGCTCGGGTGGCAGTTCACCCTCGCCGAGTTCATCGGAGGCCCGCTGATGATCATTTTCATCGCCGTGGCTTTCCGCCTGTTCCTCCGGCAGCGGTTGGTCGAGGAGGCTCGCCGCCAGGCAGACAGAGGGCTGGCCGGCTCGATGGAGGGCCATGCCGCCATGGACATGAGCATCGTCGGCGAGGGCATGTTCGGGCAGCGGCTGCGCTCGGCGGAGGGGTTCACGGCGGTGTCGCACATCTTCGTCATGGAGTGGGCCGCGGTCCTTCGGGACATCGTCATCGGCCTGGCGCTCGCAGGCGCCATCGGGGCCTGGGTGCCCGATCGCTTCTGGCGCCACTTCTTCCTGGCGGGCCATCCCCTCGCTTCCAAGCTGTGGGGACCGATCGTCGGGCCGCTCGTGTCGGTGGTGAGCTTCGTGTGCTCCATCGGCAACGTGCCCCTGGCCGGCGTGTTGTGGAACGGCGGCATCAGCTTCGGCGGGGTGATCAGCTTCATCTTCGCCGACCTCATCATCCTGCCCATCCTGGTCATCTACCGGAAGTACTACGGCACGAAGATGGCGCTGTTCATCGCCGCCACCTTCTACGCCGCCATGGTCGCCGCCGGCTACGCCATCGAAGTCCTGTTCGGCCTGCTCCACCTGATCCCGCACGAGCGGGCAGCCAAGGTGGTGGAAGCCGGCGTCACGTGGAACTACACCACCTTCTTGAACCTCGGGTTCCTGGTGCTCGCCGGCGTGCTGGTGGTGCGCTTCCTGCGCAGCGGGGGGCGGCAGATGTTCAAGATGATGGGCGGCGGCCCGGATGACATGTCCGGCCATGGGGCAGTCCCGTCCTCATGAGGGCCGCCTGACAGGCCGCGGAGCCCTTGACGTCCTGTTATCTTCACATCTATGAAGATGATTCCCGATGCTGTGGTCCCCCTGGAGCGCTGCGAGGTCGAGTGCGTCGAGCCGGAGAAGGCCGCGTCAGTCCGGGAGCGACTCCCCGGCGAGGCCGTTTCCCAGGAGCTTGCGGAGACCTTCCGGGTCCTCGCCGACGCAGGCCGTGTCCGGCTGATCCTCGCCCTGCTCGAGGGCGGCGAGCTCTGCGTCTGCGACCTTGCGGCGGTCACGGGACTGAGCCAGACCGCCTGCTCACACAACCTCCGGCTGCTGCGTGCCGGACGGATCGTTCGGTATCGAAGAAGCGGCCGCAACGTCTTCTACACCCTGGACGATGCCCACATCCGACTCCTGCTCGACGTGGGCCTGCAGCACCTTGGGCATGAGGGCCCCCGCCGGAGCACGGGGAACAGGAATGACTGAACGCCCACTGCCCATCGCTTCGCCAGCCCCCCCGGCGACGGGAGGGTCGAGCCCGGCTACCGGGATGCTGGACCGCACCGGGGAACGAGCCCGGCTCGTGGCTCGGGCCCGGTTGCTTGCCTGGGGCGCCAACGCCTGGCACATGATCGAGTTCGCCATCGCCGTAGCCGCGGGCGTAGCGTCGTCCTCTACCGCGCTGGTCGGCTTCGGTGCGGACTCCCTCATCGAGGCGCTGGCCGGCTTCGTGGTCATCTGGCGCTTCGCCCGGCGGCGGAGTGAATCGGCGGCGGCCGAGCGCCGCGCTCAGCAGCTGGTCGCGATCAGTTTCTTCCTGCTCGCCGCCTACGTCGTCGGGGACACGGTGCGGACCCTGGCCGGGGCCAGCCATCCACAGGTGAGCTGGCCAGGCATCGCCCTGGCGGCCTTCACCGCCGTGACCATGCCCCTGCTGGCGATGGCCAAGCGGCGTGTCGGTCGACAGCTCGACTCGGCGGCAACGGTGAGCGAGGGGAGCCAGAACATGGTCTGCGCCTACCTCTCGGTCGCCCTCCTCGTCGGGTTGGGGGCCAACGCCGCCTTTGGAGCCTGGTGGGCGGACTCACTCGCGGCGCTCGTCATCGCCGGAGTGGCCATCCGGGAGGGCATCGAGAGCTGGCGGGGCGATGCCTGCTGCGATGCCTGCTGAGAAGGCTGCCGACCACGGTTCGCACGCAGGGCACCAGCACGGCGCGCTAGATCCGGACGCGGACCGGCGCCGCCTGGGCTTCGTGTTCGTCCTCATCCTCGCCTTTATGGCCGGCGAGGTCGTGGTCGGCATCCTGGCCCACTCCCTTGCGCTCCTTTCCGACGCCGGGCACATGCTCACCGACGCCGGGGCGATCGCTCTCTCACTGGTCGCGGTGCACCTTGCTGCTCGTCGGCCCGAGGGCGGGATGACCTTCGGTCTGAAGCGGGCGGAGATCCTCTCGGCGCTCGTCAACGGAGCCGCCCTTCTCGGCCTGGGGATCCTGGTCATCTACGAGGCCATTGGTCGCCTGATCTCGCCGCCACCGGTCGAGGGACTCCCCGTTCTCGTCGTGGCCATCGGCGGCGTCGGGGTGAACCTGGTGGCCACGTGGCAGCTGGCCAAGGCGAACCGGAGGAGCCTGAACATCAAGGCGAGCTACAAGCACATCCTGACCGACCTCTACGCCTTCGTCGGCACGGCGATCGCCGCGGTGCTCATCCTCACGACAGGGTTCCTGCGGGCCGACGCCCTCGCCTCGCTGGCCGTCGCTGCGCTGATGCTGCACGCCTCCTACCAACTGCTGCGGGATGCCGGCCGGATTCTCCTCGAGGCGGCTCCGGTTGGCATGGACCCCCGTGAGATCGGCCAGAGCCTCGTGGACCATGCGTGCGTGACCAACGTCCACGACCTGCACATATGGGAGATCACCTCGGGCTTTCCCGCTCTCTCGGCCCACGTCCTCGTGCGACCTGGCGACGACTGCCACAAGGTCCGCGAAGAGCTGGAGCAGCTCCTCGCGGAGCGCTTCGGCATCGACCACACCACGCTGCAGGTCGACCACGACCAGGCGGGCCGTCTGCTCTCCATCGAGAGGCGCCCACCCAAGCCTTGAAGATGCCGCCGCACTCGGCCCGGTCGGCAATCATTCCCTCGTTTCGGCCCTACATCTCGGCGTGGTCCGGCAGGTCGGCCACGACATGATCGGCGTGGAACAGGGCCTCTTCGGTGAGCCGGCGGACGTGGTCGTCCGTAGCGGCGTAGAAGATGCGTGTTCCTTCACGCCGGGTACTGACCAACCGGGCCAGTCTCAACTTGGCGAGGTGCTGGGAGACGGCGGAGGGAGCCACGCCCACCAGTTCGGCGAGGCGACCGACGGACTGCTCGCCCGAAAAGAGTGCCCAGAGGATGCGCAGGCGCGTCGGTTCGGCCAGCATCCGCAGCGTCGCTGCAGCGAGCTGTGACTGTTCCGCAGTCGGGAGATCGGGATCCCCTCTTATCTGCGCATCAGCGCACATAACAGTATTCTAGCCCGAGTGAACCGTCCCGCTGGTACCGGAGCCCCTGCCCGGCACGATGAGGCGGAGCACCGGCAGGCTGCGAATCGGGCAATCGCCGTGTCGGCCGTTGGCCTGGCGCTCACGGGGGCCATCGAGCTCGTTCTCGCCCTCATCACCCACTCCGTCGGGTTGCTGGGCGACGCCCTGCACAACCTTTCGGACGTCTCCACCAGCGCGCTCGTCTTCCTCGGGTTCGCAGTATCCAAGAAGCCTCCCAGCGCCCGCTACCCCTACGGGTACGAGCGGGCCGAGGACATCGCCGGCCTGGGCGTTGCCCTCGTCATCTGGGCCAGCGCCCTCTTCGCCGGCGTGGAGAGCTACCGCAAACTCGTCGGTCACGGCCAGACAACGCACCTTGGGGTGGGAATGGTGGGAGCGGCGCTCGGGATCGTCGGGAACCAGGTGGTGGCCCGCTACAAGGCCCGAGTCGGGCGCCGGATCCAATCGGCCACGCTCCAAGCCGATGCCCGTCACTCCTGGCTCGATGCCCTGTCATCGCTGGGCGCCCTGATCGGTCTCGTGGTGGTCGCACTCGGCTACCGCATCGGTGACCCGATCGCAGGCTTCGCGGTCACCCTGTTCATTCTCCACGTGGGATACGAGGTGACAACGGAGCTGGTCCATCACCTCATGGACGGCGTCGATCCAGAGACCCTCCACGTCGGGAAGGCGGCCGCCGAGGTCGTTCCTGGTGTGCTCGAGGCCGACCTTGCCGGGAGATGGACCGGCCGCACGCTGCGCCTCGACGTCGAAGCTCGCCTCGATCCGGGAGCAACCATGGCCGAGGCCGAGGCGGTGGGAAGGCAGGTGGAGACTGCGGTGCTCGATGCCGTGGAGGAAGCGAGGCAGGTTCGATTCATTGCGCGGGCTGACGCACAGAGGTGAAGTGGCTCAGAAGTCGCCGCTCGATCCCTCAAGTTAGCGTTTTGCGTGGAGGTGGAGTGCCTCGGCCACTTATGACAACAGACGTTAGTCCTCTTTCGCGCGTATCCGCGCGATTCCGGTCTAACCTCGGCCCGACCCGGGACTGGTTCTCTCTCAGGCGCGGAGAGCACGAGTCGTGCGTACCGGCGCCGGCGCCGGTCGAACTGGCCGCGCCGCCGACGCCGTTGTTAGGCTCCACGGCCGACTGAGCCGATCCCACCATCGTCGCAAGAGTCACTCTAACCACGTCGGATTCGGGCGACTAAATCGTTGTCGGATTCGGCAACAGATTTCAGCCGGAATTCACATTTCTGTCGCGCAATGGCCACTAGGGCTCCCTACGCCTGGATCGGTCCTCCATCGTGAGCGTTTGGATACACGCGCCTGGCTACAGCTATGGAGGCAAACCGTCGTGGTCGACACCGGGCCCGACCAGCACCGCTGCCCGATCCGGCGCGACGGGGCGCCGGGAAAGAATTCATCAGCCGTTCACAATCCCGTCAGCGTTCGGACACGCTCTCGTTTCGCCGCCTCTGTAGCGTTCGCGCCGGTGTCACCAAACTCGGTGCCGTGTGCTTCCGCGAAAGGGCGTGAATGAACAGAGATGTGACCTCCTTCGGGCCGATTCGCATTCACGAGGGTCTCGGCAAGGGGGCCGGGTGGACGAGCCGCTTCGCTCTGACGCTGGCTGTGGGTCTTTTCGCAATATTGGCGGTGTCGTGCTCGTCGTCGAAGGCTTCCCCGGGAGCGGCAGCATCCGTAAATGCCAGCAGCAAGCCGGCTCCCTCGCCGCCCACGGTAACGATCACGGTGCACCCCGCCGGGTTTGACCCTCCCGCAGTCACGACCACCGTTGAGGGCAACATCATCTGGTCCCAGGGGGACGGGAAGGCGCACATCATCGCCTCGGGCGTTCCCGGGAAACCAGACGGAAAATTCGAGAGCGGTCCTCTGGCGAAGGGGTCCAGCTTTACCCTGGTGCTCCATACCGCGGGTACGTATCACTACTTCGACAAGAACTTCCCCACGCTGAGCGGTCAAATTGTCGTCAGGCCGCACTGATCATGCTCAGGGCAAGGTTCGGCAACGCCAGCCTTACGGGAAGGTGAACTCTTGCGGAACTTTCCATCGGTCCTCTTGACTGACCTGAGAAATCCGACTTAGCTGGCAACGGAAATATTCTCGAAATCCTCCGTGACACCCGTCGGATTCTCAGGCAGGCAAAAGGAAGGAATGAGTAGCCTCGTCGTCAGACGTGAGTTGCGTTTCTAGACGCGTTTGTGGCCCACATTGGCGACGCCAGGAACAACGAAGTGCTGCTGTATGAGCATGTTGCCCGGGCTGCAAATCGTCCACGACAGGGGGTTCCGAATGCAATTTCGTTTAAACCCAGTACTCGCGTGCCTCATAAGCGCGCTCATGCTCGCCGGATCGTTCGCAGCGTTTGTCCCGGCGGCTCAGGCAGCAGCGCCGCCATTCGAGCCGGACCCAAACTCAAGGGGTTGCGTCACGTTTTACGACGCCACCGGTAAGACGGTCACCAGTGGCAGCACCAGCGACTCACCCATAGCCGCCTATGCCCAGGCATCGAGCCCGGGGCGCACCGTGGACAACACGGCCACCCTGTTCGGCTATGCGGCCCAGCCGGGCCTGAACACCCTGGCCTGGACCCACGGCGAGCAGATGTCGGCCGGCAACACCTACCCGGTTGCGGGAGCACCCGCCAACATCGCGGGCTCGCCGAACCCCACGGTTGCTGGAGCCCCGGGAGAGCTCTCCGTCGCCCAGCTGCAGACCGACTTCCCTTCAACCGATCCGAGCACACCCGGCGTCTACCAGATCCGGATCGTCACCTCCGGGGCCGGCACCGCAGACCCCCTGTACTTCCGAGCTGACATCCAGATCACGGGCAGCACCTGGACGCAGATCTGGTGCCAGAGCACGACCACATCCCTGAGTGTCTCGCCTCCCAGCCCTGCGGCCGCGGGGACAACCGAGAATCTCACGGCACAGGTCACACCTTCCACGGCCACGGGAACCGTGCAGTTCATGGACGGTCCGACGAACATCGGGGCCCCCGTCCCTGTCAGTTCCGGCACGGCCTCGACGACCACGACGCTTCCGACCGGGCCACTCAACCTCACCGCCGTCTTTACGCCGGGCGATCAGAACTCGTTCAATCCGTCAACCTCCAATAGCGTGTCGTATACGGTCGGGACTTCCACCCCGTCCGCTGACCTGTCCATCACCAAGACGGCCCCGGCCACGGCGAGCACCAACAGCCCGCTCGCCTACACCATCGTGGCCACCAACAACGGCCCCGGTGCCGCCACCGGCGTGGGGGTCACCGACACCCTGCCCAGCGCCGTGACCTTCGTCTCCGCCAGCTCCGGCTGCACCAACGCCTCGGGCACCGTGACCTGCACCATCGGCAACCTCGCCAACGGCGCCAGCTCCACGATCACCATCAACGTGACCACCCCCGCCACTCCGGCCACAATCATGAACACCGCAGTCGTGGGTGGCAACGAGACCGACCCGAACACCGCCAACAACACCGCCACCGCATCGACGACGGTCACCGCGACCACCACCCCATCCGCCGACCTGTCGATCACCAAGACCGCCCCGGCCACGGCGAGCACCAGCAGCCCGCTCGCCTACAGCATCGTGGCCACCAACAACGGTCCGT
>JAOPZY010000040.1 GCA_025963875.1 Actinomycetota bacterium
CGCCACTCCGTTGCCGACAACAGTGATCTGAGACGCGGTTTCCTGTGACGGCGAGCACCCGGGGCGACACCATGGCGATGAGCAGCGGCACGCACACAACACCGTCGCGGACGGCAACTGTCGCGCGTCCCCAGCCCCAACCGGTCCCGGCGCTCGACCCCCCGCCGGGCGAGAAGGTCTACCGGCCAGGACTTGACGGATTGCGCGCCCTCGCTGTGGTCGGCGTGCTGCTGTACCACGCAGGCGTCCACTGGATGCCCGGGGGTCTGCTGGGCGTCGACCTGTTCTTCGTCATCTCGGGGTTCCTCATCACCTCGCTGCTCATCGCGGAGGTGCAGCGCTCGGGCGGCATCGCCCTGGCCGCCTTCTACGGGCGGCGGGCTCGACGGCTGCTGCCCGCCCTGGCGGCCGTGGTCGCCTTCACGGTGGGCACCATGGCGCTGTTCCACCATGGAGACCTGGTCCGGTTCAAGAGCGACCTCCTCGCCTCGGTGGGCTACGTGACGAACTGGTGGTTCATCCTGCGGCACCAGTCCTATTTCGTGGCCAGCGGCCGCCCCTCCCCCTTCCAGCAACTCTGGTCGCTCGCGGTGGAGGAACAGTTCTACATCCTGTGGCCCCTTGGGTTTCTGGCCCTCTGGAGGAGCCTGACCCGGGCCAGGAGCCAGGCGGGAGCCCGTGGGCGGACTGCGGCCCGGAGCCTCGCCCACGTTGGCTGGTACGCCGTCGGGGCGGCTTGCCTCTCCGCAGGGTGGATGGCGTTCATCGCCGTCCGCGAGAACCTGCCCTATGGAGCCGACTCCTCCCGGGTCTACTTCGGGACGGACACCCACGCCTCCGGGCTTCTGCTGGGGGTTGCGGCTGCGGCCTTCCTCGCTGCGGTGTACGGCCCACTCTGGCAACAGCGCCCCGGTCCCGCCGCGCGGAGGGCATTCGACCTTGCAGGCGTGGTGGCCCTTGCCGCCGCCTCCTGGGCGATGCTGCGGACCAACGAATTCTCTCCTGGCCTGTACCGAGGGGGATTCTTCCTCTTCGCCGCCGCCGCTGCCGTCGCGGTGACGGCGGTCAGCCGCCCGGGGGGTGTCCTGGCGGGGGTCTTCGGCTCGAAGCCGGGCCGCTGGATCGGCACCCGTTCCTACGGGTTGTACCTGTGGCACTGGCCCGTGTTCGTCTACACCCGCCCGCAACTGGACGTTCCGCTCACGGGGGCGGCGAACGTCCTCCTGCGCCTGGCCTTGACCGTCGCCCTCGCCGAGGCGAGCTACCGGTTGGTGGAGCGACCCCTTCGAACGGCCGGCCTGCAGCGACGTGCCGTCCGCATCTCTGGAGCGAACCGCAGCAGCACGGTGAATCTCAAGGTCAACAGACCGTGGCGGCGGATCCTCGCGACCTTGACCATGAGCGCCGGCGTCCTCGTCGGCTGCGCCGGGGTCCTCTCCCTCGGCTACGCCGTGTACCAGATCGCGGGCCAACCCGCGGAAGCCAGGCACCTGACGGTCACCGCAGCGGCTTCCCGCAGCGGCTTGGCGGCCAGCCCCGCTCCAGCCCAGGCAGCGACGCCGATCACCGCGACGGTGAGCTCATCCGACGCCTCCCCGACTCCCCGCACATCCGCCACGCCGGCACCTTCGCCAACTTCGTCGCCGACGCCGCTGCCCCTGCCGGACGGGCACGTCGTCACCGCCATCGGCGACTCGGTCATGCTCGGCGCAATGGCCAGCCTCGACGAGGCTCTCCCCGGCGCCACGGTCGATGCGGTGGAGGGACGCCAGGCTTCGAGCGCCTTCACCCTTGTCGACGGCCTCATCAACGGCGGCCACCTCGGCGTTGACGTTGTGCTCCACATCGGCACGAACGGCACCATCGACCCCCAGGCGCTCGACGGCCTGCTCACGAAGCTGGCCAACCGGCAGGTCATCGTCTTGAACCTCCACGTCCCCCGGCCGTGGCAGGACGTGAACAACGTGACCCTGTCGGCAGCGGCCCGGAACCATCCCTCCGTCAGGCTGCTGGACTGGAACAGCGCCGCAGCAGCACATCCCGAGTGGCTGTGGGACGATGGGATCCACCTCCGGCCCGCGGGTGCGGTTGCCTACCGAGACCTCATCCTCAACGCCCTCCGACACCAACCGTGAGCCGGCACATGGAAGAGACAGCTCCACGCCGTGATTGGCGACACGTCGCCCTTCTGGTCGCCATCCTGCTGACCGTGGTCCTCGCGACCGAGGGATCCCATGGGCCTGGGGCGTCGGTTCTCCCCGTCTCCACGACCATGCCTTCCCAAGCGTCGACCGAGCCGGCCCCGCAGTCCCAATCTCTGCTTGCCCGGACAGCCGCAGCTCCTCCTGCACAAGGCGGCCGCGACGTGACTGCCGTCGGCGACTCGATCATGGTCGACGCGATGCCCAACCTTCGCTCGGCTTTTCCCAACATGGCCATCGACGCGGTTGCCGGGCGACAGGTGGCCACCGGCCTCTCGGTGATGCAGACCCTGGCCAACCTCGGCCGGTTGGAGGCGAACATCGTGGTCGAGCTCGGAACCAACGGCACCTTCACGCCGGCCCAGCTCGACCGGATTCTGTCCCTGGCCGGGGGCCGCCACGTGGTGCTGCTCACCAACCATTGCGCCTACTGCATGTGGGTTCCGTCGAACAACGACCTGATGGCCACCCGTTGCACCGCAGCGCGCGCCTGCACGGTGGCCGACTGGGAGGCCCTGGCCGACCTCCACCCCGAGTGGTTCGGCAGGGACGGCGTCCACATGCCGATCGGCGGCGCCGGGGGCCAGGCCTTCGCCGAGCTCATCTCGAGAAGCCTCGGGGGGCGCATCGCCACCTCACATCTCGATCCCCTCCCGGTCCGCGCGGGCCGGCCAAGCTGAGGCAGCGGGTTTCTCCACTTCTGTGAGCATATGTTGACGCTATAACGTCAATATTTACTCACAGAAGTTTCGCAGGCGTCGTCGTCGTCGAAAAGCCCCGGAAACGTCAGCGAACGCCATAGGATGGCGGCCAATGACCCTGGCCCGCCGTCGACGTTGCCCGCCCTTGCGTCGCACCATGGTCCTCATCGCTGCGGCATGCAGCCTGGCTCTGTTGCCAGCAGGTGCATCGGCCGAGGGCCACATCCGGGGCGATCTGCCTGCGGGCGGGACGCTGCAGCGGGTGTTCGCCACCGCCGCGAGCGAGTTCCACGTTCCGGAGGAGGTGCTGCTGGCGCTCTCCTACAACGTGTCGCGGTGGGAGTGGCACGCCGGCCCGAGCACCAGCGGCGGCTACGGCGTCATGCACCTCATCGACGTCGGTCAGCCACCTCCGTCCGGGGTCCCCGCCCTGCCCGCGGCGGCAGCCCTCCTCGGCAGCTCCGACGAGGCAGTTCGCACCGATGTGGGGGAGAACGTCCGGGCCGGAGCCGCGCTGCTTGCCCGCTACCAACGTGAGGCGACGGGGTCGCTTTCCACCGACCCGGGGCAGTGGTACGCGGCAATCGCCCGGTACAGCGGGTCTCCGGACGTGGCGGGGGCGGGCCTCTTCGCCGACGACGCCTACGAGACGATGACCTCGGGGGCCACGCACACGACGGCTGCGGGCGAGACCTTCGCCCTGCCGGCGGATCCGGCGGTGCATCCCGACCGCGCAGCCCTCGATCGGCTGCACCTGCAACCCTCGTCCCCCCGGGTCGCGGAGTGCCCGCAGCGCCTGCATTGCGACTTCGTTCCGGCCGCGTATGCCCAAACCGATCCGGCGGACAAGGGCTCGTACGGCAACTACGACACGGCGAAGCGTCCCGGGGACGGCAACGCGATCCGCTTCATCGTCATCCACGACACCGAGCTTCCCTACGATGCCACGCTCCAGGCCTTCCAGAACCCGGCCACGGCGGGCAGCGCGCACTACCTCGTCCGGTCCTCCGACGGCCACGTGACGCAGGTCGTTCCGACAAAGGACGTCGCATGGCACGCCGGCAACTGGTACGTGAATGCGGAGTCGATCGGTATCGAACACGAGGGCATCGCCGTGGAAGGGGCGACCTGGTACACGGAGGCGCTCTACCGGTCGTCGGCCCGCCTCGTGCGCTACCTCGCCGAACGCTTCGACATCCCTCTGGACCGCCGGCACATCTTCGGCCACGACGAGGTGGCCGGGCCGGTGCAGGGCCAGGTTGCCGGCATGCACTGGGATCCGGGCCCGTTCTGGGACTGGGATCACTACATGGAACTGGTCGGGGCACGGGGTGCCAGCGAGGCCGGCCTGCCTTCCCCGGGCGACGCCGTGACGATCACCCCCGGCTTCGCCCACAACACCCCGCCGGTGACCAGCTGCGACGCCTCGGGCTGCCGGCAGCTCCCGGCGCAGCCGTCCAACTTCGTCTACCTCCGCTCCGCCGCAGCGCCGGACGCGCCCCTGCTCTCGGAGCCGGCCCTGCATCCCGACGGCTCGGCGGGGACCACGCAGATCAACGATTGGGGGGACAAGGCGGTCACCGGGCAGACCTTCGTCGTCGCCGACCAGCGGAGTGAATGGACCGCCATCTGGTATGGGGGGCGTGCGGCGTGGTTCGACAACCCCGACGGCACCTTGACGGCTCCTGCGGAAGGTCTCCTCACGGTGACGCCGCGGGGCGGCGCTCCCGTGGCGGTCTACGGGCGGGCCTACCCCGAGCCGTCCGACTTCCCTGCCGGCATCCCCACCCCAACGGTGGTCCCGCTCGACGCGAGGATGCTGCCCGGCCAGGCCTACACGGCTGACCGTGCGGTGCCCGCTGCCTACTACTACGCAAAGACGATCGATGCCAGCCTCCCGGGCGACCACACGGTCGTCCGTGGCGAGACGCTCTACTACCCGATCGAGTTCAACCACCGCCAGGCCTACGTCAAGCTGAGCGACGTGCGGCTTGCAGCACCATCCCCAGACCATTGAGGCAAAACGGGTAAGGTCAGCTGGACCCGGTTCCGACGAAAGGAGGGGGGCGTGCGGCCGAGGAAGTTCGTTCCAATTGCGGCACTATTGTCTCTGGCAGGAACGCTCATGTCGGTGGGAGCACCACCCACGAGAGCACTGGCCTTCGATGTCAACAAGGCTCCCCTGATCCAGCGCCGCCTCCTGGATGGGCTCGCCGATGTGGAGCTCAATCCGGCTTCGGCCGCCAACCGCCCGGCGCCGATGGGAAGCTTCGCGCGCAGTGGCAACGACGGATGCAGCGCGCCGTTGCAGGGCAACGTCAAGGTCAACCAGAACTGCCTCAACATCTCCGACCCGGACCTCCAGGGACGTGGCCAGGCGCAGAACGAGACGTCGATCGCCGCCGACCCGCTGGACCCGAGTCACCTCGTGGCCAGCTTCAACGACTACCGCCGGGGCGACGGGAACTGCATCGGCTCCTACAGCCTCGACGGGGGCCGGTCGTGGTCGGACACGCTCCCGCCCATGGGATTCACGCGGGGAACGGCCTTCGGTTCCGCCCGGGAGTACTGGCAGGGAGGGGGCGACACCTCGGTCGCCTGGGACACGAAGGGGAATGCGTATTTCTCGTGCCAGGTGTTCCAGCGTGGCGCATCCGTCTCGCCCAACGCCGACCTTTCGAGCGCCTTCTATGTCTTCCGCTCGACGGCCAACCACAGTGCGTCCTGGAACTTCCCGGCCCGCCCGGTCATCGAGAGCCCCGACGTGTCGGGGACGGGGACGGCACCCTTCCTCGACAAGCAACTGATGACGGTGGACAGCCACCAGGGCAGTCCGTTCCAGGACCGTGTGTACGTGACCTGGACGACCTTCGAGGCCAGTGGGACTGCCTACATCTACGAGGCCTACTCCACCGACTTCGCGGAGACCTTCAGCAAGCCCGTGCTCGTCAGCGCCGACAGCTCCCTCTGCGGCAACTCGTACCACCTGCCGACGCCCAATGGCCGGTGCAACGAGAACCAGTTCTCCCAGCCCTTCACCGGCACCGACGGGGCACTCTACGTGGCCTACGCCAACTTCAACAACCAGCAGACGGGGACCGACAACCGCAGCCAGGTCCTGCTCGCCCGGTCCACGGACGGGGGGAAGTCATTCGGCGCTCCCGTGAAGGTGACCGACTACTACGACCTGCCCGACTGCCCCACGTACCAGAACGGGGCGGACCCGGCACGGGCCTGCGTCCCCGAGAAGGCGACGACGACGCACTCGATCTTCCGGGCTTCGAACTATCCGTCGGGGGCCGTTTCCCCCGCCGACCCATCGAAGATCGTGGTCACGATGGGGTCGTACATCAACGCCGCCTCCAACGAGTCCAACGGCTGCACCCCGGCAGGACTGGCTCCGGACGGCATCAACGCGTACACCGGCGTCAAGACCCCGGGGGCGTGCAACAACAAGATCCTGGTCAGCGTCTCGAACGACGGCGGCGCCACGTTCAACGGGGCGTCGATCGATCCCCGCCAGATGCCGACGGCCAGCGGGCCCAAGCAGGCGACGTCGAGCCAGTGGTTCCAGTGGGCTGCGTTCGGCAACGACGGCCGCCTTGCCGTCTCGTACTACGACCGGCAGTACGGCGACGACGAGATGACCGGGTCCTCAGACATCTCTGTCGCAGGCTCGGCCGACATGCAGCACTTCGGTATCACCCGGGTGACCAGATCCTCGATGCCGCCCCCCACCGAGTTCAGCGGTACGTTCTGGGGTGACTACGCCGGACTGGCTGTGGTCTCCGGCCAGGCATTCCCCCTCTGGAGCGACACGAGGACCCCCGACCTGTTCCTGTGTCCTGGGACGGGCACGCCTGGCGTGGCCCCGGCGGTGTGTACCGGCACCACGGCGACGACCGGCCCCCAGGCCGGGTTGCTGGCCAACGACGAGGAGATCTTCGGCGCGGCGGTGCAAGTGCCCCAAGGGTGATCTGAGATGCCCGGTTCGACTCCGGGAAGACTGAGAGGCGTGAAGGCGTACGGCAGGCTGACCCGGCTGGGTGTGGCTGTGACCCTGGTGCTCGTTGCTGCGGGCTGTGGCCGGGGCGTGGTGCACTCCGTGGCGCCCATGGTGTCCCCACCGGCCAGCCCTCCAGCGCGGTCCGCGCCGGCTCCCGCCGGCGTGGCCACGCCAGCACCCCGGCCGGTTCCGGCGCCGGCAACGACCGGGGTGCCGGGCGCACAGCCGGGGTCCGCTTCGAGGGCGGGCGGCGCCGTGGTTGTCGTTCCAGGCGTTCCGACCGCGACCGTCACCGCGACAGCGACTCCTGCTCCGATTCCGCAGTCTTCCCAGCAGGCGGCGATCCCGGTGAGCTGCGGCCCCCACACCAGCGGCCATGCGGCGCCGGAGTGCCCCCCGGGATAACAATTGGCCGGACCGGCTCAGTCACAGGTGCCATTCTCGAGGAGCTCACGCAACTCTCGCAGGCAACGGGCCCTCGTGGGGCCGATGCTGCCGATCGGCATGCCGGTCAGCGTCGCGATTTCCTGGTAGCTGGGCTGGGGATCGGCAAACAGCAGCCGCAACAGCAATTGTGAACGTACGGGCAGCACCGAGAACGCTCTCCACAGCTCTTCGCTTTGGGTACACCTCAGCATGCTCTCGGCGGGTTGATCGGAGAAGTCGCCGTCCAGGGGCTCGCTCAGGGTGGCCTCCTCCACCGGAACCTCCCGCTGTCTCCGTCTGATGACGGCAAGGGACTCGCGACCGGCGGTCGTGGCAAGCCAGGCACCAACTCGCTCGGGTTCGCGCAGGCGGTCGATGTGCTCTGCCAGACGAAGCCACGTGGTCTGGCTGACGTCGGCGGCATCCTGTTGACTGAGTCGGTAGCTTCGGGCCACGGACCAGACAAGCGGCGCGAACCTGTCGACAAGCGCCGACCAGGCGCCCGAGTCGCCACCTGAGGCATCCCGCACGAGCTGCGCCGGCTCACGATGATCCTTCTGGAGCTCCGGCGATAAAGAGTTGCCGTGGCCAACATGACCGCCGAGAATCGATGCTTCCATCGAATTCATCCCCTTCCCCATGAGGTCCCGATGGAGGATCTTTCCTGCCGTATCACATCCTCCTGCCGCCCAGCAATGGCGACAGTCATGAAGAGCACAGTGGGAGTGTTAGCGTCCTTCCACAATTCGGGCATGTGTCCAGCATCGGCCCGGCGGAACGCCACTACATCTGCCATCTGGCATACATCGGGAACGGATCTGTGAGGAATTCGCAGGACCTTTGCCTCCCAACGGGTAGCAACCGTGCAGGAACCGGCAGTCTGAAAGGAGCTCGTAGCGTTGGCTCGCCAAGGGGAGTGGCCGGTGCTAGAAGGCTTGGACGCTGTTGCCCGAACGAGCCTTCTGCAGCGATCCGCCCGGAGAACGTTTGATCGCCACGAGGTGATCTTTCACGAGAACGACCCCGGAGACACGTTTCACCTGGTCGTGCAGGGGCTCGTCGAGATTCAAATCACGACCCCACTCGGCGATGTCGCAACCCTCGCCATCCTGGGCCGCGGTGACTTCTTCGGGGAGTTGGCCCTCCTCCTGCCCGGCGGCAGGCGCACTGCCACTGCGCGCGCGCTGGAGCCGGTCCAGACCTGGATGGTCAGCAGGGAAGCCTTTGAGGAGTTGTGCCGCGAGCACCCAGCCGTCGCCAGGTTCTTGACCAACGCCCTCGCGATCAAGGTCCGGAACCTCAGCGCGCAGGTGGTCGAGGCCCTCTACGTGCCGGCAGACAGACGCGTCCTTCGCAGGCTTCTGGAGGTAGTCGATGTGTTCAGGCGCGACGGGGGAGGCCTCGTAGTGACGCTGACGCAGGACAATCTGGCCAACCTTGCCGGCACAGCCCGTCCCACGGTCAACCAGGTCTTGAAGAAGGCCGAACAGGCAGGCCTCGTGTCCGTCGGTCGCGGGCATGTGACCATCCTCGACTACGAAGGCCTGGTCCGGAAGGCTCGCTGATCAGAAGGAGGCCTTCGGGCGTGATCAAGGTCCTCTGGCCTGGAGGCGGTGCGGAGTTCTACAATACCCGATGTTTGCACGAATTGAACGGACTTCACCGGTGCCGCCCTTTACGACGGGACCCAGACTGGGGGAATGGCCGTGGCGGATCAGACTGGCGGAAACAGGGGTCGGCTGCTGGGAACGTTGCACGATGCCTGGTGGAGCCTCTATGACTATGGCGGAACTGTGGACCCCATCAGGGGTCCGTTTCAACGGCTGCCCTTGCCGGATGCTCTCCGGATACTTTCGTCCGATGACGCCGACAAACACCTCACTGAACCCGTCAGGTGGGCGGCGCTGACGGGGCTGGCCCGCTCCGGCCAGGGTGAACTCCCAGGGTACTCGGACTACGAGAGCGACTACAAAAACTACTTCCAAAAGGTCCGGACAAAAATATCGTCAGACGTCATTGACAAGGGTGCGAAGGCCGTCCACGAGCACGCCATTCAAAGTGAGCCGGCAACACCCACCGAGGACATCTGCAACGTTGACCAGGTTGTCGTCGACGGTCAGGATGCCGTTTGGATTTTCTCCGAGTTCCAAACCAAGGCAGATCACGAACAGCTTGCGAATTGGGTCCAGCCGGAGAACTGGCCCAGGTGGGGGCCCATCCTGTTCAAGGAGATGAGGCCCGTTGGAGACCCCAAGTCTGTCCGGTCGGCGGCCGGAGAATGGCATGGGAACTATCGGGAAGTGGTTTGGCTCGCCGGGCGAGAACTCCATACCATCCTGCGTTGCGACGTGAAGGACGTCCCTCCTCAATGGGTCGGCATGACCTACGACCTGGTCCATAGCATCGATGATGTTCTGACCGTGGACCGTGGGTTTCTTCTCGCTACAAAGCTGCCGTCCGGGGATCATCTCGTCAAGGCCTTGAAGATCGTGGGCTTCAAGGAGCCAGCGAGCAATTTGTTGGCCAGCCTCGTGTGCCCCCTGTGGACCGACTTCGCTCGCCAGGCCACAAGGAATGCGGAGCAACTTGCTCGTAAAGAGATTCCCGGGCCTTCCCACGGGCCGGGCAAGGCGAAGGCCGGCAACCCGCCCAACGGAGCGGACAGTCGATCCCAGGCCAACCCGGTCGAGGCCAGCACCGTCGCCTCCGATCTCAGCGGCCAATGGGTTCAGTCAATGGGCGAGACCGTCAACCACTACACCAAGCATGCCCAGGACGTTGGGCTCAGACTCTTGGCCGGCAAGTACGGCCGCGAGGACGCTGCTCGGGACCGCCGTACGCTGTGCGTCTCGCTGGTTCGGGACTGGGGCCGCGCGTGGAAGGCTGGCATCGACTTCGTGAACGGGGTGGCCTCCATCGACGTGCCTTCCACCGTCGCCGGCCCCGCTGTGGCTGGTGGGACACGAGAGTTCTCCACCGTTGCGGTGGCACCGCCAGCGAAACAAGTGCCGCTCGGGCTCAGCGACTTCTCCCACGTCGACAGCGATCGGACGCCGCTCAAGTCTGCCCAGCTCACCCTGACACCGGCAGAGTTGGGCCCTCTGCAAGGCGCGCCAAGCGTCAGTGTCCGCATCGATGTCGACACCACCGGCGTGGAGCCGGGTCTCTACGTGGGCACCCTGCTGTCGGGCTCGGGCGGGAGCCAGCAGAAGACGGCGGCTCATGTCTACGTCTCCAAGGCTCAAGCGACCAGCTAGCCCGCTCATGCGTGCGGGAAGTTGGGTAGGGGCTTCCTAACTGTATATATGAGGGGGAAGGGTGGCCGACACCGGGGGCGGCATGGATCGGTCAGCAGGCAACCAGCTGGTACAACTCGTCGACCGGTTGCTCGCGAAGGCTGAGAAGGCCTTGGCGCACGGTGCGTGGACCGTCGCCGAGGAGATCCTGGGGGATATCCTCGCGGTCGCGCCTGAAGACCGGCGAGCTGCCGAGATGCTTCAGCTCGCCAGGCTGCAGGACCCTCTGCCGGGTGGCCTGCGAGCCATGGTGACCCTCCTGTTCTCGGACATCGTGCGATCCACTCCGATGGCCGAGCATGCCGAACCCGAGACCATGCGTGACCTGTTCAGGATCTACCGCGACGCGGCAACCGGTGCGATCGATGCTCTGGAGGGCCAGGTCCTGCAGTTCCAGGGCGACGGAGTCTTCGCCTGCTTCGGGCATCCCAAGGCTCATGGCGACGACGCCCGGCGGGCCGTGCTCGCTGGCCTGGACATCGTGGAGCGCATGCTCAAGGCCGGTCCGGACATCCGCCGGCGCCTCGGCATCGAGGCTCCCGTCCGCGTCGGCATCCACAGTGGCACGGTGGTCCTGGCGCCGACATTGGGTGAAGGCGGCCTCCCCGGTGTCGTCGGGGCGGCGACCAACATGGCTGCTCGGATCCAGGCGGTGGCCGAGCCCGACTCGGTGGTTATCAGCGACGCTACGAGACCCATGGTTGAACACAGCTTCGAGCTGTCTTCCCTCGGGAAACAGACGTTGAAGGGCGTTGGCCGTCCGGTGGAGGTCTTTCGCGTCGCGCGAACTCGGTCTGCCGGCGCCCAACTGGACGCGGTCAAGCTTCATTCCGCCACAGTCGTCGGCAGGGAGTCCGTCCAGCACCGGCTGAGCGGCCTGTGGAGCGAGATTCAGCGGGGATCCGAGCGGGGGGATGCATCGGAACGGCAGGCGGTGGTGCTGCGGGGACCATCCGGCATCGGGAAGTCGCGCCTCGCGGCAGATCTGTGTGATCAAGTGCGCGCGGGAGAAGGAGTTGCCCTTCGGGCTGGATGTTCGCCATTCCATACCAACGTCGCCCTGTGGCCCATAGCGCGCTCCCTCGAGCGCCGACTGGGACTCGTTCCCGAGCAGACGCCGGACGAACAGATCAAAATCCTGAGACATCGGTCTGCAGGCATCGGATTCGATTCTCCGGCCGCCGTCCCCCTAGTGGCGTCGATGTTGGGGTTGGCCAGCACCGGGGAGACGGCACTCTCAGATCTGGATCCTCTCGCGCGCCGCGCCGAATTGCTCAGAGTCATCGTTCAGTGGCTGGCTCTTGTCGCTCGACAGACGCCCTGTCTCCTGGTTGTGGACGATCTGCAGTGGTCGGACCCCACGACAATGGAGTATCTCGGTCTGCTGGTCGACAAGCCCGTTCCGGGTCTGATGTTGGTTGTGGGAAGCCGGGAGCCTGTGCCGGCGGAGTGGGCGAACTCCGTCGCGGACATCGAATTGGAGCCTCTCGGCACGGATCATGCCCTTGCACTTGCGGCCGAGATCGCGCAGAGCCGCGGCCTGGATGCGGATGAGCGGCGCCGGATCGTCGAGCGCAGCGGCGGGATCCCATTGTTCATCGAAGAGCTGGCACGCAGCGGTGCGACCTCGCGGCCGCAGGGGCACCTGCCGCTGCGGCTCCAGGAGCTTCTCGAGGCGCGGCTGCGAGCGCCCGGCATCGACCTTCGGGTGGCGCAGCTGGCGGCCACGTTTGGGTCGGTGTTCGATCGCGTCCTGCTCGACCAGCTCGCCGGCGCCCCGGTCGAACGGGCGGTGTCCGGTCTGGAGGCGGCCGGGATCATCGAACCGCTCGGCGAAACTGATCGACGCGCGTACCAATTCAGCCACGTCCTGCTCCGCGACGCTGCCTATGAGACGCAGGTGCTCGAGGTCCGCAAGGACACCCACCTTCGGATCGCCGGCTTGCTGAGGGCAGCCCAAAGCCGTTCTCATGGCGACCTTGCCGTGGTCGCCCAGCACCTCGACCTGGCCGGCGAAGTCGCCGAGGCCGTGAGTGCCTACATCGATGCTGCAGGGCAGGCCCAGGCCGGAGCCAGCCACCTCGAGGCCCGGCGATTGCTTACTCGGGCTCTCGCATTGCTGGAGAAGAATCCTCAGAGCGAGGCTCGTGACCTCACCGAACTCGCAGCCCGAATGCGGAGAGGCTTGAGCGCAAGCTGGGTTTTTGGCTATCCCCATCCTGAAGTCCTGAGCGATTTCCAGACCGCCGACGACCTCTGCCGCCGCTACGTGCACCGGCCCGAAGTGATGCCGGCGGCCATCGGGGTCTTCAGTGCCTTCTTCGCCAGGGGCGAACTCGGCACCGCACGCACGGTCCTCGAGCGCGTGGTTCCGCTGACCGAAGGCCCCGAAGGAGCGTGGTTCGCCCCCGAGGTCAAGTCATGCCTGGGGTTCGTGGTTTTTCACACGGGAGACATCCCCCAGGCCCGGAGCATCCTCGAAGAGGCCTGGGAAGCGTTCCTCCGTCGACCACCGGAGGAGACGGTTTCGCCGTTGTGGCTATTGCCTCATGACCCTGTGGCGCTAACAGCGGCTGCCCTTTCCTGTTTGGCCGGCCTTCAGGGCCGGATGTCCGACAGCGAGACCTGGCAGCGTCGTGCCGTCGAGCGTACGGAGGGGATGGCCTTCCCCAAGGGACCGTTCACCCTGGCCTTCATCTCCCTGTACCTGGCATGGCTCCGGATGATCCTCCACGATCCCGCGGGTACCTACCGCTACGGCCGTCAGGCGATCGAAATCGCACAGCGCCATGGCTTCCACTACTTCGTCACCGTAGGCCGCCCTTATGTGCTCATACGTGAGCCGGGCGTCCCCGCCGATCCCGAATTTATTCGGCGTACCGAGGCAGATATTGAAGCCATCGGCCACGGGGCCTTTCGGGCCGCGTACCTGGGCAATATGGCCAGAAGCCAGGTGTTGCTCGGCGACGTCGCACAGGCGCTCGAAACGCTCGACCACGCCCTCCTGCTTACGCAGAAGCAGGGGGAATGGATCCACCAGCCAGACCTCCTGCGCCTGCGTGCCGAGCTCACGGCATCGGTTCACCCCGACCGGATGGACGACGTGGTGGACGATCTGCGCTCCGCCGTCGAGGTCGGGCTTGCGCAGGGGTCGCTCGTGCTGGCGCTTCGCGCCGCCACCGACCTGGCACGGCTTTCCCTCGAGGCCCGGCCCGCCGACTGGCGCAGCGTCCTGAGCAGCGTGTACGACCTGCTGCCGCCCGACTCCGAGTGTCCCGGGATCCTCGACGCCCGCGCGCTGCTCGATGGCTGACGCGGGGTTTGGGAGGCGGCCTCGGGTCGTCGTCCTGGGTGGCGGGATGGCTGCACTGTCGGCGGCCCTCGAGCTGTCCGAGGGCCGCTGGCGAGACAGGTTCGAGCACATCACCGTCTACCAGCGGGGCTGGAGGCTCGGCGGCAAGGGCGCGAGCAGCCGTGGCCCACACGGACGCATCGAGGAGCACGGGTTGCACCTGCTGCTCGGCATCTTCGACGAGACGTTCGACAGCATGCGGCGATGCTACGGGGAGCTCGACCGGCGCAGAACCGACCCCGCCAGCCCGATCCTCACGTGGGACGACGCGGTAGCCCCGGCCAACCATGTGGGACTGGCCGACCGGGAACGCGGTCAATGGGTGCCGTGGGTGGCTTCGTTCAGTGGCACATCCGGGCAGCCGGGTGACGGTGGCGCACGGCCCTGGACGGTTCTCGATCTCGTCGTGCGATCGGTCCGGTTGCTCTCCGACTTCTACCGGTCGCTCGCCGATCGGCCCGTTGCCAACGGGGGCTCCGTGTACCTCAGCAGCTCGCCAACACGGCGCCGGGCGACCGCGGCGCGGGGATCCTCCGGAACGCTGCGCCATGCGGGGCTCACCGGCGTGGCCCTGCTTCTCGAGGTGCTGCGGCGGGTCGAGACGTTCCAAGGGGCGGACCTGGTGCCGTCGCGGGTCGAAGCGGCGCTCGTCCCGATCCTCGAAGGTCTATCCGCCGCCTGCAAGAACGTCGTCGATGCTGAGCCCGGCGCCCGGCGGACGTACGAGCTCGTCGAGCTGCTCACTGCGAATCTCGTCGGCGTCGTCGCAGACAGGCTGCTGACCAACCCCGACGGCTTTGCTGCGATCAACCATCTGGACTACCGGGAGTGGCTGCTCCACCACGGTATCGACTGGGCTGCTCTCGAGTCCGCGTGGTTCCGCGGCATGTCCGACCTGGTGTTCGGGTACGAGGGCGGCGATACCAACCGTCCACGGTTCAGCGCCGGCGTGGGCCTCCAGCTGGCGAGCCGCATGTTCTTCTCCTACTCCGGATCGCTGTTCTGGAGGATGCAGGCCGGGATGGGGGAAGTGGTCTTCGCGCCGCTCTACGAGGTGCTCAAGGCGCGGGGCGTCCAATTCCGCTTCTTCCACCGTGTGGATGCACTCAGGCTCAGCGATGACCGCCGTTCCATCCGAGCCATAGAACTCGGCGTGCAGGCCGAACCGGAGCGAGGTCAGGATGGTTACGAGCCCCTCGTCCGGGTGAAGGGCCTCCCGTGCTGGCCGGCCGGCCCGATCCTCGAACAGCTTCACGACCCGGACCGGGTTGCCGGCATCGATCTCGAGTCGTTCTGGTCGCCCAGGCGTGACGCTTCCTCCACGACGCTGGAGAGCGGAAGAGACTTCGACGTTGTCGTGTTCGGCATCTCCCTGGGGATGGTGCCCCACGTGTGCAGCGAGCTGGTGACGCACGCACCTCGGTGGCACAGCATGGTCGAGCATGTCGGGACGGTGGCGACCCAGTCGCTGCAGCTGTGGCTGCGCGCCACCGTGCGAGAGCTGGGCTGGCGAGGCCCCGAGCAGGTGACCGTCAGCGGTTTCGTCGAGCCCTTCGACACGTGGGCCTCCATGGGTCACCTCCTGGCGTTGGAGGACTGGCCCGCCTCCGATCGGCCGCGGGCGATCGCGTACTTCTGCAGTACGTTGGCCCCCAATCCCACCCCGGCGGGTGTCGTCGATCCGAACGCTGAACACGCGGCGGTTCGCGAACGGGCCCGCCAGTTCCTCGACCGCGATATCGGCGTGCTGTGGCCGGGCGCCGCCGATGCGCAGGGCTTCCGCTGGGAGTTGCTCTGCAATGGATCGCCGGCAGACACGCCGGGACTCGACCACCAGTACTGGCGGGCCAACGTCGATCCCTCGGACCTCTACGTGCAGTCGCTCCCCGGTACCGATCGGTACCGCATCCGGCCGGGAGATACCGGCTTCGACAACCTCGTCATCGCAGGAGACTGGACCGACTGCGGGTTGAACGCCGGGTGCATCGAAGCGGCGACGCGATCGGGACGCCTCGCCGCCGCCGCGGTGAGAGAACTCGCCGGCGCTCCCGCGCCGGCGAACCAGCCACATGAGTGAGGAAGTTCAGAGGCTGGCGCTCGACACCGCCCGAGCCGTGGCCGATCGTCTGGGGGAGATGTTCCAGCGGTTCCGGCGTGAGGGCCCTGAGGGCGCCGACGGCGAAGAGCAGAGGGTGGACAGGACAGATCCTGCCTTCCGGCGCCTCGAAGGCGCAGCCGAGCGGGCGTTCGACGCCTGCCTTCGCCTGCTCGGTTCCGTGGACGAGCTGGCGGCTCCACTCCTCGCCCGAGGCCTGAGCGCACTGTCCCGGTCCGAAGGGGGAGCCGACTCGCTGATCCTTCCGCAGGCAGGCCCAGCCGGCCGTTCGAGTGCCAGGCTCTGGCTCCACAACACGACCGCCGCCGGAGTCCGAGCCCTGCGGCCCTGGACGCCAGGCCTCTACACGGATACGGGGAGGACGCTTCCGGCAACCGCCATCGAGTTTTCGCCCCTGACCATCCAGCGCCTCGACGCCGATCAGACCGAGGAGATTCTCGTGGTGGCGGACATCCCCGCAGGGGCGCACCACGGCGTGTACCACGGTCAGATCCTGGTCGAGAACCTTCCCGACGTGGCGTTCCCGCTGGTGCTCGAGGTGGTCACGAGACCCACAGCTGGCTCCCCGCTCGGGAACGGTTCAGAGCCGGCTGCCAGCCTGGCCCGCTACGGGCATGTCGTCCGCGAGGAACTGCGCCGGTTCGTCGGCGTCGACGGGCCGGTCGACTACCTCACCGTGCCACTCGCCGACTACCCGAGTCGCGGGAGCAAGGCGCTGCGGCCCAGCCTGTGCCTGGCCACCTGCGAGGCGTTCGGGGGCCGCCTGGGCGATGCCCTCCCGTCGGCGACGGCCATCGAGCTGTTGCACAACGCCTTCCTCGTCCACGACGACATCGAGGACGAGAGTCTTCTCCGACGAGGGGACGTCACGCTGCACCGCCGGTACGGAACGCCGCTGGCGCTGAACGCCGGTGACGCGCTCGCGCTTTTATCAGTGGCGGCACTCCGAGAGAACTTCCAGCGCCTTGGGCCTCGGCTGGCTGAGAAGGTGATGCTGGAGTTCGACTTCATGAGCCGCCAGACGGTGGCGGGCCAGGCCCTCGAGCTGGGGTGGCGTCGTGACAATCTCATCAACCTGGAGCCCGCCGACTACCTGGATCTCATCATGAAGAAGACGTGCTGGTACACGACGGTCCTCCCGTTGCGGGTCGGTGCCCTCACGGGATCCTGGGGGAGCGCGGACCTGGATGCGATGATCACGTTCGGCCTTCATCTGGGCGCCGCTTTCCAGATCCGCGACGACATTCTCAACCTCGTGGGAGACCCGGCCGATTACGGGAAGGAACGCATGGGAGACCTCGTCGAAGGCAAGCGGACGCTGATGCTGATCCACCTGCTCGCCGTTGCCGACGAGCCGGATCGTCGATGGTTGCGCTCCTATCTCTCCCGCAGCGCCGCGGCACGGCAGCCCCAGGAGGCGGTCAGGGTCTTCGAGCTCATGGGGCACTACGGCAGCATCACGTTCGCGAGCGAGTTCGCCTCCGGCGTCGCTCACCGGGCGGAGGTGGCGATGGACTACGCCTTTGCGGGCCTGCCCGACACACCGGCCAAGCGCTTCGTCCGGCACCTTGTGCCGTTCATGGTCGAACGAACGGTGTAGTTGGTTCTCCTCTGTTTCTCCACTCCCCCCTATCCATTGAGGCGGGCGAGCGCCGACCAGAAGGCGTCCTTTTCGGGGTTCGCCTGGATGGTCGGGAAGTCGTAGAGGCTGCCCCCGATGGAGCCGGATGCCTTCGTGGCGTCGACGTAGGTGTTGACGTCCTGCGCCTTGAGGCAGTCCGCCACACCGCCGATGGGGTGGATCGGCCTGGGAGTCCCCATGAAGGACTCGGTCAGCGTGACGACGTCCCGGATGTACGAGGTTGCATCGACGGCGGGGCAGGCGGCCGGCTTGGTGATCGACCAGTACGCCATCGGCAGCACGACGTCGTAGCGTGCCGCGATCTCCGGCCAGGGGAAACCGACCCAGTAGGAGGCCTCTCGATTGACGGCCTCCGCGTCCAGCACGATGGCACCGAGCGTGGTGCCCGCCGGGACCGACTGGCGGAGCCGGCGGGAGTAGTCGGTGATCCCGGCATTGAAGCGAGCGAGCACATCCACGGGCGAGGCATCGACGACCACCGTGTTCGTGCAGCCCTTCGGGCACGCACGGCTGCGTGGCAGGGACACGGTGGCAGTGTGCCGCCCGGCCTGCTGGATGGCGCTGAGGTCCTCGATGTCCGGGGCAAAGCCGTCGAAGTGCTGGCCGCTCGGGCTCGTGTAGGCGAGGACGGCGAGGCTGGCCCGGATGTCGTGGTCGATGTCGGTGAAGCCAGGCAGGTACCACCCCACCACCCGGATGCCTCGGGCGTGGGCGTGGTCGAGGAAGCTGTCGACGCCCCCTGGGTACAGGATGTCGGGGCCCTGGCTCCAGAGGCCCGTCTGGAGGAAGAGCGTTCGGACGCCCCGCTGCGCGAGTTGATCGACAACCGATGCCGGGTCCGGGCTCCACGGGTGACCGTAGTCGAACCAGTCGACCCAGGCACCGAGCCCCCGGTAGGCCACGATCGGGTCCGGCGGGACGGTCGGTGCGGCGGTCGGCGTCACAGCCGATGCTGCGGCGGTGACCGGCGCCGCGGCGGCGGTGGCGGTCGGGGTGTAGACGACGGTAGCGGCAGCCGCCTTCCGGAGCTTCGAGGCCTGATCCGATGCCGGTTTCGAGGACACCGCCAGGGGGTGGCCGATCTGGGCCACCTCGATCCTGGCGGCAATGAGCCTTCTGCGGTCAGCCAGGTCGTGATGCGCATTGGCCTTCAGGACTACGGCACTCATCACGCACAGCATGACCGACGCCAGCGACAGCAGCGTCCGGCTGCTGGTGCTTCCGGAGGACAGCGCGCGCGGAACGCCACCGAACCGAGTGGCCTCCCGTAAGGAGATCCGGCCCGCGGAATGCGCGCCGCGTCGCAGCATCTGGCATTGGCCTTTCTGAGCATGGACCGATCGGAATGGCCTGCGTCGCCGGCCGACGGCTAGGCCTCGGCTCCGTATGACTACGGCAACGCCGCATAACGCACGAATTCGGTTCTAAATGCTGGCCCCCCGGCTCTTGTGCCCTTCTCCCATCGGCTTACGGGGGCCGACGGTTGATAGGACAAAGGGGACAACAAATTGAATTTTGCGGTTTCCCGCTGGCTCTGAAAATTCTTTGCTCGCCTGACCGCGCTCTACGCGGTAGGGGAAGCAAAGAATTGCGGGCTGCCGTTCCCGTGGCCTCTCGACCGCCACTCAATGTGGTTACGGCCCAGAACTCGAAGCGCCACCGGGGGGCCTCGTGTAACCAGGGCCACTACTACTCGGTGTAACCAGACAAACCACTACAAAGCGAGGTTCCCATGAGAGCACGTCAACTTGCCGCACTTGCCTCACTTGCCGCCGCCTCCACCATCACGCTCGCCGCCTGTGCGGGTACGGCGGTGAGCCACGCATCGGCGCCTGCGCCGATGGCCATGCCCGCGGCGACGCCGTCCCCCACGTTCGGCGCCCCGGTCGCGGCGACCAGCGTAGTGATCCACAACTTCGCCTTTTCACCGCAGGTCATCACGGTGAAGCCCGGTACCGAGGTCACGTGGACCAACAGCGACGCCGACGCGCACACCGTGACCTTCGATGCCGACCGCACCGGCTCCCAGGCATTCCAGAACGGCGAGTCGTACCGGCACACGTTCACCGCCACCGGCACGTTCCGGTACCACTGCTCGATCCACCCCTACATGGTCGGAGAGGTCGTTGTTGCCAACTCCTGAGCGAAAGGAACGAACGATGGGAGCATTCAAGTCGGACCCGGCACCGGTTGCGCCCTCGGCGGACTCCGACGGCGTCGACCGGCGAGGGTTCCTCAAATGCATGGCCTGGGCGGGCACCGCCACGGTCTGGACGATCTCCGGCGGTTTGCTGTCCTCCTGCGGCATTCAGAAGGCGGCCACCCAGCCGAGCCGCACGAAGGATCTGTACTTCGTCCAGATCAGCGACAGCCATATCGGGTTCAAGGGGCCCGCGAACCCCGATGTCACCGGGACCTTCACCCACGCCATCGCCCAGGTCAACGCACTTCCCCACCGGCCGGCCTTCGTGGCACACACGGGTGACCTCACCCACCTCACCCAGGCCGACGAGTTCGACACCGTCCAGCAGCTGCTCGGCACGCTCAAGACCCCGGAGGTCCACACCGTCCCCGGCGAGCACGACGCAGTCGGCGACACCAACAACCAGAAGTACCTCAGCTTCTTCGGCAAGAACAGCCGAGGGAACGGCTACTACAGCTTCGACCTGAACGGCGTCCACTTCCTCTTCCTGGTGAACACCAGCGGGGTCGAGAACTTGGGCGTACTGGGGCGCGAGCAGCTCGACTTCGTCAAGAAGGACCTCGCCGGTCGTTCCGCCGACACCCCGCTCGTGGTGTTCAGCCACATCCCGCTGTTCGCCATGTATCCCCAATGGGGTTGGTACACGCACGACTCGATGGAGGCGCTGAGCAACATGCGGCGCTTCTCCTCGGTGACGTGCCTCAACGGCCACGTGCACCAACTCATGAGCAAGACGGAGGGCAACATCACCTTCCACGCCGCCACCTGCACCGCCTATCCCCTCCCCCATCCCGGAGCTCCGGGCGTGACCGTGCCGCAGCCCGTCGTCCTGCCGGCGGGAGAGCTCTACGGAGCCCTGGGCATCCGTGAGGCAAGCTACGTCGTCCACCCGGGCACCCTGGCGATAAAAGACGACGGGCTGGTGTGACCGCCTCTGGCCCTGGCCCGAACTTGGGAGCCGATCGCGCGTATGCGCGCGCTGGGCTCCCAACCTTCTACTCAAGCGCCCTTTTCTGAGTCGGTCAGCGACTGCACGCCGCGGCGCGCTCGAGGAGCACCGTCCGAACGATGCCGTTCCGGGTCATCGACGCCGCCCGCTCGAACTCGATCCTCGCCTCGTCGAGGCGGCCCAGCTTCACGAGGAGGTCGCCACGCACGGTCGGCAGGAGGTGGTAGCCCTTGAGGGAGGGCTCCGAGGTCAGGGCGTCGACGACCTCAAGGCCCACCGCCGGACCGAAGGCCATCGACAGCGCGACCGCACGGTTCAGCTCGACGACCGGTGACGGCACAAGCTGGGCGAGCCCGTCGTAGAGGGCGGCCATCCGCACCCAGTCCGTCTCCTCCGCAGTGCGGGCCCGGGCGTGGCAGGCGGCGATGGCTGCCTGCAGGGCGTAGGGGCCGAGCGCAACGCCGAGGGCCTCGGCCCGCTCCAGCGCCGCCAGGCCGCGACCGACGAGGACCCAGTCCCAGCGGGCGCGGTTCTGGTCGAGCAGCGTGACGGGCTCTCCCGACGGGCCGGTCCGGGCCGCCGAGCGCGACGCCTGGATCTCCATGAGTGCGACAAGGCCGTGGACCTCCGGCTCGCGAGGAACGAGCTCGGCCAGGATGCGGCCGAGACGGAGCGCCTCCTCGCAGAGCGCAGGCCGCATCAGGTCGTCGCCCGAGGTGGCCGAGTAGCCCTCGTTGAAGATGAGGTACAGGACCTCGAGCACCGACGACAGGCGTGCGGCGCGCTCGGCCCCGGTGGGGACCTCGAAGGGGACGTGCGCCTCGGCGAGGGTGCGCTTGGCCCGCACGATCCGCTGCGCGACCGTCGCCTCCGGGGCGAGGTAGGCACGTGCGATCTCGTCGGTCGTGAGCCCCCCGACGAGGCGCAGCGTGAGCGCCACGCGGGCCTCGGGCGAGAGCACCGGGTGACAGGCGGTGAACATGAGGCGCAGGAGGTCGTCGCCCATGTCCTCGTCTTCGATCGCGGCGTCGAGATCCGGGACAGCCGTCTCCTGCTGGGCAGCGAGCTCCTCGTGTTTGCGCTCGAGCAGCTTGGCGCGCCGGATCCGGTCGATCGCACGGTGCTTGCCTGTGGCCATGAGCCAGGCGCCCGGGTTATCCGGGACGCCCGACTCGGGCCACTGTTCCAGGGCAGCGACCAGCGCATCCTGGGCGAGCTCCTCGGCCAGGCCGATGTCACGCACGATCCGTGCGAGACCTGCCACGAGCTTGGCGGACTCGATCCTCCAGACCGCCTCGATCGCACGATGCGTGTCGGCAACCGTCACCTCAGAGCTTGCGCCGCCCTCGCCTGCAGGTCGTCGCGGAGCTCCTGCTCCCGGGCGGCTTCATCGGCGGGGAAGATCTCCGGCGGGAAGTCGGACGCCTCGTAGACCTGGCGGATCTCGATCTCGGCCTCCACGTCCTCGCCCATGGGGTCAGGACAGCGCTTGACCCACTCGATCGCTTCTTCCTTCGACTTCGCCTGGATGAGCCAGAAGCCCGCGACCAGCTCCTTCGCCTCGGCGAATGGCCCGTCAGTCACGGTACGCTTGCCGCCCGAGAACTTGACGCGGGCCCCCTTCGAGCTCGGCTGCAGCCCTTCGCCGGCGAGCATCACCCCTGCCTTCACCATCTCCTCGTTGTACCGCCCCATGGCGGCAAAGAGCTCCTTGCTCCCCTCGGGGAAAATGCCGGCCTCGGTGGTCTTCGTCGCCTTCAACATCACCATGAACCGCATCCTCGTGCCTCCTCTCGTTAGCCCTGCTTCTACTATCACGTCGAACGGGGCGCCCCGGGATCGACACGGCGGTGATCTTTTTTCGGTCCGTCGCCGAGAATGGGCCGCATGCGGGTCGCGATGCTGGCGCCGATCTCGTGGCGGGTCCCTCCCCGCCACTACGGGCCGTGGGAGCGGTTCGTCTCGCTGCTCACCGAGGGCCTGGTGGCGAGGGGCCTCGACGTCACCCTCTTCGCCACGGGCGACTCCGTCACGACGGCCCGGCTGGCCTCCGTGGTGGAGCGGGGATGGTCGGAGGACCCCGCCCTGGACGCCAAGGTGGCGGAATGCCTCCACATCGCCGCGGTCTTCGAGCGGGCGGCGGCCGGAGAGTTCGACCTCATCCACAACAGCTTCGACTTCCTGCCGCTGAGCTACAGCGGGCTCGTTGCGACGCCCGTGCTCACCACGATCCACGGCTTCTCGTCGCCGAGGATCGTCCCGGTGTACGAGAAGTACAACCGCACGGGCGCCTACGTCGCCATCAGCAACGCCGACCGCCATCCCAGCCTCGACTACCTGGCCACCATCTATCACGGCATCGACACCGACGCCTTCCACCTCCATCCGGCACCGGGCGGGTACCTGCTCTTCTTCGGACGGATCCATCCGGACAAGGGGGCGGCGGAGGCCATCGAGGTCGCCGCCCGGGTCGGGATGCCCCTGGTCATCGGCGGCATCGTCCAGGACCAGGCCTACTTCGACGCCCGGGTGGCGCCCCACATCGACGGCGAGCGGGTGCGGTTCCTCGGCCCCGTCGGGGCGGGGGAACGGGCGGAGGTCCTCGGGGGGGCGGCGGCGCTGCTCCACCTGATCGGCTTCGACGAGCCCTTCGGGCTGAGCGTCGTCGAGGCCATGGCGTGCGGGACGCCCGTCGTCGCCTTCCGGCGCGGCTCCATGGCGGAGCTCATCGACGACGGGCGGACGGGGTTCCTCGTGGACACGATCGAGGAGGCGGTGGCGGCGGTGGCTCCCGCCGGGCGCGTCGACCGCCAGGCCATCCGCAGCGTGGCGGTGGCCCGCTTCGGGGTGGACCGGATGGTCGACGAGTACGTCGCTGCCTACGGCAAGCTGCTCACTAGAGAGGGGTAACCGGCCCGCCGGGGCCGGCATGGTAGTCTCGGAAGAGAGGGAGAAGCCGGAATCGTATCATTTAAGAGATTCCCGCAGTCGCCCCATATGGCTCCAAATTCGGATCCAAGGGATCCGAGCCGAGCATGAGAACCGTCGAAGAAGAGCGCAGCTCGGGCGGAGAAGCTCTCAGGGCTCGGTCTGAGATACGGGCCGGGTAGAACGCCCGGCGCCTCACTCCGACGCGGTGGCCGCCGTCTTCGGTGTCGCAAGCGTGTAGGGGCATCCGCTCCGACCGTCAATGCTTCGGGCAGTTGTTCCCGTGGGTTCACAACCCCGCGGCGACGAACGGCCCGACCCTAGGACCGGAGGATGAATGACCACAACCACCTACGGGCTGCTGAGCACGTACCCGCCCACCCAGTGCGGCTTGGCCACCTTCACGGCCGCGCTCCGGACGCATCTCGGCGGCCCGGGGGCACGCTCCGAGGACTTCGGCGTCGTGCGCGTGGTCGACCAGCTCGAGTCAGGGTCGCCGCCTGAGGTCGTGCACGATCTGCTGAAGGGCTCCCCATCGAGCCGGCGCAGGGCAGCGGCGGAGCTCAACGAGTTCGATGTCGCCATCGTGCAGCACGAGTACGGCATCTTCGGCGGCCCCGACGGCGACGAGGTCCTCGCCCTCCTCGCGGAGCTGACCGTGCCGTCCATCGTAGTGCTCCATACGGTCCTGGTGAACCCCACGGATCGCCAGAAGGAGATCCTGGAGGCCGTCGTACGGGCCGCCGACGCCGTGGTCACGATGACGCGCACCGCCTACCGGCGCCTGCGCGACTACGAGGTCGACATGACGAAGGCATCGGTCATCCCCCATGGAGCCCACGTGCCCTCGCCGGCCATCGCCGCCCGCCCCGACGCCGCCCGTCCCACCATTCTCACCTGGGGACTGCTCGGGCCGGGGAAGGGCATCGAGTGGGCCATCGAGGCGATCGGCATGCTGGGCCATCTGGACCCCGCCCCGAGGTACCTGGTGGTGGGCAAGACCCACCCCAAGGTGCTGGAGCGCCACGGAGAGTCCTACCGCGACAGCCTCAGGGACCAGGCCGAACGCCTCGGCGTGTCGGAGCAGGTCGAGTTCAACGCCGCCTACCTGAGCCTCGATGCCCTGGAGAGCATCGTGCGCGACGCAGACGTCGTCCTGCTCCCCTACGATTCGCCCGACCAGGTGACGTCCGGCGTGCTGATCGAGGCCGTCGCCGCCGGCAAGCCGGTGATCTCCTCCCGCTTCCCCCACGCCGTGGAGATGCTGGGCGACGGCGTGGGCCTCCTCGTCCCCCACCGCAACCCCCAGGCGATCGCCGCCGCGCTGGAGCAGGTGCTGACGCAGCCTGACCTGAAATCCACCATGGCCGCCCGGTCCGCTCTTCTGTCCCCGCTGCTGGGGTGGCCGGCCGTGGCCGGACAGTACCGAGCGCTGGCAGAGCAGGTCGTCGCCCTGCGCGTGACCGCCGTGGCTTGAGCCGAGCCGCCATCTCCTTCGCCCATCTGCTCCGGATGAGCGACGACACCGGCCTCCTGGAGCACGCCCGTGGCGCCATCCCCCGGCGCCGGTGTGGCTACTGCGTCGACGACGTCGCCCGCGGTCTTGTCGTCGTCAGCCGCGAGGAGGACCCCGCGCCCGAGGTTGCCACGGTGGGCGAGCGCTACCTGGCCTTCCTGTCGCATGCCCTGGCGCCGGACGGAACGTGCCACAACCGGCTCGGCTACGACCGCCGCTGGGAGGACGAGCCGGGCAACGGCGACTGGTGGGGCAGGGCCCTCTGGGGACTGGGCACCGCCGCTGCCCTCCATCGCGACGCCTGGGTGCGCCGCGACGCCCTGGACTGCTTCGAGGTCGGCGCCCGGTGCCGCTCGATCTCGCCACGGGCGATGGGCTTCGCCACGCTGGGGGCCGCCGAGCTCCTCCGCAGCCACCCCTCGCATGCCGGCGCCCGCTCGCTCATCGTGGACGCCGTCGAGACGATCGGCCGCCCGGCGGATCCGTCGACGTGGCCCTGGCCGGCGCCGCGCCTTGCCTATGCCAACGCCGTGCTGCCCGAAGCGCTGATCGCGGCAGGGGTGGCCACCGGTGACGAGGCGCTCCTGGCCGGTGGTCTGGACCTCCTCGGCTGGCTCCTCGACATCGAGACGCGCGGCGATCACCTCTCGCTCACGCCCGTCGGCGGCTGGGCTCCCGGGGAGGCCCGGCCCGGCTTCGATCAACAGCCCATCGAGGCCGCCGCCGTCGCCGATGCATGCGCCCGTGCGCTCGCCGTCACCCGGGACCCCCGTTGGTCGGCCGGGATCGACCTTGCCGTGGGGTGGTTCCTCGGGAACAACGACAGCGGGGTGCCGATGTACGATCCCGAAACGGGCGGCGGCTTCGACGGACTCAGTGCGACCGGCCGCAATGCCAACCAGGGCGCGGAATCCACCCTGGCCCTCATCTCAACGATGCAGCAGAGCCGTAAACTGGTTCCAGCCATGCCTTCGACTCGTTGAATCCCATCCAGATCCACTTCAAATCGCAGAGAGACCACTGAGATGCCACTGAGCGACACGATCGCGTCGTCCGTCCTCCTGACGAGGACACCCGTGCGGCTCGAGCCCGACCCGTCGCGGGTCCTCGCGACCCTGTTCATGCCGGGCGAGGAGATGCCGGAGGACCACTCGCGGGCCACGGCGGTACTCGACCGGGTCATGGCGCTGTCCGACGACGAGGTGGCGGCAACGCTGGCCGACCTCTCCAGCCGTTTCGCCGGGCGCCACCGCGACATCGACACCGTGTTTCGACGCCACTTCGACGTCGTCGCCTCACGCCTGGCATCCGACGCCGAACCGTCGGACGACAGACGCCGGCTCATCGGCGCCTACTTCACCCACGAAGAGGCGACCGAGGGCGCCGCCTTCACCAATCCCTCCATGGTCGAGCATCCCGACCAGAGCGGCCTCGGCCCGGGCCAGACCCGGTTCGTGTTGAGCGCCAGGGCAGTCGGCGAAGGTCACACCTCGGTCCTCGAGTTCCGCACCGGCACCATCGGCGCCGACCTCCAGATCTCGCTCACCAAACCCAGAGGCCGGCTCATCGCTGGGCAGCCGGGCCCGACGGTCTACGAACGGGACGCCTTCCACGCCCTGCTCGCCGAGCTGGGCAGCGACGACGAGACCGCGCAGCTTGTCCTCGGGGCCCTCGGCCCCCAATTCGACGCGGCGGAGCTCGATCGGGCAGTCGCCGCCCTCGATCGCCACGTCCTGAGCCGGACGGCGGCACGGGAGACCGTCGGGCGCATCGGCTGGTTGGCCGCCAACAACTACGACGTCAGCTTCCCGGACGACACCGCAATCGACCAGCGGGTGCTCACGCCCACCGGATCGACGGAGAGTCACGGGATCGAAGACGCCCGCCTCGTGCGGTTCGTCAACGACGACGGCAGCGCCACGTACTACGCGACCTACACGGCCTACGACGGCAGCCGGGTGCAGCCGCAGCTCCTCGCCACATCGGACTTCCGGACGTTCCGGGCGCACCAACTGAGCGGGACGTCCGCCCGGAACAAGGGCATGGCGCTGTTCCCGAGGCGCATCGGGGGGCGGTACCTGAGCCTTTCCCGGTGGGACCGCGAGTCGATCTCGCTGGCCAGCTCGGACGACCTCTGGAGCTGGGGTCCCCCCACCACGGTCCAGCGCCCGGAGTATCCGTGGGACCTGATCCAGATGGGCAACTGCGGCTCGCCGATCGAGACATCCGCGGGCTGGCTGGTCCTCACCCACGGCGTCGGGCCGATGCGCACCTATGCCATCGGAGCCACCCTGCTGGACCTCGACGACCCGAGCCGGCTGGTCGCCACCCTCCCCGAGCCACTCGTGACGGCGACGCCCGAGGAGCGGGACGGCTACGTGCCCAACGTGGTCTACACCTGCGGGGGCATGGTCCACGGCGAGGCGCTGGTGCTGCCCTACGGCTACGGCGACCGGGCCATCGGCATCGCCCTCGTCGATCTCCCGACCCTGCTGGACCGCCTACGCAGCTCGGCTCGCTGATCGCTCGCGGCCCCCAAAAGGGCCGAAGGTGTCGGACTGGGGCATCTGAGGCGGAATCTGCTACCGTGGTAGTGGTTGTGGAATCGGTTTCGTTGGGGCACCCAAGAGTAGACAGCTCTGCCTTATCTGGACCCGAACTGCAGCACATTGGCCGCTTCGGCGGCATGAAGGGAGGGCATAGATATGCGTGGAACTGTCAAGTGGTTCAGTGACGAAAAAGGCTTCGGGTTCATCTCACAAGATGGAGGCGAGGACCTCTTCGTGCATCACACCGGTATCCTCGGAACAGGATTCAAGTCACTTTCCGAGAACCAGGTCGTCGAATTTGAAGTCAACCAGGGCCCCAAGGGCCTGCAGGCGACTAACGTTCGACCCGTGTAGGACCCAAATCCAACACGAAAACCAGGAGGGGCCTTCGGGCCCCTCCTGTCTCGTTCCGGACCCGGCATACTTGTGCACCAGCACTCGGCTCGCTCGGCTCGCTCGTCTCACTCGGCTCGGGAGGTGGCTGCTGTGATCTTTGGGGATGGGATCATCGGTCTTGCTCTGCTGGGCCTCTGGATCTTCTGCATCCTGGACGTGATCTCGACCGATGAGGTCCTCTGCCGGAACCTACCGAAGTTCTTCTGGCTGTTCATCGTGATCATCCTGCCCGACATCGGGTCCGTCGCCTGGCTCGTGCTCGGCCGGCCGCTCGGAGCCGGCTTCCGGCTCGGGTCGCAGGTCGGCGTCTACAAGCCGCAGAA
>JAOPZY010000068.1 GCA_025963875.1 Actinomycetota bacterium
TCTGCGCGCCCTTCTCCTTAAACTTAGGTGCGAGGGAAAGGGGGAACGCTCGATGGCCAGCATTGCGCCGTGGCTCTCGGTGAAGAACGCGACGGAGGCCGTCTCCTACTACCAGGCTGCGTTCGGAGCCGTCGAGCTGGAACGCCTCGAGGATGAAGCGGGGGACGTGCTTGTCGCTCAGCTCTCGATCGACGGAGCCGACTTCTGGGTTGCCACCGACGCCGCATCCAGTCCGGAAGCGGTCGACGGTCGGTCCGTTCGCATGATCCTGAGCGTTGACGACCCGGACTCGGTCTTCGCGAGCGCCGTGGCCGCCGGAGCAACCGAGGTCGCACCGGTCTCCGAAGACTACGGCTGGAGAATTGGGCGCATCGCCGACCCTTGCGGGCACCATTGGGAGATAGGCAGGAGGCTTGCGACCTGAGTTCGGCGGGACATACACGGGACACGCACAGGCAGGGGTAACCTGGCAGGGCTGGGACTGGGGGATGGACCTCCCGGTATTGAGGTCATCTCCATCGCTGGCTATCCAGCGGGCAAGGCAGTCGGTGCAACCACCCTGAACCTCGTCCTGTTCACGGGCGACGAGAACATGGGCTGGCTGGCGGCGATGCCGCTTTCCTAGTGCTGCCGCGGTCCGGACTGGTGGGGACACCTCGGGACCGGAGCGTTTCCTCCGGGGCTGTGAGAACTGGCCGGATGTGGGTTTGGTTCAACGGTCTGGCGGCCGTCAACGGGTGTCGCGGGTGCGGGCAAACGGCTCAACCGATTTTCTGGTCTCTCAACTAGAAGCCCGTCACCGGGCCGCCGCAGGTCTGGGGCACGAACGTCGCCGGGGCGGGGATCTCGGCGTCCGCCGTGTCGTTGACGTCCTGGAAGTCGAGCACCTCCACCAGGTTCCTGGCGTTGCGGTCACGCGTGGTCAGTGGCTCGAGGCCCCAGCGCCACTCGATCATCTTGAGGATGGAGGTGTGCTCGTACGGGCCGCCGTGCACCACGCGACCGGGCGAGAAGGGCGAGACCACGACCGTCGGGACCCGGAAGCCGAGCTGGCGATAATCGGGCACCAGCCCCGGAGGCTCGCTGCAGGTTCCTGCGTTGTTGCAGGTGTGGTCGACCGAGGCGGGGTCGGTGTCGTCGGCGACCTTCGGTGGGGGAACGTGATCGAAGAAGCCACCCCACTCGTCGTAGGTCACCACGAGGATGGTGCGGTCCCACTGCGGGCTCGTGCGCACGGCATGGAAGACGGAGGCGATGAAGTTGTCGCCCACGCGTACGTCGGCGAAGGGGTGCTCGTCGGACTCCGGGCCGCCGATGTTGCTGAACTTGGGGTCCACGAACGCCACGTTCGGGAGCGTGCCGGCGGCGGCGTCGGCGAGGAACCGGGGGAACGGCGCCACGATCGGCAGGTACTTCGTGCCCCAGAGACCGAGAAAGGGAAGGTCGTTGTAGTAGTAGCGACCGCTGAGGCCTGCGGCCGCAACGCGATCCCAGATCGTGGGCATCGTGGCGGTCTTGAAGGGAGGCTTGCCGAAGCCCGGAGGGTTGAGGTTGTGGTCCCGATCCGTCTGCGCGGCGTGCATGTAGAGCCGGTTGGGGAAGGTCTCGGCCATGATGGCGGCGAAGTAGCCGTCGAGGGCTGTGTACTCACGGGCGAGGGCGCCGAGGACGGGGACGGCCTCCTCGGTGTAGTAGCCGATGGGGTAGACGTCGTCGACCTTGCGGCCGGGCGGGGTCTTCAGCCAGCCGTCGTTGCGACCGCCGTCGAACTCGACGAGCCCTCCGTACCAGGAGTGGTCGGGGTCGGTGTTGCCGCAGCCGGTGAAGTCGGAGCCCAGGTCGTGCGTCGGATGGTTGTGACCGTCCAGATCCCGGTAGCGGAGACCCTCCTGCCGCCCGTCGGCGCCGGGCAGCCATCCGAGCAGATGGTCGAAAGAGCGGTTCTCCATCATGAGGACGACGACGGTGTCGAACGGGGCGTGCTGCGGCATGACTGGCTGGGCATGCCGCCCTTGGGAGGCCCGGGATTTGACCAGCTCCCAGGGTTGCAGGGCGACGACGCCGGCGGCGATGGCGGTGCGGGCAAGGAATGTCCGGCGCGTGAGCATTCGCACGTCCTTTTCCTGGAGCGGGAGCGTCGTCGGCTCCCGTGCGTTGCGATGGTACGGGGAGGTCGGGAGAGCCACAAGACCCTCGCAGGAGAAACGGAAAAGTTCATATTCCTGCGCTCCCGAGTGCCACGGCGACTGGGCTCACGGCATTGGCCGCCGAGACCTGCGGAGAAGGGCCGCACAAGCCAGCGTGCCGATGAGCCCACCGCACCCCACGATCACCAAGCTCGTGCGCGGCGAGGTTGCATGCAGCACCGGCCCGCCCACGAGATAGCCAAGGGCCGCTGCCACGGCAACTCCGCCGTAGATGTTCGAAAGCACGCGGCCGAGTAGCTGCGGCGGCACCGCCCGCTGGATGTGGGTTGCAACATGGCTGTCGGCCAGCGGAATGGCCAGGCCCCGGATCATCTGGGCAGCGAAGGCTGCCGCGAGCCAGGGCGCGGCGGCGGTGAAGAGATTGCCGGTTGCCATCACGGCGAACCCGGCAACAATCGCCGTGGTCGCTCCCAGCCGCCTACCGAGCGGGCCGACAAGGGGCAGGCCCACCAGCAACCCGACGGACGCAGCGGCCAGGAGCACCCCCACCCCGACCGGTCCGCTTCGGAATGTCGTCCTGGCAAGGAAGGGAAGGATGAGGTCGTCGGGAGCGGTGAAGAAGACCACGACCCAGAAGCCCGCCGCGATGGCCAGCAGCGACGGCGTCCGGGCGACGAAGGAGAGTCCCCGCCGGACATCACGCAGGAACGTGGGAGCCGAGCTCAGGTGAGCCTCCGGCGCCGACCTTGCTGCGGGCAGGCCAAGCACAAGAGGGACCGCCAGCAGGAAGGTGACGGCGTCGACGCCGAGCACCAGCCGTGCGCCCGATGTGGCGAAGATGAGCCCGGCCAGCGGCGGCCCAAGGACGGCCCCGAGCTCGCGCATCCCGCCTCGCAGCGTGTTGGCCGCAACGAGGTCTTCGTCGGCCACGACGAACGGGATGCATCGGCCGACCGCCGCCCCGAGGGGCGTGTCCACGAGCGCGAGGAGGAACACGATGGCGAGCAGCGGTCCCAGCGACGGCAGGCGGAGGGAGAGGATGCCGGCAAGCACGGCCTGGACCAGCAGTCCGGCGCCGAGGAGCCGGGCCGGTCGAACGCGATCGGCGATGGCGCCCGCGAACGGGGCTGCAACCGGTGGGATGGCCTGGGCGAACAACAGCAGGCCGACCGACGTCGGAGTCCCGAGGGTCTGCTGCAGGTGCAGGATCAACGCCGTCGTGGCCATGGCGTCGCCCAGCGGGCTGATGGTCTGGGCAGCGAGCAGGCGGGCGTAGCCGGGTGAGCGCCCTATAGGACCCAATCCGCCCATGGCGGCATGCTCGCACAGGCCCTGGGGTTGCTCGGGACGCCGCCGCATCGCCGCGGCAGACTGGCGGCATGGGCGAGAACTCGAAGAGAACCGTCGCGGGACTGCTGTCCGTGGGCCACGAGGCGATTGGCCTTGCCGCCGCGCTGATCCGGACACGGCGCCCCGCCACCGTCCGTGCCAAGGCCGACCGGGACCCGGTCACCGATGTCGACCTCGCGGTCGAGCGCACCGTCCGGGACCTGCTGGCCAGGAAGACGCCGGGTATCGACTTCCTGGGGGAGGAAGAGGGCCGCAGTGGGACCAACGGCAGGCCCGTGCGGACGTGGGCCTTCGATCCCATCGACGGCACGGTCAACTATGCGGCGGGCAGCCCGCTCTGCGCCGTGTCCCTCGCCCTCCTCGAAGACGGCCAGCCCCTCCTCGGTGTCGTCGACCTCCCATTCCTCGGCGAGCGGTACTGGGCCGCTGCCGGCGGGGGCGCGTTCGTCAACGACCATCCCATCCATGTCCCCGACACCGCCGGGACGATCAACGAAGCCATCGTGGCCCTCGGTGACTTCGCCACCGGCCTGGACGCCGGCGAGCAGAACGACCTCCAGATCCGCCTTGCCCGCCTCCTTGCCGGGCGAGCCCTCCGACTCCGGATGCTCGGCTCCGCCGCCATCGATCTCGCCTGGTTGGCGTCCGGACGGCACCACGCCAGCGTCACGCTCTGCAACCGACCCTGGGACATGGCGGCCGGTGTGGTCATCGCCCGGGAAGCCGGTGCCACTGTCGCCGATCTCGACGGGTCCGCGTACTCACTGGAGTCGCGGTCGGTCATCGCTGCTGCCGGCCGGCTCGGACCAGAGCTCCTGGCCACCGTCGAGGAGGCCCAAGGAAGGGCATGAGCCACTACAGCCCCGCGTGCCACACGCCGGTGGAGCGGGCGGCGCTGGTCAACTGGTGGGAGGGCGTCACCTTCCTCCCCTGGCAGGTGCTGTTCCGCGTGCGCGTCCGCCCTCCTCGGCCTCCCGCCGGTGCTGGTCGGCAGGTCTAGCCAAGGCCAAGCAGAAGAACCGAGGTAGAAATCACGCGTCGACGGGCTGTCGCGAAATTCCACCCCAGGCCTGCGAGGCCGCATACGGGTGTTTTTACGACCCGAATCACTGCGTCTCTGACCAACCTTCGGCCTCATCGCAGCGCGTAGGAGCCTTCGTCTGATGTTTGCGCCAAACTGGCCTCAGAGCCTCCCTGTTCCACCCGCACCCCGGGGCGCGCCATGCCTCGCGGGCGTTCGGCAGCTCGATCGGGGGGGACGAACCAGGACAACGGCCCCTGGCCCGAAGTTGGGAGCGTATCGCGCGCATACGCGCTCTAGGCTCCCAACCTCCTCCGCCCCCCTGGGTGGCGCGGAGCTCCCGAGAAGCCATACTCCCGACTCGCCATTTTGCGACAGGCTCTCGAGCGCGTGATTCCTCCCTCACCTGGCCTACCGCCGGCGGTACTACTGGTCGAAGATGTCGATCATCCGGTCCGGGCCCACCATCAGTACCCCACACACAGGTGCTGGCCCGGCCCCCGGGGCGCCATGACTGATGCCGGCATCGAGATCGGCGAGCCGCCCACCGGCACACCGGGCGAGCTTGGCGACCTCGATCACTTCCTGACTGCACGACGAGTTGGTCCCAGCGAGCGGCCTTCCTCCCCCGAACCGGGAGCCGATTGCCCACTACGCCCCCTCGGTCGAGATCCGCATTCGGCTGGCCATCGAGGGTGCCAGGCTGACGCAATCCGCGGAGCCCCCCTCGGCGGCTACCACCGGTATCCCGAAGCGTATTATCCCTTCAAGGGTGTCGAGCGGGGTGTCGAGCGGCGAGAACGGCTCCTGCGACGGGCGGCAGCAGACGGGCGGCGTCGGTCGAGTTGGCCGGCCGATGAGAAGGAGGCCGAGCATGGGCACACCACCTGACGATCCGCCGGGGGGCGGGTTCCCGCCTCCTCCGGACAGCGGCGGGTCCTACCCTCCACCCCCCGGTCCTCCACCCCTTGGCGGCGCCTACCCCCCACCACCGGGCGGGGGGTACATCCCGCCTCCCCCCGGCGGCTACCCGCCACCGCCCCCCGGCAGCTGGGGCGGCCCCGGCGGTTACGGCCCGCCGCCTCCCGGCTACGGGCCCCAGCAGACCAACGGCCTTGCCGTAGCCTCGCTCGTCCTCGGCATCATCGCCGTCATCTCGTTCTTCTTCTTCGTCGGGGGCATCATCGGCATCGTGGCCCTGGTGCTCGGCATCGTGGCCATCCAGCGGGCTCGGAAGGGGCAGGCCGGCGGCAAAAGCATGGCCATCGCCGGCACGATCCTCGGGGGCACGGCCATCGTGATCACCGCCATCTACGCGATCGCCGTCGGCACGTTCTTCGCCAAGTTCGGCTCCCAGTTCTCCAATTACCAGGACTGTCTCAGACACGCCACGAGCTCCCAGGAGGTACGGGACTGCCAGACCCGCTTCCGGAACGACCTCCTGTCCCCCTCGCCATAGGGGCCCGCGTCGCCGAGACCTGCTCCAGCAGTCACCGGCTGTCCCGGCTCACGGCTCGCCGGCCGGGCCTTGGCGGGACGACGACGAGTGTCCCGTCGCTGTCCACCACCGTCACCGGTGTCCCGTAACAGCGCTCCAACAGCTCGGGCACGAGGACCTCGCTCGCCATCCCGTCGGCGACCACGACGCCGCCGTTGAGCAGGAGGAAATGCTCGGCGTACTGGCCGGCGAGGGTGAGGTCGTGCAGCGCCGAGATCACGGTCAGCGACCGGGCCAGCCGGAGCTCGTCCACCAGGGTCAGGACCTCGTGCTGGTGGCCGAGGTCGAGGGCGGTGGTCGGCTCGTCGAGGAGTAGCAGGGAGGGCTCCTGCGCCAGCGCCCTGGCGATGACCGCCCGCTGGCGTTCGCCCCCGGACAGGGTGGAGATCGGCCGCCGTGCCAGCGCCTCCAGGCCGAGGTGGTCCATCAGGCCGCCGACCACCCGCTTGTCCGCCACGCCCTCGAAGCCGAACAGCGTGATGTGGGGCGTCCGCCCGAGCAGCACGTAGTCGGCCACCGACATCCCGTCCGGGAAGACCGGGTGCTGCGGCACGACGGCGACGGTCTGGGCCCGGCGGCGGGCGGTGAGCCCTCCGAGGTCGCGTCCCTCCAGCCGGATCGAGCCTTCGTAGCCGACGCTGCCGGCGAGGCAGCGCAGCATCGTGGTCTTGCCCGCCCCGTTGGGGCCGATGACCGCCAGCCACTGGCCGCCGCCCACATCGACGTCGACCCGGTCCAGGATGGTGGCCCCGTCGATGGCCACCGTCAGGCCGCGGATGCTCAGGGCGCCGGTCACTGCCGGGGCACCCGCCGGGCTAGGAGCGCCAGGAAAAAGGGCGCCCCCACGAGGGCCGTGATGACGCCGATGGGCACCTCGCCGGGGGCGATCACTGTCCGGGCGAACAGGTCGGCCACCACGAGGAAGGCGCCGCCTGCCACCAGCGAGAGGGGGATCACCGCCCGGTTGGCGGTGCCGACGAGGAGGCGGACCGTGTGCGGGACGATGATGCCGACGAAGCCGATCAGGCCACTGACCGACACTGCGGCCGCCGTGGCGAGTGAGGCGGCGATGACCACGGTCATCCGGATTCGGTTGACGGGCAGCCCCAGGCTGGCGGCTTCCTCGTCGCCGACAGCGAGGACGTCGAGGGCCCGCCGGTGCAGCATCAGCGCAACCGTGGCGACGACCGCCCACGGCAGCATCAGCTCGACGTCGTGCCAACCGGCGGTGGACAGCCGCCCCAGGATCCAGGAGTACACAATCCGCAGGCTGGCGTCGGCCCGCTGCTGGAAGTAGGTCTGGAGCGCGGTGAACAGGCTTGTCACGGCGACGCCGGCGAGGATCAGCGAGGCGGTCGATCGGATGCGGTTCCGGCCACGACCGAGCAGCCATGTCGCCGCCACGGCGACGAGAGCCCCGGCGAAGGCAGCCGCCTGGACCGGCCCGACCGGCCCGATCCCGCCCTGGATGTCCAGGGTGATCACCAGGGTCGCCCCGAGGCCCGCACCGGCGGCGGCGCCGAGAAGGTAGGGGTCTGCCAGGGGGTTGCGGAAGACGCCCTGGTAGGCGCTGCCCGCCAGGCTCAGCATCGACCCGACGAGCAGGCCCAGCACGACCCTCGGCAGCCGGATCTGCCAGAGGATCGCCGACTGGGTGGCGGAGAGGCCCGATCGTGTGTGCACGACGGGCAGCCGCCCGAGCACCTCCAGTGCGATGGCCCTGGGAGGAAGCGGCACCGGGCCGATCAGCACACCGGCCGTCACCGCCCCCACCAGCACGGCAAGCACGCAGGCCCACCCGACGACCGGCGGCCGGCCCCGAACCTGCCCCCACCGGCGAACCCCGGCCGGCGCGCCCACAGGGGCAGCCGGGACCTTGGGCCGGTGGACCGCAGGCGTGCCCACGCTCAGGAGGCCGGGACGGATCGGTCGGCGTCGACGATCTTCGAGAGCAGGTCCGTCACCCGGGGGCCCCACCGCGAGGCGATGTCGTCGTCGAGGGCGACCACCCGCCCGTTCTTCACGGCGGCGATCGTCGAGTACCCGGGCCGGGCCGACACGGTGGCGGCGCTCTGGCCACAGCACTTGGTGTCGGCCAGGAAGATGAGGTCGGGGTTGTTGGACAGCAGCGTCTCGGCGTTGAGCTGGGGGTAGTCGGTCGAGGAGCCCGCCCGGTCGGCGATGTCGACCATGCCGGCCGCCGTGAACAGGTTGCCGACGAAGGTGTGCGAGGTGACGGTGAACAGGGTCTGATCGAGTTCGTAGTAATAGGTCAGCGGCTTGGCCCGCTTCGGCAGCTTGGCGAGGAGGCCCGTCACCTTGCCCTTCATGGTCTGGACGAGTCCGGCTGCCTCGGAGGTGTGGCCGCTCGCAGCGCCGAGCTGCGTGATCTCGGCGTAGGAACCGTCGAGGTTGCTCGGCGCCGGGTCGAGCAGCGTCGGGATGCTGAGAGCCTTGAGCTGACCCACCAGGCCCTTGACGTCGTCGCTCACCACGACGAGGTCGGGGCGGTACCCGGCAATGGCCTCGACGTTAGGCGTGAAACCCGACAGGCTGGTCTTCGGGACCCCCGTGGGGTAGTTGGACTGGTCGTCGACTGCCACAACCTGCGGCCCGGCCCCGATGGCGAACAGGTCCTCGGTCAGGCTTGCCGACAGGGAGACGATCCGTGACGGCCGTGCCGGCAGCGTGACCGGGCCGTTGGTGGCCTGGAGCGTGGCAGGGAAGGTTGCGGACGCCACCGGGCTTGGCGACGGCGTCGCCTTGACCGCCTTCGACGAGGAACATCCGCCGAGCGCGGCTGCGGGGACGACGGCGGCCAGGACAGCGAAGGACCAGACCCGAACTCTCACACTGCACCTCCTGTCGGTCGAAGAGCGGCCTCGGTCGACAGGAGGCGGTTGGCCTTCTGACACGAGAACCCCTTCCTCGAGGGCGTTCGTGGTCCTTTCCGGCAGGCGACCTGGCTCGGTCCGCGATGAGGGACCTCACAGTTGCGGGACAGCGCCGGAATCGCACCGGCTTCGCTGCCGTAAAGGCTGGCGTGAGTTTAGTACCGCCGGGCGGGCCGGGCTAGCGCCCCCGTTGGGGAGGCGCCGTGGGCCCGGAGTGCGGCCGGCGGTAGGCTAGAATCTGGCCCGAAGGAGCGGCCCAGCCGCTCCTTTTGAATGGCGGCGTGGCCGAGTGGTTAGGCAGCGGTCTGCAAAACCGCGCACGGCAGTTCAATTCTGCCCGCCGCCTCTTCTTCTTTCCTTGGGGTGTTCCCGAAAGGGAGCGTCCAGTGTTCATGAAAGTCCCGGGCGGGGGCCCCGTTGGGCATCTCCAGGGCTGATGAGGCCTTCCGATTGCCTCCTTACAGCGTCCTTCGGGCCTCGGGCTCTGCTCCTTCGCCCACCCAGAACGCGCTGAAGCCGGCCCTGGTTCTTGGCCGGCTAGTTGCTCGGGATGGCGGTGGGCTACGTCGGTGGGGGAGTCTGGCTGCTTTCGACGATCTCGGACCACACGCCCGAGCGTCGACGTGGCTTGGGCTTGTCGACGGCCTGTCCATCGGCGTCCAGGCCATGCTTGGCCTTTGTTCGATCGAACACGGTCGAGGTTGTACGCAGCAAGCGTGAAGCCGAGAGCACCGTCGTTTTGACCAGCCCCATGACCCGGAAGAATCCTCGGTTGAGATTGGCGAAGGCGCCTTGAGGGCGGAGTTCGCCGACCCCACCACCTGCCGCCGGGCATGCTGATTCGCCAAGCCGTGGTCCCGAACGTGATCGACTGTCACCGGGCAGCTCGGCCGGCATCACCGTAAGGATCCCCGCTGTCCGCGACCGACGCATCGTCTTGGGGAACGATCGGCTCCGCAACAGCCCCGAGCAGAACGGGCGGCGCCACCTCGTTGCTCCATGACCTCCAGGCCAGGCAGAATTCAGGGCCAGCCCTGATGACCTTGGGATCCCGGGGATCTAGCGTTTGCGGAGCAACGACCTGCCACACGAAGGCGGGCGCGAAACGATCCGTCCCCCGACGGGAGGAATCGCAACACCATGTATGCAAGAGGCTGGCCAGGCCCGGCGGCGGCCCTCGTCGCGGCGATGATCATCTTGGGTGGGTGCTCGGGCGGCAGCCCGGACGCCCGGACGTCCCCATCCACGGTCGCTGCGACCCAGAGCACGGCCCTGGGTGTCGTCGTCTGTCCCACGACGTTCGGCATCACCAGTCCCTCACTTCCCCGGCTGCCGACCCAGTTGCGCACGAGCGTGCCCGCCGCCCTGGCCGGGCGGCTCTCCGCTTACACCGATCAAGCGGGCACCGTGTTCACCGTCGCCCCCCAGGGGTGGCAATGTGCAGGGGCGGTCGCCGCCGACGGGAGCTCGTCGGTGATGGTCGTGCCGCCCGGGGCATCCACCCAGCCCTTCCCCCGGGGCTTCACCGTCGATGGCAGGGAGGGCGTTGCCACTTCAGGGACGAGCGCCTGTCGCGGGTGTACCTACGACCTCGTCTGCCCCCTCCTGGCCGACGCCGCAGATGCCCCCCTCTATCCTCCCTGTTCGCACGTCCCCCCGCCGGCCGAGTCCGTCACCCACCCGTCCGCCACTGCGGTGGGCTTCCAGGACCCGCCCGGCGTCGCCGGAGACGGGGCACCCTCCGGGGGAGCGTATCCCGCCAACGGCGTGATCGTCTTCCATCCCCCCACTCCCAACCCCGACGCCGAGACCGGATTCATCGAGACGTGCACCCTGCCAGAAGCGGACCACGCCCTCTGCACAGCTGCGCTGAACGACTTTCTCCGTCGTTATGAGTAGTGCGGGTCGCTCCAGGCCGGCGATCGGCCGATCCGTCCCTGGGGTGTGGATGGAGAGCCTGCCCCTCGCCGGTCTGCTCGGCCTCCTTCTCCAGGCCGCGCTCGCCACCGCCCTGCTGCGCTTCTGGCTCCGCCAGGGTGAGTCCTTCTATCTCCTGAACGTCGGCAACGCCTCCGGGGTCGTCTACGTCGTGGAGCTCGTGGCGTGGGTGGTTGGCTTCATTCTGCTCATCCTCGGACGCGTCCGGGCCGCGCTCCAGATGGTGATCGCGGCGGCCGTCCTCAGCCTGGTTCTTCTCGTCTTGGACCTGGCGTTCTTCGGCGACTCGGTCCTCTGGCGGAGTGCCGTCGGCGTGAGCCTCGTGGGTCTCGTGCCTGCCGCCTGCCTGCTCCTCTCGCGGGGAAGCCTCACGCCTCCTCGCCGGCCCCTGGTCTGGCTGGCGGCCTTTGTGGCGATGGCAGTGGCCGTGAACCTGACCAGTGATGGGACCGCCGTGGGGCAGGCAACGCTGCGTCTCCTGCGGGCCGGTCCGTTCACCGTCGTGTTCGTCGGCCACACAATCACGACCATGTCTCTGCTCGATGCCATGTGGCTGGCCGGCCTGGTCGTCGGGGCGGTGGCCTGGTGGAGATGGCCCCGGGTCACCGCGGCGATCGCGGTGCTCATGCTGCCCCACCTTGTGGAGCAGTTTCCGCTTCGGCTTCTCGCCGGACGGGCGCTTGCGCACTACTCGCTCGATCTCGCGGCCGTCGGCCTGCTGCTCGGGTTGAGCGCGTTCGGCTACCTGAAGCCAGCGCGAGGGGCGGAGGGCAGTTTGGCTCGATAAGGCTCCCTTGCCCCTGACCTCCTGGACACAGGAGCTGGTGCGGCTGGAGGTGGCCTGGGAGGAGTAGACAGAATCGTTTCTGGCGACCGGCATCTACTCAGCATCGAAAGCTTGGGAAGGCATTTCCATCGTCGCTCCAGCAGCCTTCCTCGAAGGCTACGGCTGGAGCTCAAGGCCGAACCTCCCGGCTGGTCGCACATGGACCATCTCTTTTTCGCTCGGCTGAGACGCGTCGGCGTGACGTCGCTGATGTGGAGACGACCCTGCTTAACCCTGTGGCGGCTTGGCGATCAAGCACATGTTTCCCCTCGTCAGAAAGTTCCATGAACAACCCTCTTTGGGGTGTCCCCGAAAGGGAGGGCCCTGTGTTCATGAAAGTCCCCCGGAGTCGCTCCTCGGGCGCATCGAACAGGTGTTCCTGCCATCCTCGACGCCCGACTGGCGGCTCCGACCCCAGAATCGTTGGCGTGGCGGTCTTGGCCCGGTCCGAGACGCGCTGAAGCCGACCTGAAGAAGGTCGGCTTGTTGATTGGGGACTGCTCGGTGCTTACGTCGGTGGGGGGAGCCTGGCTCGTTTCGATGACCTCAGTCCAGGCACCACTCCGCCGACGAGCCCTCGTCTGTTTGGGTGTGGGGACGGCTTGGCCGTTGTCATCCAACCCGTGTTTGGCCTTGAACGACCGGATGCGGTCGAGATTGTAGGCGGCCAGCGTGAAGTCAAGCAGCACCGTTGTCTTCGCGATCCCCACGACCCGGAAGAACCCCCGGCTCAGATCGGCGAAGGCGCCCTTGAGGGCGGAGTAGGCTCCGCCGTCGCTGAGAAGCTCCCTGTCGAGCTGGCCCGTCATCCCGTAGGTTCCGGCGTCCCTGTCTGTTCGAGGACGCCGAAGCCCTGCGGCTCATATGGAGACGGAAATGATTTGTCGGTGGCCGGCCACCAAGCGCATGTCGTCGGGGTCGCTTGTCACCACGGTGATTCGATCGGCCGGTGCTGACTGGATGGCGGCACCTAGGTGGGCGTCGGCCACAGACACCCCGGTTCGGTTACGGATGGCAGCTGCAGTGTTGGCATGGACAGAGTCAAGGGGCATGTCGTTGATCCGCAGGCGGTTAGGGAACGCCCAAGCGGATGCAGTGCGGTCCCACCCAGCTTCGACCCGGACGGCAGTCGGCACGACGACTTCTATGGAGGCCGCCCGGCGCTTGCGCTGTGCGACCACCTGAGCCTGAGCCACAACGCGGCGGTGCTTGGGATGCATCGGGTCTTCGAGGGCTTGGACCGCCTCGTTGTCCAACAACACCACCTGGCTCATGCTGCTGGGAGCGCTCGTGCCTCTGCCCAGAGCACCACGTCCTCGGGGCTGGCGTCGGGGTGTCGCTCGACGAGCTCCGAGGCTGCCTGGTGGATCCGCTCAGGCTCATCTGCTAGGGGGTGGCCGTCGAGCTCTGCCGCGGCGACGGCGAGGTCGCCGAGACTCGGGCGGGCATCCGGGTGGCGTTGATAGTGGTCGTCGAGGGCCGCTTGCATCACTGCTGCCTCAAGTGTCGCTCGCAGCGCTGCGGCTGTCAGCGCTGTGGTGGACGGCGCCACACCAAGCTCTTTGACCGCAAGTGCAGCCGCATCTCTGAGCGCGGTTGGGATCCTCATCGATGTGTTGGAGGTCTCCGGCCCCCGATTATCAAGAAGGTGGTTGATCGTCTCGATGACGCTTGCTCTCTGCACCGTGCGACTGTACCACGTATCTGTGGTACGTGGTACGACTACGTGAGTGCATCGCATCCGAGCGCATACCGCCCAGCGATACTTTGAGGAAGGCTCGATCAGCAACGTGGAGACTGCCGGCCTTAACCTGTGGACCCCTCTTGTCGGGTGCCACGTTCGGGCTGGTCAGCAGGTTCCATGAACATCCCTCTGTCTTTCTTTCTCTCTCTCACTCTTACTTTCTCCGGGGTGTTCCAGAAGTGGGGGCCCAGTGTCATGAAGGTCCGTCGGGCCACAGCCGCCAGGTCGGAACCCGAGGGCGGTCCAGGGTGCTACCGGCGGTCGTGGTGCGAGGGCGGCCTTTTCCCGGATTGTGACGGCTGCCGCCTCGTCCGGTGGCGTCCGGGCAAGTGCTCCCCATCGGACGCGGACAGATGCCAAGAGTTCCTGGCGAGTAACTTAGTCTTAGCTTATATAAGTAAGAGGTGATATCATCACGGCACATGCATGCGTTTGATGTTCTCGGCGAACCGGTGCGTCGCAGGATCCTCGAGCTGCTCGCGGACGGTGAGACGAGCTCCGGTGTGGTGTGCACAGTCATCCAGGACGAGTTCGGGATCTCCCAGCCGGCAGTGTCGCAGCATCTCAAGGTGCTGCGTGACAGCGGCTTCGCGACGGTACGACCCGAGGGGGCCCGGCGCCTTTACACGGTGAGGTCCGAGCCGCTGCGGGATGTCGACGCGTGGCTCGATCGCTTTCGGTGCTTCTGGACGCCGCCCCTGGAGGCGCTGGCGACGGAACTGGCCCGGGGCAAGGCTGAGCGTCGTCTCCGTGATTCCGACGAAGACGAAAACCAGAGGAGGACTCCATGATCGAAGTTGCCCATCAGATCAATGCCGTCCGGCGACAGGTCGGTACGTGCGTGCTCGAAGCAGGCGAGGCGCGCACCATCACCATCAGCCAGATATACGACGCCTCCATCGACGACGTATGGGACGCCTGCACCAATCCGGAGCGTATTCCCCGGTGGTTCCTGCCCATCTCGGGTGATCTACGAGTCGGGGGCCGCTACCAACTCGAGGGCAACGCGGGCGGGAAGATCGAGCGTTGCGACCCGCCGAACAGTTTTGCCGCCACCTGGGAGTACGGCGGGGACGTCAGCTGGATCGAAGTCCGACTGTCGACCCAACCGAAGAGCGGGACGCGCTTCGAGCTCGAGCACATCGCTCACGTCGACGACGAACGGTGGGCCGAGTTCGGTCCCGGCGCAGTCGGTGTCGGGTGGGATATGGGACTCATGGGCCTGGCTTCCCACCTGTCGTCGGGACAGGCTGTGGACCCACGAGAGGGCGCGACATGGGCCGCGTCCGACCAGGGCAAGGAGTTCATGTCGCTCAGCAGCCAGCGGTGGTGCGACGCGAGCGTCGCAGCCGGCACGGACCAGGCCGACGCGCAGGCCGCGGCAGCTCGCACCACAGCCGCCTACACCGCGACCGTCCCCTAGCATCCAATGAGTCCTATATCCAGCCGGCCCAGCCACGCCGAAGGCCCGGCAGCGAACCGGTGCTCTCGCGGCGGGGAGACATGGGTTTCGTCCAGGGGTTGGATCGCCTCACGCTCACCGAACTGGATCGCGCAGTAGCCAGGGACACCAATCAATTTTCGAGCATCTTCGCTCGATCAACACGATCCGACCGCACAGGGAAGCCCGTCAGTTGACGGCCGAGGAGCGTATTGCTCAAGCTCGCGCAGAGCGGGAGTCGGAGGAAGACTCGTTCTTCCCTACAACACCCCTTTCATGTGACGGTCGTCATAAAAGAGCCTGAGGTACATCTCCCTCAGTTACTACAACATGGGCTCGTACGACATCATCGCCTTCGTCGCCGGCAACAACCGGACAGCAAGACCCTTCCGGTCGACCTACGACGGGGAGCCCCCTCCGAGCTGGCTGACAGGTGAACCTCCCTAACGGGGGGCAGTGCCTAGCCTCAGTAGGTTAGGGTGCGGATGTATCGCTGGTCTTCGCACACGCTATGGTGGGCGTGGCCCATATTGGGAGGCAGGCCGTTGCGTGACCCGGGACGTACCTTCAAACCAAAGGGTGCACGCTTTCTTCACTATGATTTAGCGAGCCCTTGTCGACGGTGGCATCCGAGCCTTTCTTTCAAGGGGTGACTATGGAGACACCCGAGGGAACCAAGCTCGTCAAGGCCCGTCCGGGCAGGTGGTTGCCGGAAGACCACCAGATCATCAACGACTGGATCCGCCGACTGAAGAAAGCGGTCGCTGAGAGCCCGCGCGAGCTCGTGCCACCTATTGCGGTCTTGCGCGAAATGGTGG
>JAOPZY010000084.1 GCA_025963875.1 Actinomycetota bacterium
TCTTCCGGGCACGTCTTGCAGACCAGTTCGACCTGGTCATCCACATCGACGAGACGCGGGGGGTGGAGCCGCTCGAGCGGACGGCCGCCTGGGAGCGGGGCGAGGTCCCCGAGACCTATCCCTACGCTGTGTGACGCTCGGGACGCCAGGATCTCCTCCTGGCAGCGGGTGGGGGATCCGACAGGAAACCCCCGACAGGGACCGAGCGGCATATACAATACGGAGCGGATCCGTATTAGAAATAGCTATGCGTCGGGATCGTCGAAACACGCCCTCTCCCGAGGAGATGAACGCATGGGATCGCTTTCACGAGCTCGCTCCCTTTGATCCGTTCCGTGAACTCGACCGGGGCCACGGTGTGTTGAGGGCATGACTGCGTGAGCACGTAGGCCTGCTCCGCGGCACCGCTCTTTGAGGCCGTACTCCCTACGAGAAGACTGACCGGCTCTGCCTTCGCGAGGATCTCCGGGTCCTGGAAAGCGAAGTACCCTCCCCACTCGAGCTGGCACTCACGGGAGGGTCCAAGGCGGTTACGCGATCGCGATCGTATGGCCCTGTGCCATGGATGTCGAGTCCTACGAGGCTGCCGGCAGGAGCGTCGGTAGGCCTCGGCGGGCGTGCCCTGGCCGAGGGGCTCGACAAGGCCTGGCGGAAGTACAAGAGTCCGGGCGATGTGGCCTGAATGTAGCCTCCAGGGGCCTGTCAGGCGATTTGTGATTCGCTCGCCAGACGGATAAACCGGCCTTCTACCTGCGGAAACACTCTTGTGGGCGCACGAGGATTTGAACCTCGGACCTCTTCCGTGTCAAGGAATGCACGACACGCCGTCTACCTGCGGAAACGCAGCTTGACCTGCGGGAATGCGTTCGTCATCGTTCGTTGTTTACTCGTTGTTGCTATATGTTTCGCGGGATTTCCGCAGGATGGAATGGCCAGGCCGTCGGCCGGCATCGGTACAGTCTGCTCCTCGGGCGTGGCGCCCCAGTGGCGGTAGGCCCTTCGGAGCAACGGAGCGCCGACCAGAGTCGGCGCGATCTGCGCAGCCCCTGCCGCGGCCTCGGTCGCGACGGCGGCCGGTCGTCTCGTCGCGGTCGCCGGCTCCAAGTCCTCCTCGTGGGCTCTCTGCGTTTCGGTAGCCACACCACGCTCCTTCCGGTGACGGGAGCCGGCTGGATCCGTCCTCCTCGATCATCCGCAACCTCGGGACGGAACGGCAGGGCCGAACGGCCCGCCTCGTCAGGTCCGCAGGTCCCGCCCGCCCTGACCTGAAGGGCCGGGATCTGGAGAGCGGGCCGAAGTCCGTACGAGAAAACCGTGTGGAGCACGGACTTATCCCGCGAGCCTCTCGAGGAGCCAGCTCAGCCTGGGGAGCTCAGGTCCCCAACTCAAGCGGAACCCGGAGACTGTGGCGCGTTCCCCCGCCCTCCCGCGGGAGGATCTCGAGGGAGCCCCCCAGCGCCGCAACCCGGGCTTCCATGTTGCTCAGGCCTTGCCCTCGTGCCACGCTCGAAGGGTCGAACCCCAGTCCGTCGTCGTCAATGAGAAGCGCAAGGAAGCCGTCGCGGTCCTCCACCCTCACCGAGACCACGGACGGCTGGGCGTGGCGGGCGATGTTCGAAAGAATCTCCCGGACGACCTGGATCACATGGCCCTGCTCCTGCCGCCCGAGGGCCTCGGTGGCCCGGGGGGACAGCTCGACGGTTGCGTGGGCCGTTGTGTTGACCTCGAGCTCGCGCACCAACACCAGGATGGCACCCTCGAGCCCACGGTCTTCGACGAGCTGAGGGCGCAGTTCAAAGATGTAGTTGCGAACGTCACGGACGACGTTGTCGAGCTCCGCGATGGCTTCCTCGATGCGTCGGGCACCTCGCTCCGGCTGGGTTCCCATAAGGGACAACGATCCCTGGAGGCTGAGACCCACGGAGTAGATGGACTGGATGACGCCATCGTGCAGCTCCTTCGAGATCCGTTCACGTTCCTCCAGGACGGCAAGGTTCCGGAGGAGGAACGTCAAGCGGTCGTTCTCAATGGCGATCGCTGCCTGGTTGGCCAGGATCTGCAGGACGGAGAGGTCGTCGGAGGTAAAGGGGCGCCCCTCCGAGCTGCCGTACACAGCCAGAGCGCCGATCGGCCGGTCTCTCACCAGGAGCGGCGCGAATGCCCCGTCGAGGGGATCGCCGAGAAGGTGAAGCACGCTCTCGTTGATCTCGGGATCCTGCGACAGGTGGGGAACGAGTTCGGCCTCGCGGCGACGCACCACCGAGTGCGACTTGGAGGTGTCGGGCTTGAGCCTGACGCCAACCAGGTCGCCTGCTCCCTCGCCCCCCACGGCGTGCCGGATGATCAGCTCACCGGTCGTGTCGTCGAGCATCATGAGGGTGGCTCGCGTGCCGCCGGTGAGAAACCGGGCCTGCTCGGCTGCGAAGTCGAGCACGTCCCCGGCGGAGGCGCTCTCGGTCAGCAGCATCCTCGCAACGACGTCGAAGGAGGCGAGCTGGGCCAGCCTTCGTCCGAGTTCCATCCCCCGCTCCTGAACCTGTTCATACAGGGACACGTTCTCGATCGCCACCCCGGCCTGCGCCGCGAGCATCATGGCAACGCGCTCGTCTGCCTCGGAGAATTCGGCGCCGCCCTCTTTCTCGCTCAGGTAGAGGCGGCCGAACACGCGGCCGCGCACGACGATCGGGGCACCGAGAAATGAATGCATGACCGGATGATGTGCGGGGAAGCCACTGGAGCGCGGGTGGTCTGAAATCTCCTTCAGGCGAAGAGGGTGGGCCTGCTCAAGCACGACTCCCAGGACCCCAACACCCGTCGGCAGCTCCCCGATTTGGCGAGCGGTGTCTTGGTCAATCCCCGCATAGACGAACCGCGCAAGGTCTCCAGAGGGACCGATAACCCCCACGGCTCCATAGGCAGCCTGGACCACGCGCCGGGCCAGCTCGGCGATCCTGGAAAGCAGGGTGTCTAGGTGCGACTCGGAGGCCAGAGCTATCCCCGCCTCGACGAGGGCTTCGAGCCGCAAACTCTCCGGGAGGACCATTTCTAACGGATTCTACGGTCCCCGAGAGGGATGAGCCTTTCCGGTTACCCTGGAGAGCGGCCGGAGGACGGCGAAGACGCTCAGCATGGGGAAGGGCCCTGGACAAGATCCGCGTCATGCTCGTCGACGACCATGAGGTCGTCCGCAAGGGCTTGGCCGCCCTGATCGAGGCCGAGGAAGATCTCGAGGTCGTCGGTGAGGCAGGGGACGGGGCCGAGGCCGTACGGCTCGCTCGCATCTTTCAGCCACGAGTCGTCGTGATGGATGTCCGTATGCCCGGTGGCGGAGGTGTCACGGCTTGCCGTGAACTACGGGATCAGAACCCCGACGCGGACGTCATCATGCTGACCTCCTATTCCGACGACGAGGCGCTCTTCAATTCGATTATGGCGGGGGCTGCGGGATTCGTCCTCAAGCAGATCCGGGGCAGAGACCTGATCGACACCATCCGCAAAGTTGCTGCCGGTCAGTCGCTCCTGGATCCAAGCGTTACCAAACGGGTCCTGGAACGTTTGCGCAAAGCGAAGGTAGACGACCGTGACCCCAAGCTCTCTCGCCTCTCCGCCCAAGAGGAGCGGATCCTTGACCTGGTGGCGGAGGGATCGACGAACCGGGAGATCGCGGAGGCCATCCATCTCTCGGACAAGACGGTGAAGAACTACGTCTCCAGCATCCTCAGCAAGCTGGAGGTCCAGCGTCGCTCGGAGGCAGCGTCCTACGTCACACGGGCCCATGCCCGCACGTCGCACGCCGAGGACTGACCAGGCTCCCTTCCCGCGGCGCGATTGACCCCCCGGGTGCCATTCGGCTCCCCAGCCCTGGGACCATCGCCCCTACCGCGCAAGCCCCCGCGCGCGGTCCACTGAACATCACGAATCCCGTTGCGGACCTGGTCATGGGAGGGCCACATGGACGTCGGCAGCATCTGCGAACGACCCGCAGTGACGTGCAGCCCGGCGACCACGTCGGCAGATGCCGCCCGGCTGATGCACCAGCACAACGTGGGGTGCCTGATCGTCGTCCACCACGGTGCGATGGCCGGCGTGGTGACAAACAGCGTCATCGAGGTTGACCAGGACGCGCCCGCTGCCTATGCGGCATGGCAGATGAAGGCCAATGGGGTTCACCACGTCGTGGTCGTGATCGACGGCGAGCCGAGCGGCATGATCTCCTCGCGGGACCTCCTGCGTGGCTTCGACTGACCGGGCGCAGGAGACCGATGATGAGGGAAACTTTGCGAAGGGGGGCACGGGTGTGGCTCCCGCCCGTCGTTACCGGTTCAGGGCTGGCTACCGGGCTCATCCTTCATGCAGCTGGACGAGGGCAAGCCGGCGACTGGGCGTGGGGTGCGGTCGCCGCCGGCGTGCTGGTCTGGATAACCCTGTCGGTGATCCGGAGTCTTGTGCGACGCCGGCCCGGGGTCGACCTCATCGCGCTGCTGGCAATTGCCGGTGCGCTGGCGCTGGGCGAGTACCTCGCGGGCGCCGTCGTGGCGGCGATGCTCACAGGCGGCCAGGCCCTGGAGGCATTCGCGGGATCCAGGGCTCGGCGGGAGCTGACCGGACTGCTGGAGCGGGCTCCCCGCATGGCGCACCGATACGAGGATGGCGCCCTGGCGTCCCGGCACGTTGGCGAGATTGTCGTGGGGGACCTCATGCTCGTCGCACCTGGTGGGGTGGTCCCCGTCGACGGACTGGTGGTGACCGCCGCAGCCGTCCTTGACGAATCCGCCCTGACCGGCGAAGCCCGTCCGGTGGAGCGCGTGAGCGGCGAGCCCGTCCGCAGTGGTTCTGTGAACGCAGGCGGGCCATTCGACCTCCGTGCCACCGCATCGGCCGAGGAGAGCACGTACGCGGGCATCGTGCGCCTCGTCGCTGAGGCCCAGGAGACGAAGTCGCCCTTCGTTCGCATGGCAGACCGCTACGCCGTGGTCTTCACTCCGCTCGCGATCGGGATCGCAGCCCTGGCGTGGGCTCTTTCGGGCGACGCCGTGCGGGCGCTCGCCGTCCTCGTGGTCGCGACCCCCTGCCCGCTGATCCTCGCCGCCCCGGTGGCGGTCGTGTGCGGCATCTCCCGCGCCGCCAGGCGCGGCATCGTCGTCAAGGGGGGGCAGGCTCTCGAAGGCCTCGCCCAGGCCCGCCGCGTCGTCATGGACAAGACGGGGACGCTCACCGCTGGATCAGCCGTCGTGAATGCCGTCGAAGCCGAGAGCCCGGCCGAGGCCACAGAGTTGTTACGCCTGGCCGCCTCACTCGACCAGGTGTCGGCACACGTCTTCTCGGCGGCAATCGTCAGAGCTGCGCTTCAGCGGGGATTGGTTCTCTCGTTCCCGACCGGGGTTGTCGAGCATCCGGGCACGGGCATCGAGGGTCTCGTCGATGGCCGGCGCGTCCGGGTCGGCGGCGGCCCCTGGGTGCTCCCGGGAGGAGAGCCGGAGCGCCTCCAGCGTCTTCGCCGCCAGGTGATGGCCGAGGGTCATTCGTCTGTCTTCGTCAGCGCCGAAGGTTCGGGAACGGCCATGATCGTCGTCGAGGACCCCCTGCGGGCGGACACGCCCCGGACCATACGTGCACTTCGCCGGGCCGGCGTCCAGGAGCTCGTCATCCTGACCGGCGACCAAGCCGATATCGCCGCGATCGTCGGCGAATCGGTGGGAGCCGATCGTGTCCTCGCAGAGCGTTCTCCTGCCGAGAAGGTCGAGGCCGTCCGGGCGCAGCACGGTCCCGGCACGACGGTCATGGTGGGCGACGGGATCAACGACGCGGCTGCCCTGGCCGCCGCCGACGTCGGCGTCGCACTCGGTGCCCGGGGTGCTGCGGCCCACTCCGAAGCTGCCGACGTGGTGATCGTCGTGGACCACCTGGACCGCCTGGTGGAGGCCATGACGATCGCTCGCCGCTCGTACCGGATCGCCCGACAGAGTGTCGTCGCCGGCATGGGGCTGTCCGCTGCCGCCATGGTCGCCGCGGCCCTGGGGGCCCTGCCGCCGGTCGCAGGCGCCCTTCTGCAGGAGGCCATCGACGTCGCCGTGATCCTCAATGCGCTGCGAGCCCTCTCCCCCGGCCGCCGACCCGCCACCGACACCGAGGGGCCGGCGGTGGCCCAGCACTTCCGGCTGGAGCATCGCAAGATCGTCCCCGAGCTCGAATGCCTGCATCGTCTGGCGGACGTCCTCGACACCCTTCCCCCGCCTGAGGCGCTTCGGGAGCTTGGCGAGGTGCGAACATTTCTGACGGAGAGGCTCGTCCCTCACGAGGCTGAGGACGACCGGATTCTCTACCCCGTCGTCGCCGGAATCCTCGGGGGCGACGATCCCACTGGCGCCATGAGTCGCGGCCACCAGGAGATCCAGCACCTGATCCGCCGGTACGCGAGCACCGTCGACGAGCTGCCCGCAACGGGGCCGGATGTTGACGACCTGCGAACTCTCCGCAGCCTGCTGTACGGCCTGGACGCCGTGCTGCGCCTCCACTTTGCGCAGGAGGAGGAGTCCTACCTCACCCTGAGCGCCTTGGAGTTCCCACCGGCGCGGGCCCTGGGCGCGAGCAACTGACTCGGTTCGCTCCTCGGCGGGCTCGTGGGGACCTTTTGGCCCTAGGTGGTCGGGACTTTTGGCCCTACCGGCGAGGAGCGCTCCAGCGTTCAATGGTCAGCGTGAGCAACCATCGTGGCAACGGCAAGTCGCCAGGCAACACCGGCAAGTCTTCGGGCGTTGAGCTCTACTGGATCCCACTCGGGGCGGGCGCATCCGTCGTGCGCGCCAGCGGCAAACTCTTTGAGGCCATCTCGGGTCTTGTCCAACGACGCCGGCAGGGCGATCTGTTCCACTCGGCGCTTGAGGTGACCGTTCCGGCCGGTCGATTCGTGATCGAGATGACGCCCGTTCCCGACATCCATGGGGAACGACGCGGCGTCGTAGCCGAGGGTGCTGTTGGGATGAGGTGGGCGGAGCGATGTCGGACCTTCCGCTACGAGATTCGGCGGTGGCGGGAAGGCGTCATCCCCGACGCCGGCGAAGCCATCGGCGGCCCGCTGCGCCTGACCGACGATCTGGCCACCGCACTACGAATCCTCCATCTGGTGCCATTGGTACCGACGCCGGTGTGGGGCCGAGACGAACTTGACGCCGGCGAGATGTGGAACTCGAACTCGGTCACGTCGTGGCTGCTGACGCGAGGCGGGGTCGATACCACGTGGACCCAGCCTCCATGTCGCGGCCGGGCGCCCGGTTGGAACGCTGGTCTCGTCGTGGCAGCACGTTGTCTCGAACCCACAGCATACGTTGGAGAGAAGGCGGCGAATGATCGACCTTGACGGCCGATCGGGTCTGATCCCGCAGGGAGCCGAAGCCGCGGCGCGTGACCGTTGCCGGCTGGACCGGTTGGCCGACTCTATGGTGACACCGTGGCAGCTGGCCCCGTTGGCATCGCACACGGACGCCGCCGCAACCCTCCCGACGCCGGCGCCTCTCCAGCCGCCGCAGGCCAAGGTCGCTGAGACCGACTTCGTCGTGGTCTGGCAACTCCGGCCCGCCACGCGGGCCACAGGCCAAAATGACGGCAGTAGACTTCGTGGAGAACAACCAATCGCCCAAACGACCCGCCGCCAGAAAGCAAGCGTGGCGCAGGTTTCTCGGCTCTCCGGAGTAAGTCCGAACGGCTCTGCTACCCCGCCGGGCAAGAGGGGATGCTGAAGAGAGGATGCTGAAGAGAGGATCTGCCGTAGCTTGTGGGACAAGGAGAGCCAATCAATGTTCATCTACTACTTCGCCCACATCCCACAACCCTTCGCACAGCTGGCCGAGCCTTTCGAGAACCACCCAGAGACCTGGCTGCCCGGCTGCGTTGCAAGAGCGTGCGATGAGGCGGGACAAACCACCATCAAGGAGAACTCTGGCCCCTGTCCGACCACCGTCGCCGTTGGCCCTATCAGCCGGAGCGAAGGGTCAAGGGCCCTTTCGATCCGGGTGGAGTCGGCAGCACCGGGCGTCCTTTTCACGCACCTCGAAGCCGACCTTGAGATCGGCGACCTGGGGCCGAGCCAG
>JAOPZY010000094.1 GCA_025963875.1 Actinomycetota bacterium
GACTTGTAGGAGTCTTTCCCCCTTGCTGAGTCGACGCGATTCAAGGAGAGCAGCGCACGTGCCAGGTCCATCAACTGTCGCTTTGCTCCCGATCTTCGTCTTGGCCGTCGGTCTTGCCATTGATTTCTGGGTCTATTCCGACGCCAAAGCCCATGAGGAGCGTGGTCGGCCCGTCGTCTTCTCAGCGGGTGCTCTCGAAGTGAACACGCCCACGGCGTGGTTCCTGGCCTGCCTGCTCATGTGGCTCCTGTCTTTACCGCTCTATATCTGGAGTCGGGACCAAGTGGGTTCGTCGAATCGTTCGGATCCGCCCGCCTGCGGACGCGTCTGCTGAGCGTAGGCGTTGACCGCCAGGATCGTCGAGCTCCGTTGGCTGGCGGGAGATGGACCCGCCTCTACGGCTCGGACGCCACTGCGCTGCTCTGGCCTTCGAGCGGGACCTCGATCAGCAGCGTGGTGCCGCTGCCGGCGGGGCTGGTGACCTGGAGCGTGCCGCCGAGCGCCTCGATGCGATCGCTGAGCCCGACCAGTCCCGACCCTTTGCTGGGGTCGGCTCCCCCGAGCCCGTCGTCGCGGATCGCCAACTGCAAGATCGCATCGTGGGTGTCGACTTCGACCTTCACGACGGATGCGTGCGCGTGCTTGGCGGCGTTGGTCAACGCTTCCGACACCACGTAGTAGGCCGCGACCTCCACACGCTCGGGCAGCCGTCGGTCGGCGTGCAGGTCGAGCTCGACCGGTACCGCCGAACGGCGTGCAAGCGTTCTGAGCGCTGGCCCCAGGCCCCCCTCGGACAGGATCGCGGGGTGAATCCCGCGGGAGATCTCCCGCAGCTCGTCAAACGCGCTCGCCAGCCCCTCGGCAACGCGCGATAGGTCGCGCTCGAGCTCGCCGAGCTGCGGCGGCACCGCCGTCTGCACCGCGCGCATCTGCAGCTGGAGCGAGACGAGCCGCTGCTGGATGCCGTCGTGCAGGTCGCGCTCGATCCGCCTCCGCGTCTCATCGGCGGCGGCGGCGATCCGGGCGCGCGAGGCAATCAGCTGGGCGCCGCTCTCCGCGTTCGCGATCGCCGTCGCCACAAGCTCTGTGAACGAGGCGAGGCGCGCCTCGGTATCCGCCGCCAGCGGCCGGCCCAGGGATAAGTGGGTCGACATCACCCCCCAGAGGCGGCCCTCGACGATAACCGGCGTCCCGACGCCTGAGCCGACCTTGTCATCGCGGGCTGCGACACCAAGCGGCCCGGAGGCATCAGCAAAGCCGTCGATCCGGGCGGCGCGGCCCGTCTGGAAGACGAGCGTGCTGACGTTCTTCCCCCCAAGGCTCCACCGGGGGCCACCACGAGGAGCGATGGGGTCGCCGCCTGTCCTGCCCCAGCCGGCAACGATGGTCATCGTCGTGCCGTCGGACTCGTAGCGGCCCAGGTGCGCGTAGTCGACGGAAAGCAGCCGCCCGACCTCCTCGGTCACCACCGCGAACAGCTCCTCCGGCGGCGCTTCATGCGCCACCAGCGTCGCGACCCGCCGCAACGCCGCCTGCTCGTCGGCCAGCCGGGCGAGACCGGCGCGGCTTTCTGCATTCGCGATCGCCGTGGCAACGAGCTCCGTGAACTCCGCGAGGCGTAACTCCGTTCCCGACGGCAGCGGCTCAGGTTTCGTCGACCCGGCTGTCATCACGCCCCAGAGGCGTCCCTCGACGATGATGGGAGCGCCAGCTGCGGCCCGAACTCCTGCTCTCTGCAGGGGCTCCGACAACGGGCCAGCGGCAGCCGCGTAGCTGTCGATCCGGGCCGGCCGTCCCGTCCGAAACACCAGCGCCGAGAGACTCTCACCCTCCAGCACCAGGCGCGCACCAACCTCGAGCTCGAGAGGAACCTCAACGGACTCGCTCCACCCCCCGATCACGGTTGCGGTGCCGTCGGCCTCGTAGCGAAGGATTCTCGTCCCGGCGATCGAGAGGAGCCTCCCTACCTCCTCGGCAAGGGCAGCAAAGATCTCCGTCGGCGGCAGACCGCGCGCCACAAGAGTCGCCACCCTCCGGAGCGCCGCCTGCTCGTCAGCAAGCACTCCGAGCGCCGCGCGTGACTCGGAGTTCGCGATCGCGGTGGCCATGAGCTCGGTGAAGTTCGCCAGGCGCTCCTCGGTGTCCGGAGCCAGAGGCTCTCCCTTCGTCAATACCGTCATCACACCCCAGAGGCGGCCCTCGACGATGATCGGCGTTCCGACTCCTGAGCCGATGCCCTCCTCGCGGACGGCGGCACCGACCGAGCCTGAGGCATCGGCATAGCTGTCGATCCGGGCCGGACGGCCGGTCTCCAACACGATCGTCACGAGGTTCTTCCCACCAAGCGTCCACCGACCGCCAACGGGGAAGCGGTCGCCCAGGCGGCCCCAGGTGGCGACGATGGTCATCGTACCGTCGGACTCGTAGCGGCCGATGGCTACGCTAGCGACCGAAAGGAGCCGTCCGACCTCCTCCGCGACCGCCGCGAACAGTTCCTCCTGCGGCGCCCCACGCGCCACCAGCGTGGCGACCCAGCGCAACGCCGCCTGCTCCTCGGCCAGCACACGCAAACTCCTCACCGCTCAACGACCCTCCCCATCCCCTCACGATCGCGCGCCGCGCGCAAAAGCGCCTCGACCGACGCCACCGCCCGCCCCTGCACGCGCCGCTCCGTCGTCTGCGGCAGGTCGGCGGGAACCAGACGGGCATGGCTCAAGCCGCCCCGTTGCCACAGAGTCTCGCCTTCCTGGGGCGGCGCCGGCTGCGGCCGTTCCCCGGATCTTCGACGAGCAGACACAAGTACCGGTGTGTCGAATACTTCCCGCTGAGCGGGCAAAATCCGACGCGCCTCCTGGACTGTCGCTCCGATTTGCTGCCTTGCCACGAGCTGCCCGTCACTAGCACACGGGACCTGCCCGATACCGCCGGTATCAGCCTGGAGGCGCCATCTCGGGGTGCTTGCAGAATTATCGTCTTGCCACAGCCGCAATTTTGCGGGGGCGAACTGGTCCAGAACCCCATGAGGGGGGGGCAGTGGACGAAGCAGGGCCGGACGGTCGTGAGCAACATACCGGCCAGCTCACAACGATGTAAAGATCCGGAACGAAACCGAGAAGATTCATTTGCGGGAACCAGACCCCCGCGCGTTTTAGGTGAAGTGAGCCGAGCTTTGGGTAGACAGGGGCCTGCGATGCGGGTCTTCTCCTGTCAGAACTGCGGGCAGCGAACGTACTTCGAAAACGTCCGCTGCGAGCGGTGTGGAACCACCTTGGGCTTCCTGCCGGACCGGCGCGAGCTTCACGCCTTTCGTCCCCTCCCGGACGCCGGCGAGGAGTGCTGGACGCCCGTCGCGCCGGAGGTCCCCGGCCGCTTCCGCCGGTGCGCCAACTGGATCGACTACGACGTCTGCAACTGGATGTTCCCCGAAGCCAGCCCGCAGAGGTACTGTCTGGCGTGCCGGCTGAACGATGTCATCCCCGACCTGGACCAGCCCGGCAATCTGGAACTGTGGGCCCGCCTCGAGGCAGCGAAGCGGCGGGTGGTCGACGACCTCACGGCGATCGGCCTGGAGATCGTCCCGAAGAGCGACGACCCGGAGCGGGGCCTGGCGTTCCGCTTCCTCGCCGACCTTCCCGGGTCCAATGAGCCGACGACAACTGGGCACCAAGACGGCATCATCACAGTGAACCTGGCCGAGGCCGACGACGCTGAGCGGGAGCGACGCCGGATGGCCCTCCACGAGCCGTACCGGACCCTGGTCGGGCATTTCCGCCACGAGAGCGGGCACTACTACTGGGACCTCCTCGTCGCCGGCAACGAGGAGGTGCTGTCCGGGTTCCGCGAGCTGTTCGGCGACGAGCGGGCGGACTACCAGGAGGCCCTCCGGCGACACTACGACCAGGGCCCGCCCCCGGATTGGAGGAAGCGCAACGTGTCCGCCTATGCCGCGATGCACCCCTGGGAGGACTGGGCCGAGACGTGGGCCCACTACCTGCACGTCCGATCCACCCTGGAGACCGCCGAAGCCGTGGGCATCCGCGCAGCGCCGTCGTGCGAGGCGGCCTCGCTGCCTGATCCCGCCTTCGACGATCTGCTCGCCTGCTGGAATCCCCTCACCCAGGCCCTCAACGAGCTCAACCGCTCGATGGGCCTACCCGACCTCTATCCGTTCGTGCTGTCCCCGCCGGCGGTGGACAAGCTGCGCTTCGTGCACAATGTCGTCACGAGTCGCCGGAGTGCGTGACGGTCATGGCGCGGTAGAAATAACAAGGATATTTAGGTGTCGGATACGACGGCGGCGGAGGAGATCGAGACCGGGGTGGCCCAACTCACCGCGTGGCTGGCGGCGGTGGATCCCGCGGCGCTCTACGAAGCG
>JAOPZY010000112.1 GCA_025963875.1 Actinomycetota bacterium
AAGGCCCTGTGGCTGCTGTTCGGATTCTTTGGATCCATTGCTCTCCTGGTCGTCGGCGCCGTCCTGATCTACGGATTCGGAGCGGGCTACTTCTACCGCCTCCACCTTTGGGTCCCCACTCCCCTGAACTTCGCACTTACCCCCGTTCTGCTCGCGGGCCTCATCTGGGCAGTCGTCCGCTTTTTCCTTTGCAGCCTGCGTCGGGCCCGAAGCGTCTGAGGCCGTAGCAGCCGGGCCGCTGCACCGACCCTCGCGATCAGGTCGTGTTGCGGGCCCTCTCGAGGCCGTCGAGGATCAGGTCGAGCCCGAACTCGAACTCGTTGCCGTAGTCGTAGCCGGGCTGGAGGACGTGCTCCACGGTCAGCTCGGTGAGGTGGGGATACTCGTCGGCGGGGAACTGGTTGAAGATCATCTCGGCCACCTCGGCCGTCTCCGCCGCGGTGTCGAATGGCAGGCTCGCCTCTTGCAGCGCGAAGCCGTAGATGTAGCTGTCGAGGGCCGAGTACGCGTGCGCGGCCATCTCGATCGAGAAGCCTGCATGCCGAAGGCTTCCGATGACGGCGTCGTGGTGTCGCAGCGTTGCGGGGCCGGGTGACGCCCGCGACTCCATCAGACCGATCGCCCACCGATGGCGCAACAGGGCCTGGCGGGCGGAGACCGCGCGCTGGCGCATCGCCGTCTTCCAGCCGGCTCCGCCCAAGGGCAGGTCGATCTCGCTGAAGACGAGGTCGACCATCCCGTCGAGGAGCTCGCTCTTGTTGGCCACGTGGTTGTACAGCGACATCGCCTCGACCCCGAGGGCGTCGCCGAGCTTGCGCATGGAAAGCGACGCGATCCCGCCCTGGTCGGCGAAAGCGACGGCCGAGCGCAGCACCCGTTCACGGCTGAGGGGGATCCGGGGCTTGGTCGGCGGGGCCATCTCCATCCTTTCCGATCGCTTGCTTGACAACCTTACATCGTAAGTCTACTCTCTACTTACGACGTAAGCCAAGACGATAAAAGAGGAGAGACAATGAGAGCAGCGACCGAGCCGATGCCCGCCACCGCCGGCGTGGAGACGATGAAGGCGATCGTCCAGGACGAATACGGCAGCGCACCCGAAGGCGTGCTCCGACTCGCCGAGGTCGCCAGGCCCACGATCGGGGACGACGAGATCCTCGTGCATGTGCGTGCGGCCAGCGTGGATCGGGGCACGTGGCATCTGATGGCCGGCCTCCCCTACCCGATGCGCGTCATGGGCTTCGGGTTCCGCCGGCCCAAGGCCGCCAATCCGGGCCGAAGCGTGGCGGGAACGGTCGAGTCCGTCGGCAAGAACGTGAACGAGTTCAAGCCAGGCGATGAGGTCTACGGCACGTGCGACGGCTCCTTCGCCGAGTACGCCCGTGCCCGAGCGGGACTCCTCGCCCCCAAGCCGGCGAACCTCTCGTTCGAGCAGGCGGCAGCCGTCCCCGTTTCTGGGCTCGCCGCGCTGCAGGCCGTGCGTGACAAGGCACAGGTGCAGACCGGCGAGAAGGTGCTGATCGTGGGCGCGTCGGGAGGGGTCGGCACGTTCGCCGTCCAGATCGCCAAGGCGTTCGGCGCCGAGGTCACCGGCGTGTGCAGTACCGGGAAGACGGATCTGGTCCGAGCCCTCGGCGCAGACCACGTGATCGACTACACGATCGAGGACTTCGCCGACGGCGAGCACCGCTACGACGCGATCCTCGACATCGGAGGCAACCGCCCGCTGTCGCAGCTCCGTCGAGCCCTCACTCCCCGCGGAAGGCTCGTCATCGTCGGGGGCGAGACCGATGGACGTTGGCTCGGCGGCGCCGACCGCCTGCTCCGGGCGCCGCTGCTGTCGCCGCTCGTGAGCCAGAAGCTGGGGACCCTCACGACGTCGGAGAACTCCGAGGACCTGAGGGTTCTCCGGGAACTCCTCGAAGCGGGAAAGATAGCACCGGCCATCGACCGGACGTACCCGCTGAGCGAGGTCCCGGTGGCCATCCGCCACATGCAGGAAGGTCATGCACGAGGCAAGGTCGTCATCGCCGTGTGAGGCGCTGCCCCGAGCCCGGAAGGGCTACGCCAGGTTGGGCGTGTGCCGGGCAATGATCGCCTGGAGGCCGGCGCTGCCCGGGAGGGTGCCGAAGGCCATGCCTCCCTCTCCGCCGAGGCGGGAGGCGCAAAATGCGTCGCTCACCGCAGCCGGGGCGTAGCGGGCGAGCAAGGCCCCCTGAAGCACCAGTGCCATGCGCTCCGCCACGCGCCGGGCCTGCGTCGCCACCTCCCCCGAGGAGGGCCTCAAGGTACGGCGCAGGTCGGCCGCGGCGGCGTCGAGCCGGCGGTCGGCCCCCTGGGCGAGCTGGACCTCGTCGAAAAAAGACGAAGCCGTCTCGGGCTCCCGGGACAGCGCCCGCAGGACGTCGAGCGCGTTGACGTTGCCGGAGCCTTCCCAGATGGAGTTCAGCGGAGCCTCCCGGTACAACCTTGGGGCGATCGACTCTTCGACGTACCCGTTGCCGCCGAGGCACTCGAGGGCCTCGGCCGTGGTCGCTGGGCCCCGCTTGCACACCCAGTACTTGCCGACTGCCGTGCCGATCCGGCGGATCCGCGCCTCGTGCTCGTCGCCGTCGGCGCGGTCGCAGGCGCCGGCGAGGCGCAGCGCCAGGGCGGTCGCCGCCTCGGACTCGAGGGCCAGGTCGGCCAGGACGTTCTGCATCAGCGGCTGGTCCACCAGCCGCCGGCCGAAAGCGCAGCGGTTGGCGGCGTGGTGGGTCGCCTGGGCGACTGCCTGCCGCATGAGCGCGGCGGTCCCGATCACACAATCCAGCCGGGTGGAGTTGACCATCTCGAGGATCGTCTGAATGCCGCGGCCCTCCTCGCCCAGCATCCA
>JAOPZY010000120.1 GCA_025963875.1 Actinomycetota bacterium
GATCGACTACCCAGCCGAGTTCGCCGGGGCCGACCTGAGCGCCCTGGCGGATCTCGGCGTCGGGAAGGTCCTCACCCTCACGAGCACCTACGACCACCGGGTGATCCAGGGGGCCGAGAGCGGCGAGATCCTCCGCCGGGTCCAGGGGTTCCTGATGGGCGAGCAGCTCTTCTACGAGGACGTCTTCCGCAGCATGGGCGCCCCCTACGTGCCGGTCGCCTGGAGCCGTGACGTCAACCCGCCGGCTGACTCGCTCGAGCTCCGCGCGAAGCGGGGCCGCGTGCGGTCGCTCATCAACATGTACCGGGTGCGGGGGCACCTAATCGCCGACCTCGACCCGCTCGCCGCCAAGCCGCCGGAGATGCATCCCGAGCTCGACCCCGCCACCTACGGGTTCACCATCTGGGACCTCGAGCGGAAGTTCCTCGCAGCCGGCGTGGCCGGGGTCGACGGCGAGCTGACGCTCAACGAGATCCTCGCCATCCTCCTCGATGCCTACTGCCGGCGCTCGAGCCCCGAGTACATGTACAGCCAGGAGCCTGACCAGAAGCACTGGATCCAGGCCCACGTCGAAGGCGTCAATCCGAAGCTCGATCCCGGCGACATGCGCCACATCCTGGAGGAGCTCTCCGAGGCCGAGGCCTTCGAGCGCTTCATGCACACAAAGTACGTGGGCCACAAGCGCTTCTCGCTCGAGGGGGCCGAGTCGCTGATCCCCATGCTCGACGCCATCCTGGCCGACGCCGCCGACGCGGGGCTGACCGAGAGCGTCATCGGGATGAGCCACCGAGGGCGCCTCAACGTGCTCGCCAACGTCGTCGGCAAGAGCTACGGCCAGATCTTCCGGGAGTTCGAGGGCGACATCGACCCGTCGGCGGCCCACGGCTCGGGCGACGTGCAGTACCACACCGGTGCCGCAGGCGAGCACGTCTCACGGTCGGGCAACTCGATCAAGGTCACCCTGGCGCCGAACCCGAGCCACCTGGAGTCGGTCGACCCCGTCGTCGAGGGCATGGTGCGGGCCAAGCTCGACCTGCTCGGCAGTGTACGGGAGGCGCGAGTCCTGCCGCTGCTCATCCACGGCGACGCCGCCTTCGCCGGGCAGGGCGTGGTCGCCGAGACGCTGGCCCTGTCCAAGCTGAAGGGGTACTGGACCGGGGGGACCGTCCACATCATCGTGAACAACCAGCTCGGCTTCACCACCGGGCCGACCTTCGGGCGCTCGAGCCAGTACGCCAGCGACGTGGCCAAGATGATCCAGGCGCCCGTCCTGCACGTGAACGGGGACGACCCCGAGGCGTGCGTGCGGATGGCCCGCCTGGCGTTCGAGTACCGCCAGGTCTTCCACCGCGACGTCGTGATCGACGTGTGGTGCTACCGGCGCTGGGGCCACAACGAGGCCGACGACCCCGCGTTCACCCAGCCCCTGATGTACCGGGCCATCGACGCCCGGCGCTCGGTCCGCAAGCTCTACACCGAAGCCCTCGTCAACCGGGGCGACCTCGGCGTCGAGGAGGCGGAGCAGTTCCTGGAAGGCTTCCGCAGCCGCCTGCAACAGGCGTTCGACGAGACCCGTGGCCCGTCCGAGCCGCCGAAGATCGAGTGGAAGCTGCCTGCCCCCCTCTCGCCGGTGTCCGTCCCGACGGGCGTGGACCGGGAGGTCCTCGACGGGGTGCTGACCGCGCTCGTGACCCTCCCGCCCGGCTTCGACCTGCACCCCAAGCTCGCCAAGTGGCTGGAGACCCGCCGCCTTGCGCTCCAGGAGGACGCCGTCGACTGGTCCCTGGCCGAGGCCCTGGCGTTCGGTTCGCTGCTGACGGAAGGGCGGACGATCCGCCTCGCCGGGCAGGACACCCGGCGGGGGACCTTCAGCCAGCGCCATGCCGTCCTCGTCGACCAGACCACCGCCACCGAGCACGTGCCCCTCGCCAGCCTCGCCGGTGGCTTCGAGGGCGGGCAGCCGACCAGCCCGGCCCGCTTCTTCGTCTACGACAGCCCCCTGTCCGAGATGGCCGCCCTCGGCTTCGAGTACGGCTACGCCGTCGCCAACCCCCAGGCGCTCGTCGCCTGGGAGGCTCAGTTCGGCGACTTCGCCGACGGGGCGCAGGTGCTGATCGACACCTACCTCTCCTCGGCGGAGGACAAGTGGGGCCAGGGCAGCGGACTCGTCCTGCTCCTGCCGCACGGCTACGAGGGCCAGGGTCCCGACCACTCGAGCGCCCGCCTGGAGCGCTTCCTGCAGCTCGCGGCCGAGGACAACATCCAGGTCGCGGTCCCCTCGACGGCTGCCCAGTACTTCCACCTCCTGCGCCGCCAGGCCCTCCGCTCCCAGGGCAAGCCGCTGGTGGTGATGACGCCGAAGTCGCTGCTCCGCCTGGCCGCCGCCCGCTCGGCGGCGGAGGACTTCACGGACGGCTCCTTCGCCCCGGTCCTCGGCGACCCTGCCCCGCCCGCTCAGCCGAAGCGGCTCATCTTCACCCAGGGGAAGGTGTTCTACGACCTCGTCAAGGCCCGAGACGAGCGGAAGGTCCCCGTAGCCATCGTCCGGATCGAGCAGCTGTACCCGTTCCCCGCCGAAGCCATCCGCCGCGAGCTCGACGCCTATTCGGGCACCGGGCAGCCCGTGTGGGTGCAGGAGGAGCCGGCGAACATGGGGGCCTGGCGGTTCCTGCAGGCCAGCTTCAAGGACCGCCTTGGCGTCGACCTCGCCTCCGTCGCCAGAGAGGAGAGCGCCAGCCCCGCCACCGGCAGCCTGAAGGTCCACAGCCGGGAACAGGCGGTCCTGGTCGAAAGAGCGCTCGGAGGCCTGGAGGGCTGACGCAGCAGGGGGGTCCAGGGGGGAGGAGCAGACGCCGCGCGAAGCGAGGCGACAAGCTGCATATCCCCCCGGCTCGTGGGACGCTCCGGAGGAGCGGGCCACGAGTGGAAGAGTCCGCCGTCAGGTCGGCTGGGGTTCCGTGATGCCGAGGCGCCCTGCGATGCCGGTCGCACGGTTGTTGATCCAGCCGGCCTGCGCCGGATCGCAGACCCGTACGTGCGCCGCCACTTCCCGGCCCACCGTGACCAGGCCCCCCTCCCCCTCGAACGTCAACGGCCCGTCGAAGGGGGCGGCCTCGATCATCGTGAGGACGGTCGCCGGCCGGATGCCGATCTGGTCGAGGTAGGCGAGCAACTCCTCGGAGATCTCGGAGATCTGTGCCACGGCCGCACGCTCGCCCGACTGCAGGGCCTCGAGGGGCCGCAGCTCCCGGCGGTCCACCGGGCAGATGGGGTGGCCGTGGGGGCAGTACTCGGGATAGCCGAGGGCCGCCGCCAGGTGCTCCTCGACCCGGCTCGAGATGGCGTGCTCCAGGCGGTGGGCCTCCCGGTGTACCTCGTGCCACGGCATGCCGAGCATGTCGGTCAGCAGGCGCTCGACGAGGCGGTGCCGGCGCAGCACCATGTGGGCCAGCGGGCGCCCGTGGGCCGTGAGGTGGATCGCCCCGTCCTGGGCCCGCTCGAGGTAGCCCTCCTCGGCCAGGCGCTTGAGCATTTCACTTGCGGAGGGCAGCGAAACGCCCAAGGTCTGGGCCAGCACGGTGGCCGTACAACGCTGACCGAGCTCCTCGAGCCGCTTGATCTGCTGGAGATAGTCCTCGACGCCCCGCACCCCACCATCATAGGGGCCGATGCGGGCCCCGAATAGGGCCGGGGGCGACCTGGCGGGAGGAACGCTGGTAAGGTGGACATCGGGTTCGAGACCGACAGGGGGACACATGTCCGAAGCGTCACGAAGAACCGTGGACCGGATTTTCGATCCCTCGTACGTGGACAACCTCGCGACGGTGCCGGTCGAGGAGCTGCGCAAGAAGAAGGCGGAGTGCGAGGCGCTGGAGGCGGAGGTCTCCTACGCCCGTCGCCTGATCCAGGGCAAGCTCGACATCCTCCGCCACGGAGTGGAGCGCGTCGCCGGCGGCGACAAGCTCGAGGTCACGGAGATGGTCGAGGATCTCCCCGGCATCCTCTCCGAGGGTGTCGGCGGCTCGGCATCCCGGCTCCCCCGCATCATTGCCCCGGCCAACGCCGACACGCAGCGCCGCGAGGTGGAGCGCCTCGCCTCGGAAGCCGACCTCACCAGGCTCGAAGAGTTGTCGGCCGCCGAGCTGGAGGAGATCGTCGAACGGCTCAGCGAAGCCGAGAAGGAGACCTCCCACCGCCGCCGCCGCATCCAGGGCGTCATGGACTCGGTCACCGGCGAACTCATCCGGCGCTACCGGGAGGGCAAGGAGGACCCCACCGCCATCCTCTCGCGCTGAGGCGAACTGGCACACAAGACGGGCTCCGATGAGGAGCCCGTTTTCAATTCCGGTGGTTGCCGTGCAACCCGGCCTCAGTGGTGCCGGTCTCCCGGGCGGGAGTCGTCCCCGAAGAGGAGGGAGAGGAGGGAGTCGGGCCTGGCCTCGCGGCTGGCGACCTTGCCGTTGTCATCGTCGTCGCCGTCGTTCTCCTCGTCCCCGCTCTTGGGGTCCGTCGTGGAATCGTGACCGGCGGGGGCCGCGGTGAGGTCGGGGCTGGAGATGCTCTTGTCACTGTGGTGGCGGTGGTGCGTCTCGCCGCTGGACGCGATGCCGTCCCCGAGGTCGGAGTCGACGGTGACGGTGACGGTGCCGGTGGCCTCGGTCACAAGGTTGGGCGAGGGTGGGACGACCGCGGGCGGCCTGACGACGATGACGACCGGGAGCGGGACCGGGATGACCGTGGGCAGGACCGCCGGCACGGTGGTGACCGGGGTCGGGACCGTGGGCGGCTGGGCACCGGCCGGGGGCGCGGGCGCGAGCGGAATGGCGGGAGCGGCTCCGGGCTGAGCGGCCTTCGCGCCCGCAGCCAGGCTGGCCGCAGGCTTCTTGGCGGCCGTCCGGACCGCCGGTGGCGCGGGCCTGGCGACGGCGTGGGTCGCGGCTGGGCTCGAATTGGAGCCAGCATTGAAGCCGGGGTTCGCGCCAGAATTGGTCCCTGCATTGGAGCCGGGGTTGTCGCCCGAATTGGCACCGGAATTTGCTATCGACGGGGCCGCCGTGTTCTGCAGTACCGGGGGGCCAGCTGTCGGGCCCACGTTGATGGCTGGGGCGCCTACCTGCTCCACGGTCGGCGCGAGCGCCGACTGGAGCCTGGCGTTGATGGCAAGCATCGTCGCGATGACGAGTCCCGCCATGAGGACGGCGGCAGCTGCGATGAAGGTCCTGCTGTCACCGGCCTGGCGCATATGGGCTCCTACCTGCAATGTCGCCGCCTCGACCCGCTCCGGCCCGCCGGTGGTGGGTCAAGAGCCTGTGGTCAGAAGTAACTAGTGCTGCGATCTATGCGTCGGCTGGAACGGCCCGCGGCTTTAGAACAATCGATGAAAAAAACCTTCACGGAAGGCGCCTTCCGCCCAGTATCTTCCGGGCTCCCGGGGGGCCGTCCCGGAGGGCCGGCATCCTGGCAACTGCATTGAGAGACTCGGGAAGAGTGAGCCTCCCCGTGCAAGGATCCGCGGCTGGACCTTTCCGCCCGTGCTAGCGTCTCCGGGACTTAGGAGGTGGCCGGTTGGACGTCAAGCTCACGGAGGGTCCCGAGGCCTTTGACCTCCCCGAGTGGCCCGTGCTGCTCGAGCGTGACCCCTACCGCCACATCTTCGCCACCCTGGAGTGGAGCCGCGTCTGGTGGGAGGAGTTCGGCGCCGGGCGCCGCCTCCTGGTGCTGAGCTTCTGCGACCCCGAGCCGGTCGGCCTGGCCCCCCTGGTGCTCGACCCCGAGGCCGCCGTGCTGAGCTTTCTCGGCGGGGACGACCTCACCGACTACATGGGCCCGATCTCCGCCGGTCACGAGTCCCAGCGGGCCATCGCCGACACGCTCCTCGACTATGCCCTCGAGGACATCCCCTCGTGGTGCAGCTTCGATGCCCGCTGCCTGCCCGTGCCCTTCGGGTTTGCCGAGTGGCTCGTCGAGGCCGCCGACCGCAGGGGCCTCCCGTTCCAGATGGACGAGCACGAGATGACCGCCGTGCTGAGCCTGCCAGGGTCCTTCGACGCCTACCTGGAACAGCTCGGGCGCAGCCGCCGCCACGAATTGCGGCGCAAGCTGCGGCGCTTCGAGGAGGCAGCCCCCGATGCCTGCCTCACCACGGCCACCGAGCAAACCCTCGAGGCCGACCTCGAAGACTTCTTTGCCATGCACCGCTCCAGCCAGGGCGAGAAGGGCAAGTTCATGGGCGTCGAGCGTGCCGGCTTCTTCGCACGGATCGCCCGCACGTTCCAGCCCCTCGGCCTCCTCTCGCTCGACTTCCTCGAGGTGGGGGGGAAACGGGTCGCGTCCACGTTCTCGTTCACCTACTCGGGGACGTTCTACCTCTACAACTCCGCCTTCGATGCCGGCGCCGCCGCCTTGTCACCCGGGATCATGATCGTGGTGCTGCTCATCCGGCGGTGCATCGAGCAGGGCATGGGGCGCTTCGATTTCCTGCGGGGCACCGAGCGCTACAAGTTCGAACTGGGTGCGGAGCGCCTTCCGCTCCACGCGGTGAAGATCACCCGTCCCGACGGGGCGAAGGGGCCCTGCGGGTAGAGTTCGTTTGGTCCCTGACTAGTTGCTCTCCTTCGGTAACATGGGGTACCAGTGGGGCACCAGTCGCCGATTCCCCCCGGGAGGGGCACCCTGGCTGTTCGGGAAGCATCCGTCACGGCACTACCGCACCGCCCGCTGCGCCGCGTCGCGATGCTCGTGGTGCATTCGAATCCGGTGGTCGAGCCGGGGGTTGGTGACGCCGGGGGCATGACCGTGTACGTCCGGCAGATGGCCAGGTCGCTGGCTGCCCGGGGACTGGACGTCGACATCTACACCCGGCGGGACAGCGCCGAGACACCGGACGTGACGAGCCTGTTCCCCGGCGTCGTGGTGCGCCAGATCCCGGCCGGCGCCCCGGGGCTGTCCAAGGGGGAGATCCCCGCCTACCTGCCCGAGTTCACCGCCAACCTGCTCCACGAGGTCGAGGCCCTCGGCGTGCGCTACGACCTGATCCACAGCCACTACTGGCTCTCCGGCAGGGTCGCCTCCATCCTCTCGGCCCGCTGGGGCATCCCGTTCGTCCACACGTTCCACACGCTTGGGCGCGTGAAGAACGAGGGCCGTGCCAACGGCGAGCCGGTCGAGCCCGACTGCCGGCTCCGGGGGGAAGCGCGGGTGATCGCCGAGGCGAACGCCATCGTCGCCTCCGCCCCCGACGAGCGGGAATGGCTGATCGACCTCTATGCCGCCCATCCCGAGCGGATCCACGTCATCCCTCCCGGCGTCGACCATTCCACGTTCCGCCCCGGCGACCGTAAAGCCGCCAAGGTGGCGTTGGCGTCCTCGGGAGCCTTGTCGGGCGGACTCTCGGGCAAGCGGGTGCTGCTGTTCGTCGGCCGCCTCCAGCCGCTGAAGGGCGCCGACACTGCGATCGAGGCGCTCGGTCACCTCATTGCCTGGGGCCGCCTCCGCAAGGAGGAGGCGGTGCTCGTGATCGTCGGCGGAGCGAGTGGCGTCGCGGGGGCGTCCGAGCCGGCGCGCCTGCAACGCCTCGCCGAGGACCTCGGGCTCGCCGACGTGGTGCGGTTCGTGGCCGCCCAGCCCCAGAACGAGTTGCCCGGTTACTACCAGGCGGCCGACGTCTGCCTCGTCCCGTCCCACGCCGAGTCATTCGGCCTCGTGGCCCTCGAGGCCCAGGCCTGTGGCACGCCGGTCGTGGCGGCAGGGGTCGGCGGGCTCCGCTCCATCGTGCGGCATGGCCAGACCGGCTTCCTGGTCCAGCCCGGGGCGAGCGCCGCATTCGCGGAGCGGGTATGGCGGATTCTCTCGGACCAGCCACTCGCCGCGAACATGGGCAGGCTGGCGGTCTGCGGCTCGTCGGACTTCTCGTGGGAGCGCTCCGCCGATGAGCTAATCGACCTTTACACGCATAGTGTCCGCCAATTGGCGGAGGCTTCCGAGGTCCAAAGAGGCGTCGTCGCTGGAGCGGGAAGAAACTTCACAGCGCGGGAAGAAATCTCCGGTCACACGCTTGACGCACCCGGCGTCGGATAAGTATCTTGCCTCCTGTCCCAAGCGGTCGGCAGAGGGTTCGACAGAGTCGAAGCCAGCCCGCCGGGAGCGCACTGGAAGGGGCATCGGGCAGACTCGGCGGTCGGCGGGAGCGTTGGGAAGGGCCTTTCCCGACGCCTCGGTGATAGCCAGGGCACGCCGGTCCTGGTAGGAGCACTTCACGGTAGGCGAGCGAGATTCGACGGCCTCCAAGGTCGCTTGGGACACTTAGGGCCCAAGGTGCTGAAGGGCCGGCGGTTGGAGTGTGTGGGGAAGTGCGCTCCGGCTGTCGTCCCCGAGTACCTTGGGCCTTAACGCGTCTCGGTTTTTCCGTCCCAGAGGCAGCGTGCTAATTTCTCCAGCGATGCCCACCACCACTGAAGTGCCCGAGCGCACGATCCCCGTCGGCTTCCAGGGCGAGGCGGGGGCCTACAGCCAGCGCGCCGTCAAGCGGCTCTTCGCCGGGGCCACGTCCGTGCCCTTCCATTCGGTCCACCGGGTGTTCGAGGCCGTCGAGATCGGCACGGTCGCCTACGGGGTGGTGCCGCTCGAGAACAGCCACGCCGGGTCGATCAACGAGAGCTACGACCTGCTCGTGCGCCACGGCGTGTCGATCGTCGCCGAGACCATCGTGCGGATCTCGCACTGCCTGCTCGGCCTGCCGGGCACCCCGCTCGACGAGGTCCGCACGGTCTACTCGCATACCCAGGCGCTCGACCAGTGCTCGGAGTTCCTGGACTCGCTGCAGGTCGAGCGCATCGCCGTCCACGACACCGCGGGGGCCGCAAGGATCCTCGCCGAGCGCCGGCAGTCCGCCTCGGCGGCCATCGCCTCGGCGGAGTCTGCGGAGTTGTACAACCTCGAGGTGCTGGCCGCCGACATCGAGGACAGGGCCGACAACTCGACGAAGTTCGTTGCCATCGCCCGCGGCAACTCCGACCTCTTCGGGCCGCCGGAGAAGACCTCGGTCGTCTTCGCCACCGCCGACATGCCCGGCGCCCTCTACCGCTGCCTCAAGGAGTTCGCCGACCGCCACCTCAACCTCTCCAAGTTGGAGCACCGGCCCTCGCGGGCCAAGGCGTGGCAGTCGAACTTCTACGTGGATTTCGACGCCCCGGTGCACGACCCCGCCGCCCAGGAGGCGCTGCAGGCGGTCGCCGAGCTCACGTCGTTCCTGCGCGTGCTCGGCTCGTATCCCAAAGCCCGCTGATCCGCATCCCGGGCAGTCTGAGGGCGGCAGCCTGCGCGGCGGCGCTGCTCCTGGCGGCCGGCGCCTGCTCGAGTGGCAGGGCGGCATCGCCGCCAAAAGCCTCGCCGTCGCCGTCCGCCTCGCCGTCGCCGCCGGGGCCGGATCTCACGCGGCCATTCGCAGGCCGGCTTCTCATCGCCGACCGGGGCAACAACCGCCTGCTCCTGGTCAACGCCGCCAAGCAGGTCCTCTGGACCTATCCGTCGCCAACCGCCGGCGCGCCGCCCGGCGGCTTCTACTTCCCCGACGACGCCTTCTTCGTCCACCACGGGACGGCGATCGTCTCCAACCAGGAGGAGAACCACACCGTCGTGCAGATCGCCTTCCCGACGGGGACCGTGGACTGGCAGTACGGCCATCCCCGCAAGCCCGGGTCGGCGGCGGGCTATCTCAACCAGCCCGACGACGCCTACCTGCTCTCCAATGGGGTCGTGGCGGTCGCCGACGCCTCCAACTGCCGCATCCTCCTGTTCGACCCGGCCCAGATCTCGCCCGCCACCCAGCTGGGCACCACCCGCAACTGCACCCACAACCCGCCCACCTCGTTCGCCTATCCCAATGGCGACACGCCCTTGCCCAACGGGAACCTCCTCATCTCCGAGGCGAATGCCGCCTACATCGATGAAGTCACCCAGAGCGGGCAGCTTGTCTGGAGCGTGCACCTGGCGATTGCGTACCCCTCGGATCCGCAGCAGATCGGCCCCGACCTGTATCTGGTCGCGGACTACGCCAAGCCCGGCGGCATCTACGAGTTCACGAGGGAGGGGCAGATCGTCTACGCGTACCATCCGGCCGCCGGCGAGGGGATGCTCGACCACCCGAGCCTCGCCGAGCTGCTGCCCAACGGCCTGCTGTGCGCCAACGACGACTACCGCCACCGCGTGGTCATCATCGATCCGGCGACCAACACCATCGTCTGGCAGTACGGCACGACCGGGGTGAAGGGGACGGCACCGGGCCTGCTCAACATCCCGGACGGCTTCGACGTGCTGGCTCCGGACAGCACCACCCCGACCCACCCGAGCACCGGCTAGGGGTGTCGTCAGCCTCGGGCGATGGCCTCGAGGAACAGGCGCAGGTTGGCCGGCCGTTCGGCCATGCGGCGCATGAGGTACGCGCTTGACTCGGTTTGACGGAAAGCGCCTGGCGCAGGCTGCACGCGGCTCCGGTGGTGCCCCTGGTGGTCGTCGCCAAGGCCAGCACCGTCTACGAGCGGTTCGTCCAGGGCTGCGCGGTCCCACGCCCGCCTGGGTTGACTTGCATACCGCCGCAATGGCATGAAGCTTGAGGTCAGGCCTTCCGATGGCGGCGATCGAGCCCGCCCATGGCGCTAAGGACGGCGCGCAGTGATGCCGTGACGATGCTTTCGTGTAGGCCAACACCCCAGCGGAGGGCCCCATCGCAGCGGACCTCGACGTAGGCGGCCGCTTGGGCGGCGGCGCCCGCACCGACGGCGTGTTCCGCGTAGTCCAGCACCTCGATAGGAATGTGCAGTTGGC
>JAOPZY010000135.1 GCA_025963875.1 Actinomycetota bacterium
GCTCGTGGAAGGTCCAGGTCACGCTGCGCTCCGGCCTGATCGAGAACACCGCGGAGGCGCTCCTGCAGGTCCCGGCCACCTCGGGGCCGGCGCAGACCCCCGTCCGGGCGACACCCGTCAAGAAGCCGGGCCCGGGCGCCCCCGTCCTCATCGTGGCCGTGGTGCTCGTCGGCGCAGTCTCCGTGGGGCTGGCCCTGACGTTCCGGCGTCGCCGGCGCCAGCGCCTCGCCCCCCGGGGGGGCCGGCCTCTGCCGCAGCAGCGGGCCCGCGCCGCCGTGCGCTGAGGGGGATCCCCGCTCGCACGTCCGGGAACCCGCACCCCACCTCCCCCAACCGTCCCGGCGGAACGGATATGGGGGCTACGCGAAAACGGTGCCTTTGCGTTATGGGGAGCGCCCGAGGATCTCCCGATACCTCTACTGAGGCGGGAGGCACCTGCCACCGGAGGCCCCCTCGCGATGAAACTGGTGGTGAACTTCGCAACATTCCGAAGGATCTGGCCGGCCCCGGCGGTCGCCCTCGCACTCGCACTCGTCGCTGGAAGCTCCGCCGTCCCGGCTTCGGCGGACACGTTGATCCCCCTCCCACTGCCCGGCATCAGCCTCTCCCCCAACGCCTCCGTCCCCCCGGCGCCATCCGTGGACGCCCTCGAGACCACCATGTTGGCAAAGCTGAACGCCGAGCGGGCCGCAGGAGGTCTCGGCGCCCTCGCGCTGCAGCCCTGGGCGTCGTCGGTGGCGAGGGCCCACTCGAACGAGATGGCCGCCGGCCGCGACATCTGGCACAACCACACCGGCTATCTCGACATCGCCCAGCAGGCGATCGGCGCCTACCTCACGGGCGAGAACGTGGCGGAGGCCGGTACCCTCGACGAGACGGACAGCCTCCTCATGAACAGCCCCCCGCACCGAGCCAACATCCTGTACCCAGCCTTCAACTACGTGGGGATCGGCGTGGCCCTCGATGCCGTCGGCTACGTGTACGTGACCCAGGACTTCGTGACGATCAGACCCGCCCCCGTGGTCCGGGTCGCCGCCATGGCGAGCCCTGCCGCGCCCGTCGCGACCGTGCCCAGGGTGGCCGCTGCGGCGGTGCCAGCCACCAAGGTTCCCGCTCCGCCGCGCAGCGTCCCCAAGCCGGCCACGGGCATGACCGCCGCCGGCCCTGTTTTGATCCGGCGCCTTGAGGGGCGCCTCGGGGTGCCTGTGCCACACCTCAGCCCCCTCGTCGCCTCGCCCGTGGCCGCCACCAGGCTCGTGCTGACCCGGCGCGTGACGGGGCCGGCGGTTCTGCCGGTCGTTGTCTGGGTCATCGTCCTGGCGGCGCTGGCTGGTGTCGTGCACGCCCGGGTCACGTGTGGCCGCCAGACCCCCAATCGGGGGGGTCGATGACCTGCCCGGACTACTGCACCTAGTACTTCCGGGGTGGGAGACATGGCCCGCTCGTGGGGAGGTCCACGCCTGGCAAGGGCCAGCATAAACCATCCCAAGTACCCATATGCCCAAGGAGCCGGCTAACCGATAACTGTGAATGTCGCCCCAGAGACATCCAGCGGCGAGCCCGGAATCGTGAATCTTCATAGCCCAGGAATTTCAGTTCCTTCGCGTCAGCAGCTCGACATCATGAAAGGGAAGGTGAGTTCGTTGATCCAGTTCGTCCAGTGGATGCAAGCCCGCATCGCCGCACTTCGCAGTGGAGCCCAGCGGGGCGCCGCAGCCGTTGAGTACGGCCTCCTGGTGGCTCTCATCGCCGTTGCCATCATTGCGGCCGTCATCCTCCTCGGCAACAAGGTGAAGGGGACGTTCACCTGCGTCGCGAACTCGCTCCCGCAGACGTCGACCTCCACCGCCACCTCCGCAGCCTGCTAGATCTGCCAGAGGACGGCCGTCAGATAGGCCAGCACCAGGGCCGGCCGGCATCAGCCGGCCGGCCCGCTCAGCACCGCGACCCACCACCGCATCGCAGCAGGGCAGCACCAGTTCCACTCCCCGAGTCCCAGCAAATGGAGTCGACGCTCATGTTCGAGATCCGCGCCGTTACCACGGCTGCTTTTGTTCTCATGAACGCGGCCGGGATCTCCCTACATGTCCGCCGCCAGGGCCCCGGGGCGACGCTCGTCGTCAGCCGGAGCTTCACCATGCTCCGATCGTTTCTTGGCAGCGAGCAGGACCGTCGTGCCGCCGCCGCCCCCGGCATCCCAGGAGGGGCGGAGTGCAACGAAAGGAAGCGACCATGAAGAGCCGATCGAGCACCATCATCGGAGCGGGAGTCGCGTTGGCGATTCTCGGTGCGGCGCTGGTCTTCCTCTACGCCCACAGCCTGCAAGGGTCTGCGGGCGCCGCCACAGGGACCGACGTCGCCGCCTTCGTCGCCAAGACCGCCATCCCCAGCGGCACGAAAGCCGACTCCCTCACCACCTACGTGAAGGGCCAGGCAGTCCCTGCAGCAGCCCGGCCGGCCGACGCCCTCACGTCGCTGTCGCAGATCGCCAACCTCCAGACGCTCCGCAACATCAGCGCCGGCGAGGTCGTCGCCGTCTCACAGTTCGGCACGGCCGGCGCCGCCACCGCCACGACGACCGCCTCGACCGACGGCCTCGCCATCCCCGCCGGCAAGAACGCCATCACCGTCACGGCGCCGGTGCCCCAGGCTGTGGCGGGCTACGTGTCGGCCGGCGACCTCGTCAACATCTACATGACCGGCAAGGGCGACCAGAGTGCCCGACTCCTGCTCAGCCACGTCGCCGTCCTCGCCGTCGTCCCGGCCAACACCCCCAAGATCGCCGCCGCCGCTCCGCCGACGACCGATATCAACTTCACGCTCGCCCTCTCCCCCCAGGACGCCGAGAAGGTCATCTTCGCCCAGACCTACGAGGCCCTGTGGTACGGGCTGGTCCACCCCGGTGACGGCCCCGCAACCAGCGCCGGCCAGACCCTCAAGTCGCTCTTCGTGCCGTAGGCGGGGGGTGATCGATATGAGCCAGGAGTACCTGAACAACCGCAGGGTGCCGCATTCGACGCTCTCGAACTACGACCTCGACCCCGAGGAGCAGGACCTCGATGCCGACGACGCCTTTGATGCACCCCTGAAGCTGCTCGTGGTGGACCGGCGAGGGAGCTTCAGCTCGGACATCGAGCGGGCTGCCCGCGCCCTGGAGTACGCCCCCACGGTCGTCACGGTCTCGCGTCTCACCGGGCTGCTGGAGGAAGTGCGCCTCGAGTCGCCGGACGTCGTCCTCGCAGCACCGGAGGAGATGACGGTCACCGGGCTCCGGCGCCTTGCACAGATCCACCGGGCGTCGCCGAAGACCGTGATCGTCCTGACGCAGGGAGCCACCCCCATCTCCATGACGGAAGCGGCGTCCTGTGGTGCGGGCGAGGTCATCGCCTACCCCGCGTCCACCACCAGGCTCCGCAACGCCCTGCACCGCATCCTCGACACCGCAGAGGCGGTCCGGGGGGAGCGGGTCGTGATCCGGGAGGTCCCGACAGCCGCGCCCGAGCAGGCGCCGGCCTCCGCTGCACGGGCTCGGGTGAGCAACGCCATGGTCTTCACCGTGACCTCCCCCACGGGCGGCTGCGGCAAGACCTTCTTCGCCACCAACCTTGCCGCCTACCTCGCCGGTGTGACGGGTGGCCGCGTCCTGCTGGTCGACCTCGACCTGCAGTTCGGCGAGGTGTCGCTCGCCCTCGGCCTGCGGCCCCAGCGGACCATCTCCGAGCTCATCAACGAAGAAGACATGGACGAGGCGCTCCCCGAATACCTCATGGAACACTCGTCGGGCTACCAGGTGCTGTCGGCACCCGCCGATCCCTTCGCAGCCGAGCTCGTCGGCCCCCGGGAGGCCACGCGGGTCCTCGAGTGTGCCCGGCGCCACTTCGACTACATCGTGGTGGACACGCCCCCCTCGCTCAACGAGGTGGTCCTCGCCGCCTACGACCAGTCCCGCTACCTGGTGGTCATGGCGACGCTCGACGTGCCCTCGCTGCGCAACCTCCGGGTGTTCCTCGAGACCATCGAGCGCCTGAAGCTGCCGGCAGAGGACGTCTCCTGCGTCCTTAACAAGGCTGAGCCCGACAACGGCATCGACCTCCAGGAGCTGCTCCGGGTCTACCCTCGGGGCTTCGCAGCCGTGCTGCCGTACGCCAGGGAGGTCTCGCGCTCCCTGAACGCCGGCCAGCCGGTCCTGATCATCGAACCCAGGGCGGAGATCTCCCAGAAGCTGCTCGAGGCGGGGGCCAAGCTCGTGCCCGCCTCCCAAGTCATCAATCCCACGTGGGGGGCCCGGCCGGCTGGCAGGGTGTCCTGGTCGGCCCGGCGCAAGGAGCGCCAGGCACAGCTGGCGACGGCGACGCCGACCCACACCGCAGCGGCCGTGCACTACGAAGCACCCTCAGCTGCCGAGTGGCCGCAGGCCGGATCGTCAGTGGAGCCCCCCGCCGCCCGGGTCCCGGACGAAACGGTGCTGCGCGAGCCGTTCGTTGAAGACGAAGGGTCGTTGGTCCGGGCGCCGGGACACGGCCCCGCACGGGCAACGACCCAGAGGAGGCCGGCATCCGCAGCCGCTCCGAACGGCAACATGGCCGGAAGTCACTCCGGCCGCACCGATCGGGCCCCCGTCGCAGCCGGCCTGAGGGACAACGGGCTGACCCGTTTCCGGCTGAGGATAGGGGCGCGGCTCTGGGGGCCAGGCCTGGAGACATCGCAGGCCCAGCAAGGGGCACTGCCGTCCCTCGCCACCCAGATGCAGGTGGGGCCTCCGTCTTTGTCCGGGCCCTTGAGCGATCCGGACCCCTCGTCCGAGCCATTGAAGAGGCCCTCGTCCTCATTCGGCCCCTTGAGTGGGCCCTTGGATGCGTCCTCGCCGCTGGTGTTCTCGGGGAGCCGTCAGGCGGCCTCGCCACCGCAACGGCCGCAGAGTCGCCGCGAGCGCCCAACTGAAACTCCGAAGACGAATCGGAAGGAGCCGAGACGATGAGCCTGTCAGAGCGTGCCGAACGGGTGGACCAGGAAAGCTCCCGTACCACCGGCACCCCGACGCCGCGCGCCAACACGAAGCGCGTCGTCACCAAGGAGGCAACGAGCTGGGGACAGATGAAGCGGCGGGTCCGCGACGTCCTCCTCGAGGTCCTCGGCCCCAAGCTGTCGCAGCGGATGAAAGCCGACGAGCTCGCCACGCTCGTGTCCAGCCACCTCGACGAGGCGCTGCGGAGCGCCGAGGTGTCGCTGCCGTCGTCCAAGCGGGCGCAGTTCGTCCGGGAGGTTGCGGCGGATCTCCTGGGCTACGGCCCGTTGGAGCCCCTGCTCCACGACCCGGACGTCACCGAGATCATGTGCAACGGCATCGACGAGATCTACGTCGAGCGCCACGGCAAGATCGTGCGGACCGACGCCAGCTTCATCGACGAGAGCCAGTTCCGCCAGGTCATCGAGAAGATCGTCGCCCGCGTGGGCCGGCGCATCGACGAGTCGTCGCCCATGGTCGACGCCCGGCTGCCCGACGGCTCCCGAGTCAACGCCGTCATCCCGCCCGTGTCGGTCCACGGACCGGTGCTCACCATCCGGCGCTTCCCCGAGAAGGCCTTCGAGGTCAAGGACCTCATCGCCTTCGGGTCGCTCACCGTCGACACCGCGGTGTTCCTCGAGGCCTGCGTGCGGGCCAAGCTGAACATCCTCGTCACCGGGGGGACCGGCACCGGCAAGACGACCATCCTGAACGTGATCTCGAGCTTCATCCCTCTCGACGACCGCATCATCACCATCGAGGACGCCGCTGAGCTCCGGCTCAACCAGCCCCACGTCGTGACGCTCGAGTCCCGGCCCCCGAACGTCGAGGGGGCGGGCGAGATCAAGATCCGGGACCTGCTCCGCAACGCCCTGCGGATGCGGCCCGACCGCATCATCGTCGGCGAGGTCCGTGGGCCGGAGGCGCTCGACATGCTCCAGGCCATGAACACCGGTCATGAGGGATCGCTGACCACGCTGCACTGCAACTCGCCCCGGGACGCCCTCTCCCGCCTCGAGACCCTGGTCCTGATGGCGGGCTACGACCTGCCGGTCCGAGCCATCCGCACCCAGATCGCCTCGGCCATCGACCTCATCGTCCACCTCGATCGCTTCGGGGACGGGTCCCGCCGCACGACCGCGATCACCGAGATCCAGGGCATGGAAAGCGACATCATCACCATCCAGGACGTCTTCTCCTTCGTCTTCACCACCGGCGGCAAGGAATCGGCAAAGATCACCGGCAAGCTCCAGGCAACGGGCCTTCGTCCGAAGGTCATCGAGCGGATCCGGGCGGCGGGGCTCGACCTGCCCGCCAAGCTGTTCCAGCCCGGCGGCCTCACGCCGGTCCCCCCGCAGCGGACCGAGAGCTGGAGCACGGCGAACCTCGGGGAAGCGGCGGGTGGCCAGGAGACGGCCGACCGGGCCAAGATTCTGGCGAACCTGGCTCGCCGCAGAGGAGGGTCGCGGTGATCGTCGTTCTCGCAGCCCTCCTCGTCGCCGGTGGTGTCGTCGCCATCGCCTGGGGCGTCGCGTCCGGGGAGAAGGCAGGCCGTCAGTCCCTGGTCCAGCTCCTCGACCTGGAGCGGGTCGACCCGACACAGTCGCCGCAGACGCTCGTTGCCCTGATGGAGAGGGCGGGCGCCCTGGCGGACCGAGCCTTCAAGGGCACTGCCACCTCCTCCAAGCTCCAGGCGTCGCTGGCCTCCGCCGGCGTGAAGCTGCGCCCGGGCGAGTTCGGTGTGGTGTCCGCCGGCGCCGGTGTCCTGGGGGCGCTCGTCTCGTTGCTGTTCGTCCCGCTCGTGATCTCGGTTGCCATCCTGGTCGGCCTCCCCCTCGCCATCTACTTCTGGATGATCCGCAAGGGCAAGAAACGGCGGATCGCTCTCGAGAACCAGCTCCCGACGGTGCTCCAGCTCCTCGCCGGGTCGCTCGACTCGGGCGCCTCGATGCTGCACGCCATGGAGATCGTGGCCCAGGAGGGCAATGCCCCCCTGGCCGACGAGTTCGCCCGGGTGGTGATCGAGACGCAGGTGGGCCGGCCGATGCTGGACTCGCTCCAGGCAATGGCAGACCGCTGCGCCTCGCAGGACCTCGACTGGACGGTGGAGGCCATCCGCATCCAGTACACCAGCGGCGGCAGCCTCTCCGAGACACTCCGCACCCTCGCCGAGTTCATGCGGGCACGGGTGGAGATCCGTGCAGAGGTGCGGGCCCTGTCGGCAGAGGCGCGGCTGTCCGGCAAGGTCCTCACCGGCCTTCCGCTGCTCGTCGGTGGCTTCCTCATGCTGTTCCGGCCCGACTACGTGGCGCCGCTCTACCAGACGGGGACCGGCAAGATGATGCTCGTCGCCGCCGGCTTCGGAATGCTCACCGGGACGATGTGGATGCAGCGGATCATCAAGAAGGTGGAGGTGTAGTGGTGAGCATGATCCTGTGGTTTGGTCCGGCGACGGTCGGGGTCGGGTTAGGTTTCGTGGCAGTGGGAGTGGCCGGTCGCTCCTCCGACCGCCGGTCCAGCGCCGCGGCGCTGGAGTCCATCGTCGGCGAGGGGCTGGACAGCAGGGAGGCGGAACTCTCCGCTCCCCTGTCGCTCCGGCTCCTCGGGCCGGTCGGTCGGTCGCTCACCAGGATCGCCCGGGCGGTGACGCCCAGCACGATGGTCGCCCGGCTTCGGCAGAACACGTCGCTGGCAGGCCTCGGAGACCTCGGGGTCGAAGGTGCCCTGGCGCTGAAGGCCGCCGGTGCCGCCCTGCTGGCCGTCATCTTCCCGCTCCTGCTGGCACTCCTCGGCGTGGGCTTCGGCAACGTCATCCTGTTGGGACTCTTCGGGGCGGCCATCGGCTTCATGCTGCCCGACGTCTTCATCGCCGGCAAGGGCAAGAAGCGCCAGGCGGAGATCCGCAGGGCGCTGCCCGAGACCCTCGATCTGCTGGCGATCGCCGTCGGCGCCGGCATGGGCCTGGAGGCCGCTATCGAACTGGTCATCCAGCGCCTCCCGGGACCGTTGGGCCAGGAGTTCCACCGGATCCTGCAGGAGCTGTCGCTCGGCGTTTCCCGCCGGGAGGCGTTCGGCAACCTCCGGACACGGACCGAGGTCGAGGAACTGTCGACGTTCGCCCTGATCCTGACCCAGGCGGACGCCCTCGGCACCCCGCTGTCCGTCGTCCTCAAGAGCCAGGCGGCGGAGATGCGGATGCTGCGCCGGCAGCGGGCGAGGGAGCAGGGGGCCAAGACCCCCGTTGCCCTGCTGTTCCCACTGCTGCTCGGAATCTTCCCCGCGCTGATGCTGATCGTCATGGGCCCCGCAATCATCTCGATCATGAAGGCCTTCGGCGCTGGGCGGGGCGTGTAGTCGCAAGCTCGTCTGCCCAACCGAACAACCCCATCCCGCACGCTCTGAAAAAGGAAAGGAAGTGTCGTTTTGCTCGCGATCCTGCTCTTCATCAAGGACCGGTTTGCAGTTCTTCGACCCGTGGGTGAGCGGGGGGCGGCCGCCGTGGAGTACGGCCTGCTCGTCGCCCTGATCGCGGTCGCCATCATCGGCGCGGTGTTCCTGTTGGGCGGGAGGATCAACAACACCTACACGTGCGTCGGCAACAGCATGCCTACCGGCTCCTCGGCATCACCGAGCGCAAGCTGCTAAGTCAGGAGATGTGCCGCACGAGTGCGCGCCCACGGGCGACGGCGCTCGGGCGGCCGAGCCGGGAGAGGCCAGCGGGACCGGGTCTGGGAACTGGTCCCGCTGGTCGCCCTGCTGACGAGTGCGGGAAGCTATGCTCGGGCCATGGAGGATTCGCCGGCGATCGTCGCCAGAGGCCTGAAAAAGTCCTACGGCGATGTCGAGGCGGTGCGGGGCATCGACCTCCACGTTGCGAGAGGTGAGGTCTTCGCCCTGCTCGGCCCCAACGGAGCCGGCAAGACGACCACCGTCGAGATCCTCGAGGGACACCGCAAAGCCGACGCCGGCGAGGTGCGGGTCCTGGGCCACGACCCAGCCCGCCGGGAGCGGGCGCTGCTGGAGCGCATCGGCATCGTGCTCCAGGAGACGGGCATCGAGCCCTTCCTCACCGTGGAGGAGGCTATCGAGCTCTACCGCGGCTACTACCCGCATCCGCGGCCAACCGACGAGATCCTCCACGTCGTGGGACTGGAGGAGAAGCGCAGCTCGCGGGTCAACAAACTCTCCGGCGGCCAGAAGCGCCGCCTCGACGTGGGGATCGGCCTCGCCGGCGACCCCGACCTCCTCTTCCTCGACGAGCCCACGACGGGCTTCGACCCCTCCGCCCGGCGCAACGCCTGGCAGGTCGTGAAGAACCTCGCCGCCCTGGGCAAGACGATCGTGCTCACGACCCACTACATGGACGAGGCGCAGAACCTCGCCGACCGCGTTGCCATCGTCGTCGGGGGCAGGATCGTCGCCGAGGGTCCTCCGGGGACGCTGGGTGGGACCGAACTCGAGCAGACCCGCATCTCGTTCTCGCTTCCCTCAGAGGCGGCGGCGCTGCCTGCCTCGTTCGGAGCAACCGCATCGGGCGCTGGCTACGTCATCGTCACCAAGGAGCCGGTCCGGGTGTTGTACGACCTGACGGGGTGGGCGCTGACCGAGGCCGTCGAGCTGGCGGACCTCACGGTCTCGAAGCCGTCGCTCGAGGACGTGTACCTGGAGTTGACAGGCGGCGTGGCGGGGACGGAGTGAGCACCGCCCGACTGGCCCTGCGCCAGGTGCGCTACGAGAACAAGTCGTTCTGGCGCAACCCTGCCGCCGCCTACTTCACCTTCGCCTTCCCCATCGTGTTCCTGGTCATCTTCAACCTGCTGTTCGGCAACGCCAGGCTCACCCTGCCCGGGGGCCATATCGTCAAGCAGTCGACGTTCTACGTGGCGGCCATCGTGGCTTTCTCCGTCATCACCGCCTCGTTCACCAACCTGGCGATGAACGTGGTGTTCGCCCGCGAGCAGGGCGTCCTCAAGCGCAAGCGGGGCACCCCGATGCCGCCGCTCGCCTACCTCTCGGGCAAGATCCTGCATTCGGGCGTGATCGCGCTCCTCCTCGTGGCGATCATCATGGTCTTCGGCAAGGCGTTCTACGGCGTGAGCCTGGCGGGCAACCGCATCCCGGCCTTCCTTGCCAGCCTCGCCATCGGGGCGCTGTCGTTCTCGGCGATGGGCCTGGCGATCACGACCGTGGTCCCGAACGCCGATGCGGCGCCGGCCGTCGTCAACGCGGTGATCCTGCCGCTGCTGTTCATCTCGGACATCTTCATCCCGCTGACCACCGCCCCGAAGTGGTTGAGCACGGTGGGCAACATCTTCCCGGTCCGGCATTTCGCCGAGGCGATGCACCAGGTCTTCAACCCGTTCGCACCCGGGTCGGGCTTCCAGGGCAAGGACCTGCTCGTGATGGGGATCTGGGGCCTGGGCTCCCTGCTGGTGGCGGCCAAGTTCTTCCGCTGGGAGCCCACCCGGTAGGACCTTCGACCTTCTTTGGGTGATGAACGATGCATAGCATTGATAATCACCCAAAGAAGCTTCACGACGTGTGGCGCTGGGCCTTGCCGGGGTCGGGGACTTTCCGGAACTGGAGGTAGATCAGGACGTCGTAGAGGATCTTCACGCCCCCGGCGGCGAAGAAGGGGCTGCCAAGGGCGACGTGGCTCATGAGCGCACCGCCAACCGAAGGCGCGACGGGGCGGGTGAGGTACCGGGCCGTGTTCGTGTAGGCGGCGGCGGCCACCCGTTCCTCGGGGTCGACCATCGTCATCACGTAGGCCTGGCGGGCGGGGACGTCCATCTGCGAGATGGCGAAGCGGGCCATCAGGATGGCGACGGCGATGGGGAGGTTGGGTGCCAGGGGCACCGCCATCAGCGCCAGGTTGGACGGCAGGTGGCTGAAGACCATCGTGTTCAGCAGCCCGATCCTGGCGGCGATGGGGCTGGCCAGCATCGAGGACCCCGCCTGGAGGATCCCGGCCACGGAGAAGACCACCGCCAGCAGGCCGGTGGAGGCCCCCAACGCCCTGCCGAACCAGAACACCAGGAACGTCTGGGTGATGAAGCCGCCCCCGAAGGAGTCGAGAGCGAACAACACGGCCAGCTTGCGCACGGTTGCCCGCGAGCGCACGAGGGGCGCCGGCTTGCCGGGCAGCGTCGAGGGGACCGGGCCGACCTCGACGGCCGGGGAGAGGCGAGCCGCCAGCACCCGGCAGACGATCCCGATCACCGGGAACATCAGCAGCCACCACTGGTTGGCGGGCACGCCGGAGATGGCCCTCCGGAGCAGGGCGGGCAGGCCGGCGGCGAGCGAGCCCACCGACCCGGCGGCGAAGGCCACGGCGTTGTAGCGGCCGAAGGCCCGCACCCTCCGGCTGGCACGGACCCCGCCGATCATGGCCTGCTCGAGGGAGGTGATCGGCCCGGACTCGTTGGGGTCGGGCGAGAGGGTCCCGCTGAGCGCCGCGAGCAGCAGGGCCGGGAACCAGCGAGTCAGGGCGAACACCGCCCCCGCGACACCCATCAGCGCGAGCAGCGAGCCGTACAGCCTCCGCCGGCCCACCCGCTCGCCCCACCGGCCGACGGCGACGGAGGTGAGGGCCATCCCGGCGAGCATGGCGGTGAGGATTGCCCCCACCTGGAGGTCGGAGAGCTTGGCGGCCGCCAGCACGACGCCGAGCAGCACGCTGGCGAAGCCGTAGGCGAAGGCCCGGAGTCCCTGGATGGTGAGGATGATGCGGATGTCGCGGGGGAGCCCCGCCGCCTGCAGCTCGTCAGCGTCTGCCATCCCGGGAGCCTATCCGCCGCGGGGTTTTTATCCGGCGCCTTGAGGGGCGCCTGGAGGGACGAGAATGGCCCGATGGACGCCCGACTCGGCCAGCGGGATCTCGAGGCCCTCCGGTGGGTCGGCGAGCAGTACGCCTGCCGGCTGGACCAGCTCCAGATCCTGCTGGGGCGCCTCGGCGACCGGGGCGCACTTTCGGCATCGGCAGCTCGCTCCGTCGTCAGCCGCTGGGAGACGCTCGGCATGGCCTCCCGGGCCAGCTTCATCGCCGGCGAGCCGTCGTGGGTCTGGCTGACCCGCCGCGGCCTCCGGCAGGCGGGCCTGGCGTTCCGGGTCGTGGAGCCCAAGGCCTGGACGCTGCCCCACACCGCAGCCGTGAACCGGGTGCGCCTGTTCGTCGAACCGCGCCGTCCCGGCGCCCGCTGGCGTCCCGAGCGGGAGCTCCGGGCTGCCGGCGGTGCCGCAGGTCCCGGCGGGCCGGTGCCCGACGCAGAGATCCACGACGCGGGCGGTAACGTCATCGCCGTGGAGGTCGAGCTGTCCCCGAAGTCGCCCGCCCGCCGCCGGCGGGTCATGCAGGCGCTGGTGGCCCGCTACGACTCGCTCTGGTACTTCGCCTCCGCCGACTGCTGGGTGGCCCTCCACGACGCGGTCTGCCACGTACCGCCACAGCTTGCCGACCTCGTCCGCATCTACGCCCTGGAGGACCTCTAGTGCAAGCCCACGTCGGGGTCGACGGCCTCCTGGGCGCCCTGGTCTCGGGCGACCTCTTCGAATGGGGCCGCCGGGACGCGGGGCGGCTGTGGCTCGCCTATCCCGAGGCGGACCTGTCCCGGCACGGCGTGGTGGTGGGGGCGGCGGGGTCGGGCAAGACCGAGACGCTGCTGCGGCTCTCGTACCTGGCGGCGAAGGTCTACGGCTGGCACGTCGTCTTCCTCGACGCCAAGGGCGACCCCGCCACCCGGGACCGCTTCGTTGCGGCCATGCTGCACGCCGGCGTCGATGCGGCAGCGATACGGGCCTTCCCCGCCCAGCCGTACGATGCCTGGCGCGGCGACGCCAGGGCGCTGGTCAACCGCCTCATGGAGGTCTCGGACTTCAGCGAGCCCTACTACCGGGCGATGGCGCTGCGGGTCCTGGACCTGGCGACGTCGGCGCCTCCCGGGCCGCCGCGGTCGTCCGCCGACCTGCTCGGCCGCCTACGGAAGCCGGCGCTGCGGATGGCCTACCGGGGGCGGCCCGAGGCGACCGAGATCGACGACCTCGCCGAGCGGGACGTGGCGGGCGTCGCCAACCGGTACCGGGCCTTCTTCGGGGCGCTGGGCGGCTCCCTCGACGGGACCTGGGCGTTCGAGGACCCGGCAGCCTGCTACGTCCTGCTCGAGGGCCTGGCGCTGAAGGCCGAGGCGGCGCGGCTCGGCCGCTTCTTCCTCGAGGACTTCGCCCACTACGCGGGCGTCCGCAAGGAGGCGGCGCGTCGGGTGCTGCTGGTGGTGGACGAGTTCTCCGCGCTGGAGTCGACGGCCGACGCCGCCCATCTCTTCGAGCGTCTGCGGTCGTTCGGTGCGGCGGTGATCGTCTCGGCACAGGGCTACGCCGGACTCGGTGTGGCGGGGGACCGCATCCTCGACGCCGCCCAGACGCTCGTGCTCCACCGCTGCGCGGAGCCGGAGCGCCTCATCGCCCGGGCTGGGACGGTGCCCCGCGTGGAGCACACCCGGTACCTCCCCGGGCGGGACGCCGCCGGAGGCCCTGCCGGGAGGGAGGGGGCCGTGACCCGGCGGGAGGGATGGCGGGTCCGGCCGAACGACGTCCGCCAGCTTCCCGTGGGCGAGGCCGTCGTCGTCTCGGGCGGCAAGGCGGCCCGGGTGCGCGTGGAGCGGCTCCTCCCGCCCGAGGAGCTCCTGGCCGCCGCGGCCGGGATCGCCAGCCGCGCCGGCACGTCCCGGGCGGCGCCGGTCTTCCACCCGTCTCCGCCGCCGCAGGTTCCGGGCCTGTAGCCCGATGACACCGGCCGGGATCGGGCTCGTCGCCGCCTCGATCCTCCTGGACCTACCCTCCGCAATCGCCCGGCTGTTCCTGACCGCGGTCATCGCCGGGCTGGCGGGCGCGCTCGACTGGCGGGCCGACCTCGTCGTCTTCCTCGTAGCCTTCGGCCCGTACCTGCGAAGCATCGCCGCCCTCGTCTTCCCCCTTCCGGCTGGGGCATTCCTCCGGCAGGCGGCGGGGGCGCGGAAGCCGTCGGAACGCGAACGCGCGGCCATCGGGAATGCGTTCTCGCTGCTACCCGGCGGCGCCGCCCCGGCGAGCGTCCTCGTGATCGACGGTCCGGACGAGAACGCCTGGGTGCTCGGGTGCACGCTCTTCGTCGAGCGGGGCCTCTTCGAGAGCCCCCACCTGGTGGCGGTGCTGGCCCACGAGGCGGGCCACCTGGCCGCCGGGGACGGGCGCGTGGCCCTGGCGGCCTGGTGGCTCCCCGTTCGCTCCGCGGCTTGGGTCGCGGCCCGCCTGATCGGCAGCAGGACCGGCGGTCTGCCCCAGGCGGGCAAGACCCTCCCGCAGCCCCGGGCCGCCGGTGCGGGCGCCGGGATCCTCCCCGACCCCCGGTTCCGCGTCCTCGGCGGCCTGCTCCGGCTCCCCGGCATCGCCGCAGGCACCGTGGCGCTACTCTTCGCCGGCGGCCTGTTCCCGATGCTCCTGCGCCAGGTGTGGGCCGCCTACCGCCGCAGCCGCGAGTTCGCGGCGGACGCCTTCGCGGCGTCGGCGGGCCATGGGCCGGCGCTCGTCGAGGCCCTCGCCGAGTGGCAGGTGCTCGACGTGGCCACGCCGTGGTGGCTCCGGCTCAGCCATCCCTACGTCGAGCAGCGGATCGACCAACTTCAGCGGCTGCAAGTAGAGTAGGCCCATGTTCGCACTCCTCCTGAGCGTGCACATCCTCGCGGCGATCATCGGGTTGGGGCCGTCGTTCTCGTTCGGTTTCCTCGGGGTCATGTCCGAGAAGCAGCCCGCCGCCGCCCGGGCCCTGCAGGAGACCATCCTCCTGATCTCGACCCGCATGGTCATCCCCCTCGTCGTGATCCTCGGCCTCAGCGGTGTGCTGCTGGTCGGCAACACCCACGTCAACCTCAGCAAGAACCCCTGGCTGGGGGCCGGAATCGTCCTCTACGTCCTCGTGCTGGCGACGGCGATCTTCTACCAGGTACCCACCCAGAAGAAGATCCTGGCGCTGCTCGGGCCAACCGGCGGGATGGACCAACCCGGGGTGCGCAAGCTCGCCACCGGCCAGCGGGTCGTCGGCATCTCCATGGGGCTGGCCGTTGTCGTCACCGCGGTCCTGATGATCTGGAAGCCCGGCGCCGGGTCGTAGCGGTTCCCAATGGGCACACTGGTCCTGCTGCAGCGCATCCAGGAGCGGAAGGCCGCCGTCGCCGTCGTCGGCCTCGGGTATGTCGGGCTCCCGCTGGCCATGGCCGCGGCGGCGGCCGGCTTCGACGTCACCGGCTTCGACACCGAGGCCCACCGGGTGGAGTCGCTGACCCGGGGCGAGTCCTACATCCTCGACATCGACGCAAGCGACCTGAACGCCCAACTGGCCGCCGGACGCTTCCACCCGACCACGGAGCCCACATCGCTGGCCGGCGCCGACGTCATCGTCATCTGCGTGCCCACCCCGCTGCGCAACGAGCTGCCGGACATGACCTACATCGAGGAGGCCGGCAAGATGATCGCGGCGGTCCTCGCCCCGGGGCGCCTCGTGATCCTGGAGTCCACCACCTACCCGGGCACCACAGAGGAGTACCTGCGGGGCATTCTCGAATCCTCGGGTCTGCACTGCGGTTCGGACTTCTCGCTCGGCTTCTCGCCCGAGCGCATCGACCCGGGCAACACCCGCTTCACGCTCGCGAACGTGCCGAAGATCGTCGGCGGCATCGACGCCGACTCCACGAGCCTCATGAAGGCCTTCTACTCGGCCTTCATCGACCGTGTCGTGACGGTCTCGTCGCCCAAGACCGCCGAGATGGCGAAGCTGCTGGAGAACACCTACCGCCACGTCAACATCGCCCTTGCCAACGAGATCGCCATCCTGTGCCACGGGCTCGGTGTGGACGTGTGGGAGGTCATCGACGCCGCGGCCACGAAGCCGTTCGGGTTCCAGCCCTTCTTCCCAGGACCCGGCTGGGGCGGCCACTGCATCCCGGTGGATCCCGCCTACCTGTCGTGGCGGGTTCGCCAGATGCACCAGACCGCCCACTTCGTGGATCTCGCCCGTGAGATCAACGACCGGATGCCGGCCTATGTCGTCGAGCGCATCGGGGACTGCCTGAACGAGGAGGGCAAGTCGCTGAAGGGATCGAAGGTGCTGGTGCTCGGCGTGGCCTACAAGCCCGACGTGTCCGACGTCCGCGAGTCGCCGGCGCTCGCCATCATCACCCGCCTGCGCCGCAGCGGGGCCGTGGTGAGCTTCCATGACCCGCACGTGGAGTCGGTCGACCTCGACGACGGCCAGCTCGACGGCATCGAGCTCGACGACCAGCGCCTGCGAGAGGCCGACCTCGTCGCGGTGGTCACCAACCACTCCAGCTACGCCTGGGACGTGGTGGCACGCCACGCACCGCTGATCCTCGACACCCGCAACGCTCTCAAGGGCATCGAGGGCCGCATCGTGCGGCTTTGACCTCACCGCCCGACGGCGGGACTGCGGGGCGCGGCCAGGGTTCGCACGTCCTGCGCAACCGCAAGGGGTGGGACGTCCTGGCGGCGGAGTACGAGGGGCCTGGGCGCCGGAACTGGGCTGCTGACGAGCCGACGTGGGGACTCTGGAACATCCCCGAGTCCGAGCTCCACGCCCTGCCGGCCGTCGCGGGCCGTGACGTGGTCGAGCTGGGCTGCGGGACCGGCTACGTGTCGGCGTGGCTGGCACGCCTGGGGGCTCGGCCGGTGGGGATCGACAACTCCCTCGCCCAGCTCCGCGCGGCTCGGCGCTTCCAGCGCGAGTTCGGCCTGGAGTTCCCCCTCGTGCAGGCCGACGCAGAGGCGGTCCCGCTGGCTGACGGGAGCTTCGACGTGGCGATCAGCGAGTACGGGGCCAGCATCTGGTGCGACCCCTACCGGTGGGTCCCCGAGGCGGCCAGGCTGCTGCGCCCGGGTGGAGACCTGGTGTTTTTCGTCAACGGGACGATCCTGATGCTGTGCGCCGCCGACGAGGACGACCGGCCGGCCGGAGACCGGCTCCTCCGGCCCTACTTCGGGATGCATCGCTTCGAGTGGCCGGGGGAGGAGTGCGTCGACTTCCACCTCGGCTACGGCGACTGGATCAGGCTCCTGCGGGCAAACGGCTTCGAGATCGAGGACCTGCTCGAGCTGCGACCTCCGGAGGGGGCCAGCACCCGCTACCCGTACGTGGATCTCCCGTGGGCACGGCAGTGGCCGAGCGAAGAGGTGTGGAAGGCGCGGAAGCGCTAGAGCGAGCCGAGGTCCTCGCAGCGGGCCTTGATCGCAGCCGCTGCAGCCCGGAGCTGGTCGAGCTCGGCAGGCTCGAGGTCGAGGGTGACGATCTCTTCCACGCCGCGCCGGCCGAGGCGGGCGGGTACGCCGAGGTAGGTGTCGGAGACGCCGTACTCGCCCGACGTCCAGGCCGAGACCGGCATCACCTCCTTGGTGTCGCCGAGGATGGCGTTGGCCATCTTGGCGGCCGCCGACGACGGGGCGTAGTAGGCGCTCCCCTTCTTCAGCAGGCCCACGATCTCGGCGCCGGCGTTCTGGGTGCGCTTGTACAGCTTGTCAAGCGTCTCAGGGCTGACGAGCTCCGTGAGCGGCTTGCCGTCGACCGTGGCCTGCCGGGCCAGTGGGACCATCTGCTCGCCGTGGGAGCCCAGCGTCATGGCCTCCACCGCCAGCGGAGAGACCCCGAGCTCGGCGGCGATGAAGGCGGCCAGCCGGGCCGAGTCCAGCACCCCGGCCATCCCCATCACGCGGGACTTCGGGAAGCCGCTGACCTCGGCGGTCAGGTAGGTCATCTCGTCGAGGGGGTTGGTGACGACGATGATGACGGCGCCGGGTGAGTGCTCGGCAAGCTTCTTCGTGACGTCGGTGACCACGGCGGCGTTCTTGGCCAGCAGGTCCATGCGGCTCATGCCCGGCCCCCGAGGGAAACCGGCGGTGATGATCGCCAGGTGGGAGCCCGCGGTGTCCCGGTAGTCGTTGGTCCCGGTGCAGGCCACCTCGAAGCGCTCGATGGGGGCCGACTGGTTCAGGTCGAGGGCGAGGCCCTGCGGCAGCCCCTCGACGACGTCGATCAGGCAGACGTCGGCGAGCCCGCGCTGCAGGATCCGCAGTGCCGTGGTCGAACCCACGAATCCCGCACCTACCACGGTGACTTTGGCCATCGTCTACCTCATCGCCGCGATCACGGCGTCGGCGACGTCAGAGGTGCCGACGGCGGTCGGGTCGGTGCGGGAGGGCTTCATGTCCCACGTGACGCTGACCCCTTCCGCGATGACGGACGCGATGGCCGCCTCGAGTCGAGCGGCGGCCTCAGCCTCCCCGATGTGGCGGAGCATGAGGACCCCGGAGAGCATCATCGCCATGGGATTGATCCTGTTCAGCCCCGCGTACTTCGGCGCCGATCCGTGCGTCGGCTCGAACACGGCCACGTCGTCGCCGAAGTTTGCACCCGGTGCGACGCCGAGCCCCCCGACCAGGCCGGCGCCGATGTCGCTCAGGATGTCGCCGTAGAGATTGGGAAGGACGAGCACGTCGTACTCCTCCGGGCGCGTTACCAACTGCATCGAACAGTTGTCGACAATTCGATCCTGGAACTCGATATCCGGGTACTCCTCGGCCACCGCGCGCGCGGTGGCGAGGAACAGCCCATCGGAAAACTTCATGATGTTGGACTTGTGGACCGCCGTGACCTTGTGCCGGCCATACCGACGGGCATACTCGAAGGCGAAGCGGACGATGCGTCGGCTTTCGGTGACGGAGATCGGCTTGATGGAGATCCCTGAGTCCTCACGGATCCGTGGGGCCCCCAGGTCCTCGAGGACGTCGATGAGCTTCAGGGCTTCTGCCGATCCCTCCCGGAATTCGATGCCGGCGTAGAGATCCTCGAGATTCTCCCGGACGATGACGATGTCCACGTTGTCATAGCGGGACCGCACGCCCTTGTACGTCTTGCAGGGCCGAAGGCAGGCGTAGAGGTCCAGTTCCTTGCGAAGGGCGACGTTGACGCTGCGGAACCCATGGCCGACCGGCGTGGTGATGGGTCCCTTGATGGCCACCTTGTTGCGCCGGATGGACTCCAGGACCGCCTCGGGCAACGGGGTCCCCGCCGACTCGATCACTCCCTCGCCCGCGTGCTGGATATCCCAATCAAAGGCCACGCCGGTCCCCTCGAGCACCCGGCGTGTGGCCTCGGCAATCTCAGGCCCGGTCCCGTCTCCCGGGATGAGGGTGATCTTGTGGGGCACGTCGACACCATTCTCTCGTCGTGGATGCCCCGGCAAGATAGCATCACCCGCCGCCTACCCAGGCGGAGGCTTCAGGGACCTGGGCCCGACGAGCCAGACTACGCCGAGACTGCCTTCGATCGCCGCTGGCGCGTTACCGGCGATGCGTGAGCGGTGAGCTTGTTGGAGCACGAACCGTGAAATGCGAGACCGAATTCACGGCCGAGACCCCGCGCGCCCTGCTTGCGGACCGCCAGGCGGCCCACCAACACGTCGCCACCAGAGATCGTCTTGCCGCAAAAATCGCACACGTACTCTTCCTTCAAGATAACACCCATGCCACGTATTTCCTTTCTGTGAGTGACATTCGCGCGGCCGTTTCCAAACAATGATATACCAACGTCAAGCAACATCCAAAATATCATAATAACTGCGCTAAAGCGTCTAATTAGGGAACAGGCTCTGCGTGAGCCCACAGAAATGGCTAAGAGATGGTGGCTTCGGCTGCCTGCACGGTGTTCGCAAGCAGCATGGCCCGAGTCATCGGACCCACGCCCCCCGGCACCGGTGTGATCGCACCGGCGACGTTCACAGCACTTTCAAAGTCGACGTCACCGACGAGCTTGCCGTTTGCGGCTCGTGTGATTCCGACATCGATAACGGTAGCTCCCGGTTTGATGTGCTCCCCGCGCAGCGCGCCGGGACGGCCCGCAGCCACGATGAGAATGTCGGCGGTGCGAGTGAAAAACCCTACGTCCGGAGTGCCGGTATGGCACAACGTTACCGTGGCATTGGCATTGGGCGCCTTGCTGGACAGCAGCACAGAAACCGGCCGCCCAACGAGCTGCGAGCGACCCACGACGACGACATGCGCCCCGTCCACCCGCGTGCCCGACCGCTCGAGCAGCACCTGAATGCCCAGCGGCGTGCAGGGGACAAAGCGGGGACGTCCGAGGGACAGCAGCCCGGCATTCTCCGGATGCAATCCGTCGACGTCCTTCAAAGGATTGAGCGCTTCCTGAGCTGCAACCGCGTCGAGCTGTGGGGGCAACGGCATCTGCACGATGATGCCGTGCACCGCGGGGTCCCCGTTCAAATCACGGACAAGGTCCATGAGCTCATCCTGGCTTGTGGATGCGGGAAGCCGGTGAACGAATGAGGCCATTCCCACCGCGTGCGCGTCTTTTTCCTTGCCGGCAACGTAGGCGGCCGACGCCGGGTCGTCGCCCACGAGGACGGCGGCAAGCCCAGGCGTGACGCCGGAGTCCTGGAGGTTCCGGACGCGGCTTTGCAGCTCTTCCAGGATCGTTGCGGCGACGGCTTTCCCGTCGATGATCCGAGCTGGCATCGGCCCTAGTGCCGGAAGTGGCGGACGCCGGTGAACACCATGGGGATGTCGTGCTCGTCCGCGGCTGCGATGACCTCGGCGTCGCGCACCGACCCGCCCGGCTGGATCACTGCGCGGACCCCAGCCTTGGCCGCCACGTCCATGTTGTCGCGGAAGGGGAAGAAGCCATCCGACGCCAGAACGCTGCCCATGGCTCGGTCTCCGGCACGCCGGACCGCCATCTCGACCGCCTCGACTCGGCTTGTCTGGCCCGACCCCATCCCGACGAGCTGGCCCCCGTTGGCGAGGGTCACCGCGTTGGACTTCAGGTGCTTGGCGACGGTCCAGGCGAACACGAGGTCGTCCCAGTCCTCCTCGCTCGGCTGCACCTGCCCCGCCACGGTCAGCTGGGGCCGTGCTTCGACGGCGGTGTCGATCTCCTGCACCAAGACTCCGCCGGCCGCCGAGCGGAACTCGGTCCCACGGCCGAAGGGGCGGGCATGGATCACCCGGAGGTTCTTGCGCTGGGCGAACTCGGCGAGGGCCTCGGGCGTGTAGGACGGGGCGATGACGATCTCGGTCATGATCTCGATGATCCTGCCGGCGGTGGGCCCGTCGATCTCGCGGTTGGCCGCCACGATCCCGCCGAACGCCGAGCGCCGGTCGGAGTCCAGGGCAAGCCCGTAGGCCTCCTCGACATCGGCGCCCAGTGCGCAGCCGCAGGCGTTCGTGTGCTTCACGATGGCGACGGCCGGCCGCTCGAACTCGCACGCAAGCCGCCACGCCGCCTCCAGGTCGAGCAGGTTGGTGTACGACAGCTCCTTGCCGGCGAGGCGCTGCCAGCCCGGGTCCCCGGTTGCGTAGAAGGCACCGGCCTGGTGCGGGTTCTCCCCGTAGCGCAGCGGGAACTGCTTGCGCAGGGCAAGGTGCAGGGTCTCGGGGAACGTCGCCGGCCCCGACAGCCACGTCGCCACCGCGAAGTCGTAGTCGGCGGTATGGGAGAACGCCTCGGCAGCGAGCAGGGCACGGGTCTCGTCCGACAGCGACCCGCCCCGCGCCTGCATCTCCTCGAGGATGGCGGGGTACCGCGCGGGGTTCACCACGACCGCCACGCTGGGGTAGTTCTTGGCCGCCGCCCGGACCATGGCCGGCCCGCCGATGTCGATCTGCTCGAGGGCGGAGTCCTCTGCAGCCCCTGCGGCGACCGTCTCCCGGAAGGGGTAGAGGTTGCACACCACCAGATCGATCAGCGGGATGTTCTGGCTCTTGAGCTGCGCAAGGTGCTGCGGCTTGCGCCGGTCGGCGAGGATCCCGGCATGGATGTGCGGGTGGAGGGTCTTGACCCTGCCCTCGAGCATCTCCGGAACACCGGTGACATCGGCCACCGGGGTGACGGAAACCCCCGCCCGTGAGAGGAAATGAGCGGTGCGGCCCGTGGAGACGATGGTGATCCCCAGCGCGGCGAGGCCACGAGCCAGCTCCTCGAGCCCGGTCTTGTCGCTGACGGAGATGAGTGCCCGGCGGATCCTCACCGGGCGCCCACCGGGGATGTGACCTCGACCCGCCGGCCTCTGACCCTGGTGTGACCGGAAACGACGAGGCGGACGGCTTCGGGGTAGAGGCGGTGCTCCACGGCCTTGATGCGCTTGTGGAGGGTCTCCTCGTCGTCCCCGGGCAGTACCGGGACCGACTCCTGGGCCACGATGGGGCCATGGTCGACGGCCTCGTCGGCGAAGTGCACGGTGGTACCGGCCACCTTGACCCCCCAGGCGAGGGCGTCGCGGACAGCGTGGGCGCCGGGGAAGGCCGGCAGGAGGGCGGGATGGATGTTGAGGATCCTCCCCTCGAAGGCTGTGATGAAGCCCGGCGACAGGATGCGCATGAAGCCCGAGAGGCAGACCAGGTCCACGTCGCGCTCCTGCAAGGCGGCGACGAGGGCGTCGCTGTAGGCCGCACGGCCCGCATGCGGGCCGGGATCGACGAACAGCGCCTCGACACCCGCCCGGTCAGCCACCGCGAGGGCCCCACAGCCCGCCTTGTCGGCGAGCAGGGCCACGACCCTGGCATCGCCGAGCTCACCGCGGCTGGAAGCGTCCAGCAGAGCGCGGGCATTGGTACCGGCGCCGGAGGCGAGGATGGCGATGCGGGTGGTCACTGTTCCCGAGGATACTCCGCACGGACTCCTTGCTGCCCCGCAGCGAAATTCTACTAAGGGGAGCCTCCGAGGTTGCATGCGGACCGTTTTCCGCCCGAATTGCTCCGTTTCCGACCAGCCCTGGTCCGAAGTTGGGAGCGAATCGCGCGTAGGCGCGCGCTAGGCTCCCAACCTCCTCCTAACTCCGCAGTGGGCATGACCGGCGGTCAGACGAGGACCCGCGCCACCAGCTGCGCCACCTCGCTCGGGTTCTTCGCCACCGCGACCCCTGCGGCCCGGAAGGCGTCCGCCTTGGCGGCGGCGGTCCCCTTCGACCCCGAGATCAGGGCACCGGCGTGGCCCATCCGCTTGCCTGGCGGGGCGGTGAAGCCGGCGATGTAGGCGACGACCGGGGTCCGCATCCCCTGAGCGACGAACGCCGCTGCCTGCTCCTCCTCGTCGCCGCCGATCTCGCCGATGAGCACGACGGCCCGGGTGCCGGGGTCGGCCTCGAAGCGGGCCAGGCAGTCGATGAATCCGGTACCGACGATGGGGTCGCCGCCGATGCCCACACACGTCGACTGCCCGATGCCGGCCGCCGTCAACTCGTGGACGATCTGGTAGGTGAGGGTGCCGGAGCGCGAAACCAGGCCGACCGGGCCGGGGATGCAGATCTCGCCCGGGATGATGCCGAGGTTGGACTCCCCCGGCGAGATGACGCCGGGGCAGTTCGGACCGATCAGGGTGACGCCGCCGGTGCGCCGGATCTGCGCCCGGACCCTGGCGGTGTCGTTGGCGGGAATGCCTTCGGTGATGCAGACGATGAGGCCCACCCCTGCGTCGGCGGACTCAAGGACGGCGTCGGCCGCCGCGCGAGCGGGGACGAAGATGACCGAGGCGTTGGCGCGGGTCGCCGCCACCCCTTCCTCCACGGTGTCGAAGACCGGAATGCCATCGACGTCGGTGCCCCCCTTGCCCGGGGTGACGCCGGCGACGACCTGCGTCCCGTAGGAGCGGTTGCGCAGGGCGTGGAAGCGGCCCTCACGGCCGGTGAGGCCCTGGACCAGCACGAGGGTCTTTCGGTCGACGAGGATCGGCACCGGGGCATCCTAGTATTACCCGGCGCCTTGAGGGGCGCCTCGGGCGGGTGCTCTCCTGCTGGGCCGAATCGAGCGGTCTAAGCGAAGGCCACGGCGTGGAGGTCGCCCAGGTCCTCGGCGACGAGGTCGAAGGATTCCCCCCCGTCGTTCGAGTACCACAGCTCGCCGGTGGTGGTCCCGAACGCCGCTTCGGACGGCACCCGGGGATTGATGACGAGGCCCCGACGCCGTACGCCGCCCTTCAGATCCTTCACCACCGTCCGGAACCGCCGGCCGGAGTCGGTGGAGAGGTAGAGGTCGCAGCCGGCATTGGACTTCCACGTGGACGGCGCACCCTCGGCGGCCGACAGGATGACCCGGTCGGGTTCCGTCGGATGGGCAGCGAGGCCCATGGTGTACTGGCACCGGTTCGCCTCGCCCATCTGGCGCCACGAGATCCCCTCGTCGTCCGAGCAGAACGCTCCCCCGCTGCCATTGTTGGCGCACCCGGTGGTCACGAACACCCGCTCGGGCTTGGCCGCAGAGAGCTGGATGGAGTGGACGTCGGGGCACGGGAGGCCGAGGTTGTACCAGCTCTTGCCTCCGTCGCGGGATCGGTAGACGCCGCCCACCTGGATGCCGACGTAGATGGTCTTGGAATCCTTGTGGTTGGTGCCCACCGCGGTGACCGCCGCCGCGGCGGCGGGAAGGGAGCCCGCGCCATCGCCGGCGGTCCACGAGTCGGCCCCCGGCGAGCCCGCCAGGCTCTTGATCGGCGTCCACGACTCGCCGGCGTCCTTGCTCCGCCAGGCCCCGACAGGGAGGCAGCCCGCGATAAGCCGGCCGCTGCGGGCAAGGGCGAGCGAGGTGACCGCGTCCCCGAGGTCCTTCGCCAGGACCGTTGCGCCGCCCGCGCCGGACCACGCCAGCACCTGCCCGTCGGCGGTCCCCGCCAGGACGCCGCCCTCGACGGTCCGCACGAGGCAGAGCACGCGCTGTGTGGACGCCTGCGTGACGTCGCCGTCCTCGTACAGACTGAATCCCTTCGAGCCGCCCAGAAACATTCTCATGACTTCGCCGCCTCCACAGCTTGCCGTGCCGCCTCCAACATGCCCGCGGCAGCACGGACTCTTGGATGGTGCGCTCGGGCGAGGATCTCCCTGCCCTCGGGTGCGTTCGTCCCCTCCAACCGAACGACGATCGGTACCTCCACGTTTGTCCGGCCGAGGGCCTCGAGGATGCCGTCGGCGACCAGGTCGCAGCGGGTGATCCCCCCGAAGATGTTGACGAGCACGGAGCGTACCGCCGGACCGGCGACGACCACCTCGAGCGCCTTGGCGAGGGACTCCGCCCCGGCGCCGCCGCCCACGTCCAGGAAGTTGGCAGGCGCGCCGCCCGCCTGGGCAACGACGTCCAGGGTCGACATCACGAGCCCTGCGCCGTTGCCGATGATGCCCACGTCACCGTCGAGCTTCACGAAATTCAAGCCGGCCTCCGCCGCCATCGCCTCCTGCGGGTCGGGCCGGCCGGTGCCGCCCTTGAAGGATGCGAAGTCGGGATGACGGAAGAGCGCCGAGTCGTCCAGCGAGACCTTGGCGTCGAGGGCGATCAGGCCGTCCGGCGTGAGTGCGAGGGGGTTCACCTCGACCAGCGAGGCGTCGGCCTCGACGAACAGGCGGTACAGCAGCGGCAGCAGGCGGGCGGCGTCGGGCCGCGCTCGGGGATCGAGGCCCGCCCCGAACACCATGCTGCGCACCTGGAAGTCGGCCAGGCCGAGCAGCGGGTCGACGTGGACCGTTGCCATCGAACCCTCGACGGCCGACTCGACTTCGATGCCACCTCGCGACGAGACCATGAACATCGCCGTGCCGGCACGGCGGTCGAGCGTGACCGCTGCGTAGTACTCGGCATCGATCTGGGAGGCCGCCTCGACGAGCAGGCGCTCGACGGGGTGGCCGCCGATGTCCATGCCGAGGATGGCTGTCGCTGCCTGCTCGGCATCGTCGGGGGTGCCGACCACCTTCACCCCGCCGGCCTTGCCACGGCCACCGGTGGCCACCTGCGCCTTGAGGGCCACCTTGCCACCCAGGTCCGCCGCTGCCTGGCGGGCCTCGGCCGGCGTCGAAACGACGCGGCCCTCCGGCACGGGGATCCCCCAGCGCGAGAACAGCTCCTTGCCCTGGTATTCGAAGAGATCCAAATGAGTCCCCGGCGTCCTTAAGGCTGGGAGGGCCGGTCGACCGTGTGGTGCAGCCACGCGATGATCTCGGCGGTGTTGGTACCCGGCGTGAAGATCTCGGCGATGCCCGCAGCCTTCAGCGGCGCCACGTCCTCCGCAGGGATGATGCCGCCGCCGAAAATGGGGATGTCGCCTGCCCCCTTCTCGGCGAGCAGCTGCACGACCCGTGGGAACAGCACCATGTGAGCGCCGGACAGGCAGGAGAGACCCACCGCATCCGCGTCCTCCTGGAGGGCCGCCTCGGCGATCTGTTCCGGCGTCTGGTGCAGCCCGGTGTAGATCACCTCGAAACCAGCGTCGCGGAGCGCCCTCGCCACTACCTTTACCCCCCGGTCATGCCCGTCCAGCCCCGGCTTTGCCAGGACGATGCGGATCCGGCTCCCCTCGACACGTGCCACTAGAAGACCCCGGACCCGACTCCACTGAGGGGCTTCACCCGCCGGAACCGCAAGGGAACCACACTAGTCGAATTTGCCGGCTCAGTCGATGGGTTTGATGGGAGCGTAGCCCAGGAGGAGACGCTTCTCCCCGATGCCGGCGAACCATACTCTGGCCTCGGCCTTGGCTTCGCTGCCTTTGAGCTCCTGGATGACCCCCGACCCCCAGCGGTCGTGCTCGACGGTCTGCCCCACCCGCCAGTTCTGTGCCGCACGCTCGAGGTCGGGATACTGCGGGTTGCGGCCGCTCGAGACGGCGCTCGAGACGCCAGTGGGGGCGTTGTCGCCGATGTGGCGCATGACCTCATCCGGGATCTCCTTCAGGAAGCGCGACAGGCTGTTGTAGCCGAAGTGGCCCGAGAGGCTGCGCTGGCGGGACGCCAGAAGGTAGAGACGCTCCTTCGCCCGGGTGATCCCCACGTAGGCGAGGCGGCGCTCCTCCTCCAGTTCGTCGGGGTTGGCGAGGGAGCGGATGTGCGGGAACACACCGTCCTCCATGCCGAGCAGGAAGACGACGGGGAACTCGAGGCCCTTGGCGTTGTGCAGGGTCATGAGCGAGACCGATGAGGACTCCTCGTCGTAGTCGTCCTGCTCGCTGACGAGCGCTTTGTCGCTGAGGTAGTCATCCAAGGAGCCGTCAATATTGTCCCTGGCAAACTGACGGGCACCTTCGGCCAGCTCCTTCAAGTTGTCTTGGCGGCCGAGCGCGTCGAGGGAGCCGTCCGCATGCAATTCGGCCATGTAGCCGGAGCGCTCCGCGGTGACCTCGATCAGATCCGCGATGCTCGCCCCGCGCTTAAGGAACCCCTTCAGCTCCGCGATGAGGTCGACGAACTCCCTGAGTCCACGCTGCGTCCTCGTCGGGATACCCTCGACGGCGCCGTTGACGGCGTCCTCGAGCGCCTCGTACAGAGTGATCCCCTGCAGCGCAGCGTGGGCGTCGATCATCGACACCGTGCGGTCCCCGATGCCCCGCTTCGGCGTGTTGACGATCCGCCGCAGCGACGCCGCGTCGGCGGTGTTCACCACGACCCGGAGGTAGGACAGGATGTCTTTGACCTCCTTGCGCTCGTAGAAGCCGACCCCGCCAAGCACCCGGAAAGGAACGCCGAAGCGTTTGAACTCCTCCTCGATCACACGGGACTGGGCATTAGTCCTGTAGAAAACCGCGATGTCCCGGTAGCGACAGCCGTCCGTATTTCGCAACCGGTCGACCTCGACCGCGACGAAGGCCGCCTCGTCGTGTTCATCGTTGGCGAGGTAGTAGCCGATGAGATCGCCGGCTCCCTGGTCGGTCCAGAGGCTCTTGGGCTTACGGAGCCGGTTGTTGTCGATCAGGGCGTTGGCGGCGGTGAGGATGTTCTGGGTCGACCGGTAGTTGCGGTCGAGCGTGATGATCCGCGCCGTCGGGAAGGCCTGCTCGAAGCGCATCAGGTTGCGGTAGTCCGCCCCTCGGAAGGCATAGATGGACTGGTCCATGTCGCCGACGACGCAGATGTTGCCGTCGGGTGCCTTGAGGAGCCTCACGAGCTCGAACTGTGCGGCGTTGGTGTCCTGGAACTCGTCGACGAGGAGGTGGCTCCAGCGCGCACGGTAGGCCTCGTTGACCTCGGGGTCGCGGAGCACCTGGACCGTGCAGCCGATGAGGTCGTCGAAGTCCATGGCGTTGGCCTCCTTGAGGAGGCGCTGGTACTCGCGGTAGACCGGTGCCATCGCCTTGCGCTCCCAGTTGGGGCTCGCCTCCAGGACCTCGGGGCCGAGCATCTCGTCTTTGACCCGCGAGATGGCGTGGAGCACCTGCGAGGGCTTCAGCCGCGAGGCGCCCGGCAGCGTCGCCTCCTTGAGGATGTGGGCGATGAGGCGCTGCGAGTCTGCCGAGTCGTAGATCGTGAACGACGACCGGTAGCCCAGCCGCGGGGCCTCCTTGCGCAGCAACCGGGCGCACATGGAGTGGAAGGTCCCGATCCACATCGTCTTGGCGACGGGGCCGATGAGGGCCTCGATGCGGTCCCGCATCTGGCCGGCTGCCTTGTTCGTGAACGTGATGGCGAGGATGGAGTACGGGGGGACCCCGTGCTCGCGGATCAGGTGGGCCACCCGCCGGGTGAGGACGGCCGTCTTGCCGCTCCCGGCCCCCGCGACGACGAGCAGGGGGCCGTCGTGGTGCATGGCAGCCTCCCGCTGGGCGGGGTTCAGGTCCCCGAGCAGGTCGTCGTCGTTGGCGGCGAGGGCGAGTTGTTCCATACCTCGATTATCCACTGGGGCTACCCGGGAAGGCCGGAGCCGCCGGATGATAGTCGCCTTTCGCGCGCATGTGCGCGTTGTGCTCCTAAGTTCGGCGGCCGCCAGGTACGCGGTCAGGCCAGGGAGGCCCAGGGGTTGCCGCTGAAGGTCACCGGGCGCTCCAGCTTCAGGATGCGGGCCGTGCCGGGGGGGCCGTCGGGGTCGGGGGCGAACGCGCAGGCGACGACTTCTCGGCCGGCGTGGTGGACGGCAAGCGTCTTCCCGCTGCGGCCGTCCCACACCCGGACGGTGTCGTCGGCGGCCCCCGAGACGACCACGGGGACCTGGTCGAGGACGCCCACCGTCACGCCCCAGATCGGCGCCCCGTGGCCCCGCAGGACCCTCGGCGAGCGCCCGCCGGTGGGGTCCCACACCCGCACCGTTTGATCCGCCGCCCCGGAGGCAACGACGTCGTTCCCGTCGATGCTGCCGATGGCGACCGCCGACACCACGCCGGGGTGGCCCTGGAGCACCACCGGTGGCTGCTGCCCGGTGAGGTCCCACACCCGGACGGTCCGGTCGTCGCCACCCGAGACGGCCACCGGGCCTCGCCACAGCGTTCCCACGGCCACGGCCCGGACGGTGTCGACATGGCCGGTAAGGACGATGGGGGGCTCGTCGCCGGTCACGTTCCACACCCGGACGGTGGAGTCGCCGCCTCCCGAGACGAGCACCGGCGCCTGGCCGATCCAGCCAACGGCCGCAGCCCACACCAGGCCGGTGTGGCCGGGGAACGACCGAGACGGCCGCTTGCCGGTGGGATCCCAGAGGGTCAGGGTGTTGCGGGCGCCCACCGAGACGACCGCTGGCTCGCCGCCGATCTGGCTTACCGCGAGGTGACAGCCGAAGGGGAAGCGCCACATGGCGAGCAGCGGTCCCGGCGAGGGGGCCTGGTAGGCCTGGAGCTCTTCTACTCCCACTCGGTGGTGCCGGTCATTGGCTGCGACCTTCCGGGTGATTTTGGAGCGGTTGCGAAAGGATAGCGTAGGCCCGGACTCACGGTCCGGGCCTACATTCGAACGCTCGCGCCGTCCATCAACGTGACGGCCATCCGAGCGCGTCGAAGACCGCCACGGGGTCGAGGTAGTCGCGCCAGTGAGTGACCTTGCGATCGGTGATCGTGAGTACCGAGACGTACCGGTTGGTGTACGGGGCCCCGGTCGAAACGACTCGGCCTTCGGAAGCGTACTCGAGCACGACGACGCCGGTCTTGATGTCGTGATGGACCGCGAGGTCATGACATCGGTCCAGGACGATCATGGTTCCGTACGGGCGGTAGAGCTCGGCGACGGCCTTGCGGCCCTCGACGTGCCTTGGGTAGCCGGGGGTCGTGATGATGTAGTCGAAGATGACGTCCTCGGCCAGCAGGTCGAAGAAGTGCCCACCATCGGCAATGCCATCGAGGCCCTGCTCGATGATGCGAAAGAACGGGTCGAGCGCCTTGAAGTCGTCGAGGTCGGTGATCGTCGTCGTCACGATGGGCCCGTCTATGTCCACGCCTGCGCGGTTCGCCGGGCGAAGTCAGCGAACTTGATCGGCGGCGCTCCAGTGACCTTCTGGACGTTGTCGTTCGGCCGGGAGCCCATTCCGGAGGCGATGGTCTCTGTCAACATCCGCAGCACCTCGCCGTACTCGGCGGGCACGCCAGCCGCCACGCTGCCCTGGATCCACACGTCGCGGTCGATGTCGTTGTGCTTCAGCGGTTTTCCGGTAACGCCAGCGATGACCTCGGCGGCCTCGCTCACCGTGATCGCCTCAGAGCCGGTGAGCGCGTATGCGGCGCCGGCATGAGCATCCGGGCTGGCCAGAGTCTCGGCGGCTACCGCGGCGATGTCCTCGGCGTCGATGAACGCCTCCGAGCCGTCAGCCGTAGGTACCGTGATAACACCGTCGACGGGCTTGAGGAAGGTTTCGCTGAAGTTCTGCATGAACCAAGCGGGACGCAGGATGGAATGGGTGAAGGCGCCGCGGCCGATGAGGTCGAGCTCGACGGCTCGCAGGGCGACCTGCGGCGGGGCCTGGTCGATGCCGTAGGCGCTCAGATACGTGACGTGACGCACGCCAGCGGCCTCCGCAAGATCGAGGAAGGTCGCTACCTGGTCAGCGAAGTCCGTTCGCATGACCGGCGCGACCAGGTAGAGGCGGTCGACCCCCTGCAAAGCGGCCCGATGGGTCGTTGCATCGTCCCAGTCGAAGTGGACATCGGCGCCGTTGCGTGCGGCGGTGCGGACGCTGAGACCGAGCTTCGCGAGTTTCGCGGCGAGCCGAGAGCCAGTCTTGCCTGTGCCCGCAAGCACGAGGGTGTCGGAAGGAGCGTTCGTCATATCTTGAGCGTACAGGGGTCCATGGAAGCGAATCAATGCGCTTGACGCTTCATTCATTGTGTAGGACGCTCATGCGGTGGACGTTCTGCAAGCTCATCTTGTGAGGGCTCGCGCCTCGGGCGGCGTCTTCGCGCGGTCAGTCGCACAACCTCCATGGGGCCTACGCCTACCTGGCACGATCCAGTTGGCCGTGCACGCGGTCATCCAGGGGCGTCTGTGGTTATGGCTCGACGATCCGCGATCTCCGCTGGAGCTCGCGCCCGGTGACGTGGCGCTCGTCCGCGGCGGCCCCGATCACTTCATAGCTCACAAGCCCAACGCCGCCTGCCTGCCGCCTGAGCAGTTCCAGGCACGCCACGCAGATGACGAACGCGCCTCGGCTCATGGCGCAAACGTGTTCCTCTGCGGGGCATACGTGCTCTCAGGCGACGTCGGCCGAGGGCTACTGGAAGCTCTTCCACCGATCCTGAGTCTGTCGGCCGCGGCGGACGACCCATTGCACGACGTCATCGGTCTGTTGTCATCCGAGCTCGCCGCCTCCGCGCCCGGTCAACAGACTGTGCTCGACAGACTTCTGGATGTCCTGCTGGTGCTCGCGATTCGCGCGTGTTTCCAGCGAAGCGAGCATGCGCCCCGCTGGTATCAGGCTTCGGCCGATCCGAGGCTCGGCCCAGCCTTGAGCGCAATGCATGCCGACGCCGCCCGCGCGTGGACGGTGCCGGAGCTGGCAGCTGTCAGCGGGCTGTCACGCGCTGCGTTCGCACGGATCTTTCAGCTCGCGCTCAGTCAGGCGCCTATGCAGTACCTGACCGAGTGGCGCATGACGCTGGCACGAGATCATCTGCGTGCCGGCGAGTTGACGCTCGCGCAGATCGGCGCACGGACCGGCTATGCCTCGCCCTACGCTTTCGCGGCGGCGTTCCGTCGCCACCACGGAGTTCCACCTGGCCAGTGGCGTCAAAGGGAGATGACAAGCCCGTTCGCCGAGCAGGCGGCTGAGGACCGGATCCACGCTACTTAACTGTGCGCCGCTTCACCGGGAGGGAATCACTCCCACTCGATCGTCGCCGGGGGCTTCGACGAGATGTCGTACACGACCCGGTTGACGCCGGGGACCTCGGCGACGATGCGCCCGGCGATGGTGTCGAGGACCTCGGCCGGGATGCGTGCCCAGTCCGCGGTCATGGCGTCCTCGGACTCGACCGCCCGGACGGCGACGACGTTGCCGTAGGTCCGCTCGTCACCCATGACGCCCACCGTCCGCACCGGGAGCAGGACCGCGAAGGACTGCCAGATCCGCCGCGACAGCCCCGCCCGGTGCAGCTCGCCGACGACGATCGCATCCGCGGCCCGGACCATCTCGAGCCGCTCGGGCGTGACCTCGCCGAGGATCCGCACCGCGAGGCCCGGTCCCGGGAAGGGCTGGCGCCAGACGATCTCCTCCGGCAGGCCCAGCTCCTCGCCGACCTTGCGGACCTCGTCCTTGAACAGGTCCCGCAGCGGCTCGATCAGCTCGAAGGTCATGTCGTCGGGGAGCCCGCCCACGTTGTGGTGGGTTTTGATCCGGGCCGCCACGCCGCTGGAGCCCCCGGACTCGATGACGTCGGGATACAACGTCCCCTGCACGAGAAAGGGTGCGGCGCCGCTGTCGCCGGCGATCTCCAGGGCAGCCTCCTCGAAGACCCGGATGAACTCGATGCCGATGACCTTGCGCTTGCGCTCCGGGTCCTCCACACCGGCGAGGCGCTCGAGGAACCGGTCGGCGGCCTTGATGTGCACGAGGTTGGTCGAGAGGTGGCCGCCGAAGGTGTCCACCACCTGCTCCGCCTCCCCGGCCCGCAGGAGGCCGTGGTCGACGAAGATGCACGTGAGCCGGTCCCCGACCGCACGGTGGACCAGGGCAGCCGCCACCGCGGAGTCGACACCCCCGGAGAGCCCGCAGACCACCCGGTGATCGCCCACCTTGGCCCGGATCGCCTCGATGGCGCTCTCGATGACCCCCGTGGGCGTCCAGGCGGGGAGGCAGTCGCAGGCCCGGTACAGGAAGTTCTTCATCAGCTCCAGCCCGTTGGGGGTATGGGCGACCTCGGGGTGGAACTGGACCCCGAAGAGGCCGCGTTCCAGGTCCTCCATCGCGGCGACCGGCGAGGCGGGGCTGGCAGCGGTCGCCCGAAACCCCTCGGGCGGAGCGACGACTGCGTCGTTGTGGCTCATCCAGGCGGTCTGCTCGGCGGCCAGGCCCTCGAAGAGAAGGCCACATCCCCCGGAAACCGCCGTTCGACCGAACTCCCCCGCTTCGGCCCGGGCGACGTCGCCCCCCAGGGTCTTCGCCATCAATTGGTGGCCGTAGCAGATGCCGAGCACGGGGATGCCGAGGGCGAAGATGCCCGGATCGGCCTGGTAGGCGCCGGGCTCGTACACGCTGCGGGGGCCGCCCGAGAGGATGATTCCCTTGGGGGCACGCCGCCGGACCTCCTCGGCGGAGATGGAGGCGGGGACGATCTCGGAGCGCACCCGGCACTCCCGGACCCGCCGGGCGATGAGCTGGGCGTACTGGGCGCCGAAATCGACGACCAGGACCGTGTCGAAGTCCGACATCGGGATCAGGCCCCCTGGCCCACTCCTTGCTGGCGCTGGAGGTGCTTGCCCTCGCTGGTGATGGCCGGGGCGATGACGATCTCAGCCTTCTGGAACTCCTTGATCGAGGCGTAGCCACAGGTGGCCATCGAGAACTGGAGCGCTCCGAAGAGGTTCATCGTGCCGTCGTTGACCTGGGCCGGGCCGAGCAGGATCTCCCGGAGCGTCCCCAGGGCGCCCGATGCCACGCGCACGCCTCGCGGCAGCGAGGAGTGGAAGCTCGCCATCCCCCAGTGGTAGCCGCGGCCGGGGGCCTCGACCGCCCGGGTGAGCGGGGAGCCGATCATGACGGCGTCGGCCCCGCAGGCGATGGCCTTGGCGATGTCGCCACCGGTGCGCATCCCGCCGTCGGCGATGACCTGGACGTAGCGGCCGGTCTCGTCGAGGTGGCGCATCCGGGCTGCCGCCACATCGGCGATGGCCGTCGCCTGGGGCACCCCGATCCCGAGCACCTGCCGGGAGGTGCAGGCGGCACCGGGGCCGACCCCGACGAGGACACCCACCGCTCCGGTGCGCATGAGGTGCAGGGCGGCGGGGTACGAGGCGCAGCCGCCGACGATGACCGGCAGGTCGTACGTGGCGATGAACTTCTTCAGGTCGAGGGGCTCGGTGCGCGACGACAGGTGCTCAGCGGAGACGACCGTGCCCTGGATCACGAGGATGTCGAGGTCCGCGTCGAGGACGAGCTTGGCGTACCGGGCGACGTTCTGCGGCGTGAGGCTGGCCGCAGCGGTGACCCCCGACTCCTTGATCTGTCCGATGCGCTTGTGGATCAGCTCCTCTTTGATCGGCTCCTGGTACAGCTCCTGCATGCGCCTGGTGGCGGTGTCCTGGGGGGCGGAGGCGATCTCCTCCAGGACGGCGTCGGGGTCCTCATAGCGCGTCTGCAGCCCTTCCAGGTTCAGGACGCCGAGGCCGCCGAGCCGGCCGATCTCGACGGCGGAGGCCGGCGAGACAACCGCGTCCATCGCGGCAGCGAGCAGCGGGATGTCGAAGCGGTAGGCGTCGATCTCCCAGGAGAGATCGACGTCGTGCGGATCCCGGGTCCTCCGGGACGGGACAATCGCGATGTCGTCGAAGCCGTAGGCCCTCCGGGCCGTCTTTGCAATGCCGATCTCAAGATCCATGCTGGACCCTCCCCTAGGTGATGTCGGTCTCTAGCCGGCTATTCCGGTCATATAGGCGCGAACCAGAAGACCGAAGACGATTGCACTGGCTACTGCGAAAACCGCCCATTCCACGCCCTCGAACCTTTTCGAGATGCGGTGGGCGGCATAGAGGGCGAACACGGAAAAAAGGCCGTAGGAGTAATGGAGCCAGACTCTGGACTTGCCCATCGCGAGCAGGATCACGCCGAAGAGAATCTGCACCCCGAGCAGCACCTGGCCAAGCCCGAGGAGGCCCCAGAAGTACCTGCCGGGATTCTTGTTGCGGATCCATTGGATTGTGCCCCACACGAACAGGATCAAGAAGACGGCCGCGGTGCTCTCGCCCACGTACTTGTGCAAAGTCGGCATGCAGTCCGGTCACCGTTCTTGAGGCCCCGCTTGGCGTGGACACACCCGCCAGACACTGCGACACAGGCGCAACGGGCTCTTCCATCGAGGCTATCACAGCGGTGTAAGCATCCCGGGGAGCAGGTTGTCGTAAAGTTGACACCCGTCGCGGCGTCCCGTTAGCCTGCCCCCCGCATGTCGCTCCCGTTTGATTTTGCGCGCACGCGAGCGTCGGCTCGCAGCATTGTCCGGCGCTCGATCGTCCTAGGGCTCGCACTCGTGCTGCTCGGCCCCTTGCTCGGCCCTGCCCCTTCCGAGGCAAGCAACGACCAAAGTCAGCTCGACCAGACGCGCAAGCAGCTTGCCGCCATCCAGCAGAAGCTGGCGCAGTCCAAGGGAGAGGCGGCGAAGATCCAGGCGCAGGTCAAGGCCCTCGACAAGCAGATCGGCGCTTTGGACAAACAGGTCGGGGTCGATACCCGGGCGGTCGCCGATCTGGAGTCCACCATCCGCACCGACGACGCCAGGATCGCCCAGCTGGAGGCGCAGTACCAGGGGGCCCACGCCGCTGCCGACGCCCGTGCCCGGAGCATCTACATGGGCGGCCCTGCCAGTTCCCTTTCGAGCCTGCTCTCGGCCAACTCCATCAGCGACTTCATGCGCAAAACGGTCGTCTGGCAGGTGGCGGCGGATCTCGACTCCAAGGTCATCGTCCAGTCCGCCCGCCTGCGCGATGCGGTGGCCGTCGAGAAGCAGGACCTGGCGAAGACCACCGACGCCCTCCACGCCAAGGAGGGGTCCCTGCGCTCCCGGGCCGACCTGCTCACCAGTGCCCGCGGCCAGCGCAGCGCTGCCCTCGATGCCGTCAACGCCGAGATCGCCGCCGAGCAGAAGGCCGAGAACGACCTCGAACGGCAGTCGATCGCCCTGACCAACGCCCTCGCCAACAACCCTCAGATCTCCCACGGGCCCGACACCGTCTCGCCCAGCGGGCTCTCCTGGCCCGTGAAGGGTCCGATGGGATCCCCCTTCGGCCCCCGCGGCGGAGGGTTCCACTACGGCATCGACATCCTGGCCCCCACTGGCACGCCGATCCGTGCCGCCAGGGACGGGATGGTGGCCGGCGTCTCCTGCGGCACGGGGTACGGGATCTGCACGATCATCGACCACGGCGGCGGCGTCGCCACGCTGTACGCGCACATGAGCCGCAAGATCGTCACGGGGGGCCACGTGAGCGCCGGCGAGGAGATCGGGCTCGTGGGCTGCACCGGGTACTGCACCGGGCCGCACCTGCACTTCGAGGTCCGCATCAACGGGACCCCGCGAAACCCCCGAAATTACCTGTAGGGCGCGCTCTTCTAGACGTTCTTGAGTAAAAAACGGTGTAGAGCAGCACTTTTTACTCACAGAAGGTTCCGGGTTTTGTACGCACCGAGCGAACCGGGTCGCCGGACCTGGGGCGACTCACCCGGCCAACGAGCCTGGTTCGGACGCGAGCTAAGCCGGGTGGTCGGAGCCCCAGGCCGGCGAACCCGGTGAGCCGAGGACGCGAAAAGGCCCCGCGCTGGCGGGGCCCCTGCGCTGCAAACGGCTGGCTAGCCGACGACGCCGAGGATGTCCCGCTCCGCGAGGATGAGAAGGTCCTCTCCCTCGACGATGACTTCGGTCCCTCCGTACTTGGAGTAGACGACCCGGTCGCCCTCCTTGACATCGAGGGGCACGCGTACGCCATCGTGGAACCCGCCTGGGCCGACGCCGAGGACGATGCCCTCCTGGGGCTTCTCCTTAGCGGTGTCCGGGATCACGAGACCCGAGGGCAGCGGCTTGTCGCTGTCGTCGGGGCGGACGAGCACCCGGTCACCGAGTGGTCGCAGCTTCATCGAACACCTCCAACTCTTATTGTGAATTAGCACTCACGGATTGAGAGTGCTAATTCGCATGCTAACCGAGGCGCCCGCTGAGCGTCAACCGGTCGCGGAGAAGTCCTACGTGATGGGGAAACTGGGGTCCGGGGCGGCGTCGAGGCTGGTACGGATCCCCCGCCGGTACCGGTGGTACCCGCAGCCGGCCACCATGGCCGCATTGTCGGTGCAGAGGGCCATCGACGGGTGGTAGACCTTGATCTCGGCCGCCGTGCAGGCCACCTCCAGCGACGCTCGCAGCTGCGAGTTGGCTGCGACGCCGCCGCAGAGCAGCACCGTGGGGATCTCGTTGTCCACCGCGGCCCGGACGGTCTTGGTCACCAGCACGTCAACGACCGCAGCCTGGAACGAGGCGCAGATATCGGCAACGTTCGGCTCCCTGCCCGCCCGCCGCTCCCGGTCCACGTAGGTGAGGGCTGCGGTCTTCAGCCCCGAGAACGAGAAGTCGTAGCCCTCGTTCAGCATCGGACGGGGAAACGGGATGGCCTTGGGATTGCCCTCGGCGGCGAGGCGGTCCACGACCGGACCACCCGGGTACCCCAGGCCCAGATAGCGGGCCACCTTGTCGAAGGCCTCCCCGGCCGCATCGTCCAGTGTCTCGCCAAGGACCTCGTACATGCCGTGGTCCGTCATTTCGACCAGCAGCGTGTGGCCCCCGGAGACGATCAGCGCCAGCGCCGGCAGCGAGGCCTCGGGGTGCTCGATGAAGTTCGCGTAGATGTGTGCCTCCAGATGGTTGACCCCGATCAGGGGGACCTCGAGGAGTGCCGCCAGCGATTTCGCAGCGGCCACGCCGACCACCAGCGACCCCATGAGGCCGGGCCCGAGCGTGACGGCAACGGCGTCCAGGTCCCAGAACGTCACATCGGCCTGGCGGAGCGCCTCGGCCAACGCCGGATTGATCGCCTGGACGTGGGCCCGGGAGGCGAGCTCGGGCACGATGCCCCCGTAGCGCTCGTGCAGGGCCGACTGCGAGGAGACGACGTTGGCCAGGATCGTCCGGTCGCCGCGCAGCACCGCCGCCGAGGTCTCGTCGCACGACGTTTCGATGGCGAGGATGAGCGTCTCGGGCGAGTCGGGGACCGTTTCCCTGGGGTGCGGCAGCGTCGCTGGCTCCAGGCCCGCCGTGGTGAGCTCCAGCTCTTCGACCAGGGGCTCGGCGAACGAGACGTCGGGCACCGACAGCGTCCAGGGGGCGGGGCCGGAGGTCGGGATCGCCCAGGAGGCGTTGGGAGCCGGCTCAGACACGGTCGTTGCCCCCGTCTCCTCTCGCCGCTGCCCGGAGGCCGTCGAGGACCTCCCTGTACTTCGGGAGGTCGATGCCCTCCACCCACATCACGATGGCGTCCTCGCCGGTCTCGACGTAGTAGCCCCGCCGGACGCCGACCGGACGGAAGCCGAAACGCTCGTACATCCGCTGCGCTCCCAGGTTGGACTTGCGGACCTCGAGCGACACCGACCGGGCCCCCTTGGCGGCGGCTGCGTCGATGAGGCCGAGCATGAGTTTGGTCCCGACGTGGTTGCGGTGCCAGGCCGGGTCGACGGCGATCGTGGTGATATGGGCCTCGGGGGGGGCCAGCATGACGCCGCCGTAGCCGATCACCTGGGCGTCCCAGCGAGCCACGAGGTAGACCCGGTCCGACTTGCGGGTCATCTCCTGCAGGAACAGGGCCGCGCTCCAGGGCCGGGGATACACCTGCGACTCGATGCGCAGCACCTGGCGCAGGTGGCGCCGGCGCATGGCGGCGAGCTCCACCTCCGAGGGGTCGAGGCCGGGCTGGCGCATGAGGGCGCTCACGGCTTCAGACTCCGGGCTTCCCAGTTGATCTCGGCCTGCGTGCGTCGCATGTAGAGCGGCTCGATGTCGTAGAGGCGGTCGAAGTCCTCCCTGACGATGCGGGGAAGCGCAAGGTCGATCAGCGCAGCGGACCTGGGAAATGCGTGCGTCATGGTTCCGATCTCCACCCTCTCCGACTCTTCCAGCTTAGAACGGTACAGCAGGGCGCCGTTGCCGATGGCGAGCACGTCGGAGCCCTGGGCGTCGAACTCCGTGGCGAGGCGCTCGGGCGGACCCACCTGGTAGTCGCTCAGACGGGTCACGCCGCCCGGCACCTGCCGGTAGAAGGCGAAGAAGACCTCGCTGCGCTTGGCGTCGAGAACGGGGCAGATGACCTTGGGCGTGTACCGGGCGTCGAAGGCCAGGAGGTCCAGGGACGGAACCCCGATGATGGGTACCGACAGGGCCTGGGCAAGCGTCTTGGCGGTCGTGACGCCGACGCGCATCCCGGTGAACAGGCCCGGCCCGAGCCCGACGGCCACGGCGGAGAGCTGCCGGTAGGTGAGGCCGGACTGGTGCATGAGGAACTCGACTGCCGGGAGGAGGAACTCGCCGTAGGCGGCGCCGCGCGAGATCGTGCACGAGCCGATGATGCCCTGCTCGGACCCGATGGTGACCGAAGCCTGCGGCGTCGAGGTCTCGATGCCGAGCACCAGCATCTAGAGCAGCTCCTGGGGCGGCGGATCGGGCGGGGAGCCCGGTGGGTAGAACAGGTCGTCCCGGTCCACCGAGAACAGCTCCTCGATCAGGACGCGCACCGTCTGCATCCTCAGTTCCCATTGGGAGCCGCGCGGTTGCAGGACGATCTCCCGGCGGGAATCCCCGTCCCCGTAGCTCATCTGGATCGAGAGGTGCTCCTTGGGCAGGAGGGGCTCCACCATGTCACCCCATTCCACGACGACGATATGGGACGGGTCCAGGAACTCGTCATAGCCGAGGTCGACGACCTCCTGCATCCGCTCGAGCCGGTAGACGTCCATGTGGACGAGCGGGTAGCGGCCTCCGAGGTACTCCTTCAGCAGCACGAAGCTCGGACTGGTCACCCGCTCCAAGATGCCCAGGCCCACGGCGAGGCCCTGGACGAACGTCGTCTTTCCTGCACCGAGGTCGCCGCCGAGCGAGACGACGTCGCCCGGGTGCAGCAGAGGGCTGAGCGCCACAGCGAGGCGCCGGGTCTCCTCCGGGGACCGGGACTCCATGGCGAGGTTGCGGTGGTTGTGGAACACGGCAGGCTAGAAGAGCGCTTCCTGCTCGGCGGTCTCCACCGCCGGCGCCTCCGCGGGCGCCTCCGGTACCGGCTCCGCCAGCACCGAGGCGATGAGCCGGAAGTCGTCCTGCAGGGCCTTGAACGCCGGTGAGGCGTTGCCGCCGCCGTGCAGGACCGCCGCGGGGTGGAACGTCGGGATCACCGTCACGACCCGTCCCTGCCCGGGCGGGACCTCGATCTCGAAGCGCTGACCCCGTACCCGGGAGATCGAGACCTGCTTGGCCAGGACGAACCGGGTGGCGAAATTGCCGAGGGTGACGACGACCCGGGGCTTGATGAAACGAAGCTGCGCCTCGAGGTATGGCCGGCAGGCCTCGATCTCGTCGGGCATGGGGTCCCGGTTGCCCGGAGGCCGGCATTTGATGACGTTGCAGATCGTGCACCGGCTCCGGTCGAGCCCGATCGAGCCGAGCATCGTGTCGAGCAGCTGGCCGGCCGCCCCGACGAAGGGCAGGCCCTGCCGGTCCTCGTGGAAACCGGGGGCCTCGCCCACGAACATGAGGGGGGCCTCGGGGTTGCCGTCCATCCACACCACCTGGGTACGGCCTCCGGCAAGCCGGCACTTGGTGCAGCCGAGCGCTTCGTCACGGGCCTCAGCCAACGTCTGCCACGTCACGGACCGCCTCCAGACTTCCTCAGAAAAAACCGCAGTGCCCCGTCGCGCTCGCCCGCGGCGCCCAGTGAGGGGCTGTCAACCCCACCTTCCCCCCGAGTCCCATTCGCCCATTTCGTGGACGGATTTGGGACGAAAAGCACCGCCATAATACCTAGTGCCCTGGGTGGAGGGTCGGTCCATTCCGTCAGAGGCTTTTACCCTTCCACTCGTGGACCGCTCCTCCGGACCGGGCCACGAGCCAGGGGGGATTCGCAGCTTGTCCGCCTCGCTCCGCTCAGCGGGCTGCTGCTCCCCCCTGGACCCCCCTGTAGACCCTCGGCACACGGGCGCCGATGCCGCAGACGACTTCGTAGGGGATCGTGCCGAGTGCGTCGGCGACCTCCTGGGCGGTGATCGCCTCGGCCCCCTGGGTGCCGAGCATG
>JAOPZY010000173.1 GCA_025963875.1 Actinomycetota bacterium
ATGGACCAGTTGTTCCAGTGACTCGACAAGCTCCAGTTCCTTGACGTTCAGCTCGTCGGCGACCAGGCGGGCCAGGGCGGCCACGTCGGCGCGCTCGGCCGCCGGCACCACGGCCAGGGCCTTCGGCAGCGGCTGGCGGGTCTTCACCTTGGCCTTCGCCCGGGCGGCCCGGCCGAGGGCGACGAGCTGGCGGGCCAGGCGCATCCGTTCCAGGAGCCCCTGGTCGATCAGCCCCTCGTCGTAGGTGGGCCAGTTCTCGAGGTGCACGCTCTCGGCCCGGTGAAGGTTGGTGAAGATCTCCTCGGCGATGAAGGGGGTGAACGGCGCCGTCAGCTTGGCGACCGTCACCAGGCACTCGTGCAGGGTGGCGTAGGCGGCGGCCTTGTCGCCGCCGTCACCGGCGTCGCCGGATCGCCAGAAGCGCCGGCGGCTGCGCCGCACGTACCAGTTGGAGAGGTCGTCGACGAAGGCGTCCAGCCGGCGCCCGCCGGCCAGGGCGTCGTAGTTCTCGAGGGCGTCGGTGACGTCGCGGATCGTGTCGTGCAGCTCGGCGATGATCCACTGGTCGAGCTCGGGGCGCTCGGGCACCGGTACGGCGGGCATCGCAAGGTCGAAGCCGTCGAGGTTGGCGTAGGTCACGAAGAACGAGTACGTGTTCCACAGGGTGAGCAGGTAGCGGCGCAGGAACTCGTCGATCACCGTCGGGCCGAGGCGGCGGTTGGCCCACGGCGACCCGCTCGTGAACAGGTACCAGCGGAGGGCGTCGGCCCCCTGGGACTCGAGCAGCGTCCACGGATCGATGATGTTCCCCAGGCTCTTGCTCATCTTCTTGCCTTCTTCGTCCACCATGAGCCCGAGGCACAGCACGTCCCGGTAGGAGTTCTGCCCGAAGACGAGCGTGGAGATGGCCATGAGCGAGTAGAACCAGCCCCTGGTCTGGTCGAGACCTTCGCAGATGAAGTCGGCCGGGAACCGCTTTTTGAAGACCTCCTCGTTCTGGTGGGGGTAGCCCCACTGGGCAAAGGGCATCGATCCCGAGTCGTACCAGGCGTCGATGACCTCGTGGGTCCGCGTCGCCGTCGCACCGCAGGCGGGGCAGGGGAAGGTCACCTCGTCGACGAACGGGCGGTGCGGGTCGAGGTCCGAGAGATCCCGCCCGGCCAGCGCGGAGAGGTCGGCGCGGGAGCCGATGCAGGTCTCATGCCCCTCGGGGCAACGCCAGATCGGCAGCGGCGTCCCCCAGTAGCGGTCGCGCGAGAGCGCCCAGTCGACATTGTTGGCCAGCCAGTCGCCGTACCGCCCGTGCTTGATGGACTCAGGGTGCCAGTTCGTCTTCTCGTTCTCCGCCAGCAGCTCCTCCCGCTTGGCCGTCGTCCGGGCGAACCAGGAGCTCTTCGCGTAGTAGATCAGCGGGGTGCCGCAGCGCCAGCAGTGCGGATAGTTGTGCTCGTAGGGCTCGACCTTGAAGAGCAGGCCGCGGGAGTCCAGGTCGGCGACCACCGCCTCGTCGGCGTCCTTCACCCACATCCCTGCGAACGGTCCCGCCTCCGGCACGAAGTGGCCCGAGGGATCGACGAGGTTGACAAACGGCAGTCCGTGGCGCCGCCCCGCGTCCAGGTCCTCGGCGCCGAAGGCCGGGGCGATGTGCACGATGCCGGTGCCGTCCGTTGTCGTGACGTAGTCCTCGGCGATGACGAACCAGGCAGGCTTGTCGGGCTCAACGAAGCGGAACGGCGGTGTGTAGCGCTTCCCCACGAGCTGGTCGGCGCGCATCGTCTCGATGATCCGGGCGCCGGGCGCCAGCACCTTCTCGACGAGGTCCTCGGCGAGGATCACGGGCCGCTCGTGGCCCCAGGCGACGAGGGCATACGTCACGTCGGGATTGACGGCGGCCGCCAGGTTGGAGGGCAGCGTCCACGGCGTCGTCGTCCAGACCAGCAGGTCACCGGGTGCGTCCTCGAGTGGGAACCGCACGTAGACGCTCGGGTCGGTGACGGTGCGGTAGGACCCCGGGTAGTTGAGCTCGTGGTCGGAGAGCGCGGTCTCACAGCGTGGGCAGTACGGCACCGACTTGTAGTCCTGGAAGAGCAGGCCGGCTTCGTAGAGGGTCTTCAGGCTCCACCAGACGCTCTCGACGTACTCCGGCTTCATCGTCATGTAGGCGTCGTCCATATTGATCCAGAAGCCGATGCGCTCCGTGAGCCGTTCCCAGTCGGCGACGTAGCGCAGCACGGACTCCCGGCAGAGGGCGTTGAACCGCTCGATCCCGTACTCCTCGATCTGGGCCTTGCGGTGGAAGCCGAGCTCCTTTTCGATCTGCAGCTCGACCGGCAGGCCGTGGCAGTCCCAGCCCGCCTTGCGGTGGACGTAGCGGCCGCGCATCGCGTGGAATCTCGGGAAGATGTCCTTGAAGATCCGGGCCTCCACGTGGTGGACGCCCGGGCGGCCGTTGGCGGTGGGGGGGCCCTCGTAGAAGACCCACTCCTCGGCGCCCTCGTTGCGCGTAAGGCCGCGCGCGACGATGTCGTGCTCGGCCCAGTAGGCAAGGATCCGCCGCTCGAGTTCGGGGAAGCTCACCTGGGATGAGACAGGAGAAAAGGGAAGATCCATGTGCGCAACTACTCTACAGGCGGTATGAGCCCGGATCTGAGCGCGGCAGTGCGGGAGGTCCCCGGCGGCGTCGAGCTTTCGGTCTTCTGCCAGCCGAAGGCCGCCCGATCCGCCCTGATCGGCATGCACGGCGGCGCCTTGAAGGCGAAGGTGAAGGCACCGCCGGTCGAAGGGAAGGCGAACCAGGCGCTGCTCGACCTCCTGGCCGGGGCGCTCGGCGTGCCCCGGGGCCGGCTGACGCTGGTGTCGGGGGAGCAGAGCCGCAACAAGCGGGTCCGCGTGGAGGGCGTTGACGCAACCACCGCCCTTGGGGCCATAATGGCGGCCCTCGCACCCCTCTCGGCAGACAGGTAGGAACGCCCGGTGGGGAGGACCAAAAATCTCACCCGATGATCTTGACGGAAATGGGGGTTAGTGGTAAGGTTCGCCGAATTTTACGCCCTGAACCCGGCGCAGACCACCCCCATCCAACCCCACTGCTCGTACTTTCGAATCGGGAACGACATGCCAAGCAAGGCGTCGGGAAGTCCCAAAGGCAAGGCGACCACGCCGGCTCGCCCCGCCGTCACCAAGTCCAAGGCGAAGGCGTCCGCTGCAAAAGCGAAGGCGTCCGGCAAGTCTGCGCCTCCGGTTGCGCCCGCGGCTCCGGCTGCGGCTGCGGCTCCGGCTTCGGCGAAGGGGAAGGCCGGGCCGAAGGCGGCGGTGAAGGCCAAGAAGGCCCCCGCCAAGGCTGCGGCGACGCCCACCCCGGCCAAGCCGGCGGCCAAGGCCACGGCCCCGGCCAAGGCTGCTCTCACGCGGCGCCCGGCCGCGGCCGCGGCGGCGGCCAAGACGCCACCGGCCAAGGACGCCGTCAAAGTGGTCAAGAAGGGGAACTACGACAAGGACTCCCTCGGCACGATCCGCAAGCGCCTCATGGAGCAGCGCGAGGAACTCCAGAACCAGCTCACGGCCATCGAGGAATCGGCCACCGGCCTGTCCCAGTCCGAGATGTCGGGCGAGGTCAGCTATGACGAGGACTTCGCCGACGCCGGCTCGTTCACCTTCGAGCGCGAAAAGGAGTTCTCCATCGCCAACAACGTCACCGATCTGCGCTCCAAGACCGACCGCGCCCTCCACAGGATCGAGGAGGGCAGCTACGGGACCTGCGAGTCCTGCGGCCAGCCCATCGAGTCGGCCCGGCTCAAGGCCCTGCCGCACGTGACGCTCTGCCTGAAGTGCAAGAAAGCCGAGGAGCGCCGGTAGGCGCTCCGGATCGAGCCAGGTCCCGGACCATCCTGGTAGCCACGGCGGCAGCGACCGTCCTCGTCGATCAGGTGTCCAAGGTGCTCGCCGCCAACCTCCTCGCCGACGGCCGCCCCCACCTGCCGGTGGGCGGTTTCTGGGACCTCGAGCTCACCCGCAACCCGGGCGGCGCCTTCGGGATCCTCCCGCAATCGACGCTGCTGTTCTTTCTGGCGACCCTCCTCATCGTTGGCGGCGTACTCGTCTGGGGCCTGCGGTCCGGCCAGGCACCGCTCCCGCTCGGGTTGATCGCGGGCGGGGGCCTCGGCAACCTGATCGACCGGGTGGCCCGGGCCCCTGGTGGCCTACAGGGCCGGGTCGTCGATTTCATCCACTTCCACTTCTGGCCGACGTTCAACCTCGCCGACAGCGCCATCGTGATCGGGGTGGCGTTGCTGATCCTGCACGAGGTGCGGCCGCATCCGTCGGAAACCTCATGACTCCCCCCGAGTCCTTCGAGGTCGGCGAGGACGGCGCCGGCAAGCGCCTCGACGCATGGATCGCCGCGGCGGCCGGCCTGTCCCGCGGGGAGGCCCAGAGCCTGATCGAGCGGGGCCTCGTCACGCTCGACGGCGCTCCGGCCCCCAAGTCGCGCAAACTGGCCGCCGGGGAGACGGTGCAGCTCCAGCGGGACGCCGCCGACCAGGCCGAGGACACCTCCGCCCCCTTCGCCGTCGCCTACGAGGACGAGCACCTGGCCGTCATCGTCAAGCCGCCCGGCGTGGTGGTGCACCCGGCCCCCGGCAACCGTTCCGGGACGTTGGTCGAGGCCCTCGGCGTCCGGATGCCGCTGGCTCCCGCTGCGGGGGCCGGGCGCGCCGGTATCGTCCACCGCCTCGACAAGGACACCTCCGGGCTGATAGTCGTCGCCAAGACGGATCAGGCGTACGAGGGCCTCGTGGCCGCCATGGGCGGGCGGGAGGTCTCCCGGACCTACCTCGCCCTCGTGGCAGGGACCTTCGCCCTCCCGGCGGGCCGCATCGAGGCGCCGATGGGCCGCTCCCCCCGTGAGCGCACGAGGATGGGGGTGGTGTCCGGGGGCCGGGAGGCCGTGACCGAGTTCAAGGTGCTGGAGTCCTTCGGCTCCTCGACCCTGATCGAGGTCCACCTGGGGACGGGCCGGACGCACCAGATCCGGGTCCACCTCGCCCACATCCGCCACCCGGTGGTGGGCGACGCCGTCTACGGCAAGTCCGCCAACGCCCTGGCCCGCCAACTCGGCCTCGAGCGCCCCTTCCTGCACTCGCACCGCCTTCAGTTCGTGCACCCGGTGACGGGGGTCGCCATCGACATCGTCGACCCGCTACCGCCCGACCTGGCGGCTGTCCTCGAGGCACTCCAGGCTGCTGACCGACCTTAGGAGCCCATCGCGCAAATACGCGCGATAGACGCCTAACTTCACAAGCCCCCACATTTCTGTACGCTCTTTCACGTGTTTATTGACAAATGTCCTGTCTCTACTCTACATTGAGGTCGAGCAGCGTAGATAAGTGCTGTGATGAGCTAATGTGGATGGAGGAGGGCAGAATGAAAGGGAGATGGATAGGGAGCTTCATCGGTATCCTGGCGGTCGTTGCCGTTAGTTTCGTGTGGTCGCCGCCGGTTGGTGCCACCGGCTTGTCATCGAAGGCCGTCCCTATGTCAGGAGGGCCGAACTGCGGGAAGCGCGCCAAGGTCTATGACAAGATCTGGTCGGTCAAGGCTCACGACCATCGGGTAGTGTTCCTCCGCTGCGGCGAATTTCCCAATGGCCCCAGCGAGGGCTGGGGGTGGCGGCACATCATGGCAAAGCAGCACCCGGCCCAACTCGGCTGGGACCGGGACTACTTTATGTGGGCGATGCAGCAGACGGTACAGGGGGCCGACCCCAAGTATCAGCCAAACAACGCGACCTTTCTTTACTCCGCTCCTATCTTCACGATTCGATTTGATAATGCGGCTGGGTCGTATTTCAGGGACGAATACACCTTCAAAGTGGTTGTCATCCGCAGGAATGGCGATGTAATAACGGCGTACGGCGAATATCTCAGGACCACCAATTGTCACACGATTGAGCGATGCAAGGAGTACCCATGAAGTCCGGACGAGGGCCGGGTGTCTTCCCTGTCAGTCTCCCAGAGCAACTGACCCAGATCCTGATGTCCAGGTATGTCGATATGGACGGCAACCCCGCCGACCCGTTCATCGACGAGGACTGGAGCCTGCAGACGTGCCAGTTCGTCAACGGGGACCCCAGCCGGCTTGAAGTCATCTTCACCGGGATCCTCGGCGGGAGGCTTCGTCTGACGCTGTCGGCGAAAAAGCTTGGCCAGGGCTGGTTCGAGCCCGGCGTAATCGGGGGAGACGGCGATCCGGCCCTCACCCCGATTGCCAAAAAGCTGAGTACCCTCGTAAAAGAGACAGTCGAACCCAACCAGCCGGATGTTTCCCTCGACATGGATCTCATCAGGATGAGGCCGTCGAGGATCTGAGGACGTTGAGCCCGTGTCAAATGGCGGAGTCCATGTCGGATGTGACGGCTGACTTTGTGCACCTTCTCCTCGAGGCCGGTTGGCCCATGGGAAAGGACGAGTACATCCGAATCGCCGAGCCCGACGTCTCGAGTCTCGTGAGATGTTACGGCTCTCGCAGAACCTTCCTATCGTCACGCAATGGCACACGCGGTTGTTCCGGCCAACATCATGGAGTGGTGGCACACGAAAGACTCCTCGGTGGTCGTCAGCGCCGAGGAAGAGACCTCCAGCTGACAACCTCTCAGCCTTCGAAGCCGCGACGCTGCGCTCACCAAGTACAGCAGGTCCATGAGCACGGATGAGGGAGGCGCGACTACTCCGAGCAAGTCTGGTGTTCCGCTTATCCGTGCCACACCCGCTCCGTGGGCCCCTCCGACGGTGGAGTTGGTTTTCGACGGAACCACTCCGGTCACGATGACGGGCTCCCTCTACACCTCGAATTGGGTGACAGCACGAGGCAACTGGACAATATCCCCTGGGGTCCCAGTCGAGTGGCCGGCGCCCTGCGCGGTCCACGCATCAGCAGGGGCTACGTTGGTCCTTGGTACCACCACACCACCCAAACTCGTCCTCTGGAAGGTCTATAGCGACGTGGACCCACAGAGCGGCGAGCCTACCTCCGACCCTAGCGCGACGTACCAATGCAACCGATTTTCGGAACCTCGGTGCGCGTTTTCAATAACGGCCGACGAGACGGCGGTCGGCGGTTTGCCTTCAGAAATCGTGACGGCCCCCTACATCACGGTGTTCTGCATCTGGTTCTTGCCGCCAGACCAGCAAGGACAGGGGCCATCACCCGATTCCTATGCCTCAGCCAGTTGGCTCTTTCGGACCAGCCTGAGTGTCAAGGGCCAGCGATCGGAGCCCGAGCCGTGAAAGACGTGACGGTCCTTCCTTAAGACACCGAGCCCTCGCTTCGTCCTCACAGGAACTCCGTCCACCGCTCAGCCGACCGATGTTGGGAAGCTATCGCGCACATACGCGCGATAGACACCCAACTTCGCGCTTCGCATCCTATCGATGCTCCTCGGCACGCACCTATTGACAACGGCGAGCGGCACGTCTACATTGATGTTGTCAAGTGTAGAAGTGTGTTGTGATGAGAAAAAGGCATATCGACGCAGGAGCGAGGAGGGCAGAGTGAGGGGGAGACGAATTGGGAGTTGCGTTGGCATCTTGGCGGTCGTTGTCGTTGTGGTCGCCGCCAGTTGGTGCCACCGGCTTGTCATCGAAGGCCGTCCCCATGTCAGAGGGCCGAACTGCGGGAAGCGGGCCAAGGTCTATGAGAAGATCTGGTCGGTCAAGGCGCACGACCGTCGGGTCGTGTTCCTCCGCTGCGGCGAGTTTCAACCTCCCAGCGGGGCCCCATCCTCACGATTCGGTTTGAAAAGGCCGCCGGGTCCTACTTCAGGGACGAATACTCCTTCAAGGTCGTTGTTATCCGCCGGAATGGCGATGTCCTAAGGGCATATGGCGATTATCTGAGGACCACGAATTGTCAGACCATTGAGCGATGCAAGGAGTACCCATAAGATCCAACCGAGGGCCGGGGGTTTTCCCGGCCACCCTTCCCGAGCAGCTCACCCACATTTTGACGTCCATTAATGTCGATATGGAGGGCAATCCGGCCGATCCGTTCATCGACGACGACTGGCGCCTGCAGGCGTGCCAGTTCGTCGACGGGGACCCCAGCAAGCTTGAGGTTATCTTCACGGGGATCCTCGGCGGACGGCTGCGTCTGACAGTGTCGGCCAAGAAGCTCGGGCAGGGGTGGTTCGAGGCTGGGGAGATCTGGGGTGACGGCGATCCGGCCCTGACCCCGATTGCCAAGCAGCTGAGTAGCCTCGTGCAGGAGACGGTCGTTCCCAAGCAGCCGGATGTCTCGCTCGACATGGATCTCATCACGATGGGCCGGTCGAAGATTTGAGACGAATCTGGCGGCGCGGCATCACGAGAATGCCGGAGCTTAATCCTCGACCAGTTCCGCCTCCGGCGCCATCTGCATCGTCCCCACCAGCGTGACGACGAAGAGCAGGAAGGTGATTCCGTGCACCGCCGTGCACCACAGGCACAGGGCGTCGAGGGTGAACAGCTCCGTGTAGACCAGGTACAGCACCATGAGGATGCCGGCGACGGCGGCCCCAACCCGGGCCCGGCGCACGAGGCCCGACTCGCTGCGCCAGGCGGCGGGGAGGTGGAGGGGGGTGATGGCCACGAAGTACAGCAGGCCCAGCAGCGCCACCGGCACGCCCAGGATCGCGGACTGGGGGCTCTCGGTCACCTTGGCGCAGTTCACGATCCCCGTCTCCGGGCAGGCCAGGGTCACCTTGGCGTTGTAGTGGGCGATGGTGAGATACAAAGATACGCCGAGCCCCGCAAGGCACAGCAGCGGGGCGGCGACACGCACCCAGCGTGCGGTCACTGGACCGGGATGCGCGTCTCCAGCCCGGCAATCATGGGATCCGAGCACACCGGGGCAGGCTTGTTGCCCGTCACAGCGCACAGCGCGGCGGTCATCCAGTTGGCCGTCCCATCGAGGCGCTGCCCGAGCCCGGTCCCCGACGTGGCGGCCGACGCGATCTGCGCCCAGTCCTTGCCCTCGAGGTCGGAGGCGTTGTAGCTGGCGCCGGCAAGGACCCACCGGTTGCCGATGTCCACGAAGGGGATGGTGCCCGACGTCGCGCCCTGGGGCAGGGTGGGCTGGTTGTCGAGGGTGTTGACCAGCGTCCCGTCGGCGGTGGGCAGCGTGTCGAGCGACTTGTGGTTGCGGTCCTGTGTCTCGAAGGGGGTGAACGACAGGTAGGTGCTCGTGTAGGTGACGCCCGAGAAGCTGAAGGTATTGATGTTCTTGGGGGTGTCGCTGGCGGACGACAGCGCGTAGCGAAGTCCCTTGAAGGTGCCGAAGCGTGACAGGGCGGCGATCATCGGCCATCGCTGGGTTGCGCAGAACGGGCAGAACAGGCCGCCGACGTACAGCACGCGGGGAAGGCCGCCGTTGACCAGGGGCGGAGGGTTGCCCGAGGGCAGGCGGAAGTCCGGGGCGAACCCCCCGTCTCCCACCTTGTCGAGGACCGAGACGGGAAGGGCGGTGATCTGGGCGACCACCGCCGGGTTGGCGTCCTGCACGGCGGCGGTCGTGTCGGCGGCGGGCTTGCTGCTGAGCTTGAGCGCGATCAGCCCGGCGATGACCACGACGACCAACCCGATCGCGCCGTAGGTGAGGACCCGCTGGCGCTGCTTGCGTGCCCGCCGGGCCGCCTCGGCGGCCTTGCGCTCGGCGGCCGCTTCCGCCTCCGCCCGTTTCGCGGCCTTGGCAGCGGCGACCTTCTCGGGGTCGATGGGGGCGGCGGCAGGCTTTCGGCGCTGGCCGCTTCCTGCCTTGCGCGGCGGCGGCTTGCGGGTGGGTTCGGCCATGAGGCGCAATTCTAGGCGAGGGGGCTGTGCGCCGACTGAGCCGAGACCTTCTTTGTGTGAAAAAGGATGATAAACATCCATAATCACACAAAGAAGGTTGTAGACGCGATATTGGCCCCGACTGTTGCACCCCGCTCGGCCCCGGCGTAGACTGCCCTCGGGTCTAGTTACAGCAGTGTCATTCTCGCGAAAAAATTGAGCGCTGAGGCGCCCCTCAAGGCGCCGGATAAGAGGAGGTTGAGGGCTTGAGCTTCGTGCATCTCCACTCCCACTCGGAGTACTCGATGCTCGACGGGGCGAGCCGCATCCCGAAGATGTTCGCCCGGGCGAAGGAGCTCGGGATGCCGGCGGTCGGGCTCACCGACCACGGCGTCATGTACGGGGCCATCCCGTTCTACCTGGAGGGCCGGGCCACCGGCATCAAGCCCATCATCGGCATCGAGGCCTACGTCGCGCCGAGGAGCCGCTTCGACCGCCCGGCGCACCGGGAGACCGCCTACCACCACCTGACGATGCTCTCCGCCAACCCCACCGGCTACCGCAACCTGATGCAGCTCTCGTCGCTGGCGTTCCTGGAGGGCTACGACTCCCGCTCCCGGAGGCCGCGCATGGACCGGGAGCTGCTGGCGAAGTACAGCGACGGGGTCATTGTCCTGTCCGGTTGCCTGTCCGGCGAGCTCCAGAAGAACCTCGTCGCCGGCAAGCCCGACGAGGCCCGCCGGGTGGCCGCCGAGTACCGCGAGATCTTCGGCGACCGCTACTTCCTCGAGGTCCAGTACCAGGGCCTCACCCAGCAGCCGGCCCTCAACGTGCAGATCGCCGAGATCGGGCGGGAGCTGGGCATCCCGATCGTGGCCACCAACGACTCCCACTACTCCGAGAAGGACGACGCCGGCGCCCACGACATCCTGCTCTGCATCCAGATGGGCAAGGAGCTCGCCGACACCGACCGGATGCGCTTCGACACCGACCAGTTCTACCTGAAGAGCCGGGAGGAGATGGACCTCGCGTTCCCCGAGTACCCGGAGGCGGTCGAGAACACGCTGATGGTGGCGGGGCTCTGCGACATCGAGATCCCGCTCCACAACGCCCTGGTCCCCGACTTCGAGGTCCCCGAGGGCGAGACCCTGGCGAGCTACCTCTACAAGATGACCGAGGCGGGCGTCCGGCGGCGCTACCCCGACGTGACCGACGAGATCGAGGAACGGATGCGCCACGAGCTCTCCGTCATCGAGCAGATGGGCTTCCCGGGCTATTTCCTCATCGTGGCCGACTTCGTGCAGTGGGCGAAGTCGCAGGGTATCCGGGTGGGACCGGGCCGGGGCTCCGTCGGGGGGTCGATGGTGGCCTACGCCCTCGGCATCACCGAGATCGACCCCATCCGCTGGGGGCTCGGCTTCGAGCGCTTCCTCAACCCGGGCCGCAAGCAGATGCCCGACATCGACATCGACTTCGACGAGCGTCGCCGCGGCGAGGTCATCCGCTACGTCTCCGAGCGCTACGGCGAGGACCGGGTGGCGCAGATCATCACCTTCTCGACCATCAAGGCCAAGCAGGCCCTCCGGGATGCGGCGAGGGTGCTCGGGCTCCCGTACTCCATCGGCGACCGCCTGGCGAAGATGTACCCGCCCGCCATCCTCGGCAAGGACGCCCCCTTCGAGGCGTGCTTCGACCGCAACGTGGAGTGGCCACGCAGCAGCGGCCGCAACGACGCCTACGCCAACGCCGCCGAGTTGCGGAAGACCTTCGAGGAGGACCAGATCTCGGCGCAGGTGATCGAGGCGGCCCGCAAGCTCGAGGGCCTGCGCCGCCAGCACTCGATCCATGCCGCCGGCGTCGTCATCGGACGCGAGCCGCTCGTCAACCACGTGCCGCTCCAGCGCACCGACGCCGAGGGCGAGATCGTGACCCAGTACGAGCAGAACGTGGTCGAGATGATCGGCCTGCTGAAGATGGACTTCCTGGGCCTGCGCAACCTGACCGTCATCGAGGACACCCTCGCCCACGTGCGCAACAACAGGAAGGAGGAGGCGGACGTCGACAACGCGCCCCTCGACGACCCGCTGGTCTTCCGGTTGCTGCAGCGGGGCAACTCGCCGGGCATCTTCCAGATGGAGTCGCCGGGCATGACCCGCCTCCTGCGGCAACTCCATCCGGACCGCTTCGAAGAGATCGCGGCCCTGATCGCCCTGTACCGGCCGGGTCCCATGGAAGAGATCCCCCGCTACGTGAAGGGCAAGCTCGACCCCTCGTCGGTCACGTATCTCCACCCGTTGCTCGAACAGGTGCTCGCCGACACCAACGGCGTCATCGTCTACCAGGAGCAGGTGACGCAGATCCTCCAGGTGGTGGGAGGGTTCGCCCCCGAGGCCGCGGACATGGTGCGCTACGCCATCGGCAAGAAGAAGAGCGAGGTCATGGCGAAGGCCAAGACGTCCTTCGACTCCGGGAGCCTGGCGTCGGGGCTCACGGCCAAGGAGACCGAGCAGCTCTGGGAGACGATCAAGCCCTTCGCCGGCTACTCGTTCAACCGTGCCCACGCCAACGGCTATGCCCTCGTCGCCTACCAGACCGCCTGGCTCAAGGCCCACTACCAGGTCGAGTACATGGCGGCGCTGCTGACCTCGGTCAAGGCCAACACCGACCGTATGCGTGCGTACCTCGCCGAGTGCATGGCGCTGCAGATCAAGGTGCTGCCCCCCGACGTCAACTCGTCGCAGCTCGATTTCACGCCCAAAGGCGACCAGATCCTGTTCGGCCTCTCCGCCATCCGCAACGTGGGCGAGGCGGTCGCCGAGTGCATCGTGTCCTCCCGCAAAGAGGGCTTCAGTTCCTTCCACGACTTCGCCCGCCGGGTCCCCACATCGGTACTGAACAAGAAGGTCGTGGAGTCGCTGGCCCGGGCCGGGGCGTTCGACTCCGTCGGCGTCGAGCGCAGCGCCCTCCTCGTCCACGATCCCAAGGGCGGCCTCATGCTCTCGGATCAGGCGGCCAGGGTCCTCGAGTCCACCATGGCGAACCGCCGCTCCGAGGACGCCGGCCAGTTCTCGCTGTTCGCAGGAGTGGAGGCCGACGACGACGCAGCGAGCAACGCCAGCGTCTCGCCCTACAGCCACTTCGGCGAGCAGCTCACCCCCGGCGACATCTCCCGGTCCGACCTGCTGGCCGCCGAGAAGGAGATGCTGGGCTTCTACGTCTCCGAGCACCCTCTTGCCGGGGTGGCGGCGGCGCTGCGCTACCACGCCGACGCGGAGATCTCCGACCTCACGGAGGTGCCGGACGGCGCCATCAAGAGCGTGGGCGGCATCCTCTCGAAGCTCGAGCGCAAGTTCACCCGTAAGGGGGAGCTGATGATGATCGGGACGCTCGAGGACATGAAGAGCTCGGTCGAGGTGCTCCTGTTCCCGCAGACCGTCAACGAGACGCCGCCGGGCCTGCTGGAGGTGGACCGGATCGTACTGCTGAAGGGCCGCCTCGACGTGAAGGACGACCACCCGAAGATGGTCGTCATGAAGGTCTCGGCGGTGGACTTATCGGCGGCCTCCACGGCCCTGCGGATCAAGATGCCCCTGCACACCTGCACGCCCGACCGCCTGGAGGAGCTGAAAGCGGTGCTGGCCGCCCACCCCGGCCCGTCGCCGGTCCTCCTCTACCTCGGCAACCACAACAAGACCACGGTGCTGCGCCTCGGCGGGGGCTTCACGGTCGAGATGCGCAACGGCCTCTACGGGGAGCTCCGCTCGATCCTGGGGCCCGAAGCCCTCGTCTGATCAGGCCGGCCGAGCAGGGCCGGGTATCATCCGCCTTGATGCGACGACTGACGTGGGTGCTCGTGCCCGTGCTTGCTCTGGCGGCCTGCTCGAGCAAAGCGAAGACGGCCACCATCTCCAGGTCCGACTACCAGGCGAGGGCCAACGCCATCTGCTCGAGCATGAACGCCAAGGGCAATTCCCTCCAGGACCCGGGCACGGACCAGGCCAAGCTGAAGCAGGTCGTGGACCAGGCAATCCCGATCACCTCCGACGGCCTGGCCCAGCTCCGGAAGCTGCCGGAGCCGAAGGGCGACGAGGCGACGATCGAGGGCTTCTACGCCAAGCTGGACAAGCTCATCGGCGACCTCAAGGACGAGTCGGCGGCGCTGCAGGCCAACGACATGCCCAAGGCCAGCCAGATCGCCACGACCTTCAAGACCGACTCCACCGCGGCGAACGACGCGGCCAACGGCTACGGCCTCAGGGTCTGCGGGGCGGGGTGACCTACGCTCAGATGGCTTCCGGCGGCCCCCACTCCGCGAGCACCGCTGCCAGGACCTTGAAGCTCGGGGGTTTCGTCACGTAGTCATCCATCCCGTGGGCGATCGCCGCGTCCCGGTCACCGCTCAGGGAACGACCGCTCAACCCGATGATAGGGGTGCGGACGCAGGTGCTCTCATCCTGGTAGCGGCGGATCTGCGCCGTGGCCTCGAAGCCGTCCACCCCGGGCATCTGGCAGTCCATCAGGATGAGGTCGAATTGCCCGCGGGTGTACGCATCGACTGCCTCGGCGCCGCCACCGACGCCGAGGACCTCGTAGCCCATGCTCTCGAGCAGGGCCTGCGTGGCGTGCCGGTTCATTTTGTGGTCGTCGGCAAGAAGGATTCGGATGGCCATGCGCTTTCCCTTCGGTGAGGAGGTTCCCTACGGAGTGAGCCGGCGAAAGACCTCTGCTGCGGCCTCTCGGGAGAGCGGCGCCGAGCTCACCAGCGACTCGTGCACCGCGTGCAGGATCTTCTCGCCGCTGGAGCCCTTCACCAGGTAGGCCCGGGCGCCCGCTCCGATCATGGCCATCACCGTGGTCCGGTCGGCATAGGCGGTGAGGGCGATGATCCGGGTGCTCGGCGAGCACGTTGTGATCTGGCTGGCAGCGTACACGCCGCCGCCCCCCGGGATCTTGACGTCCAGCAACGCGACGTCGGGCTGGTGGAGCCGGGCCAGCTCGATGGCCTCCGTGGCATCGGCCGCGGATCCCACCAGGTCGAGCGACGGGTCGCAGGAGATCAGGTCACCCAGCGCCTCCCTCATCAGGGCCTCGTCGTCGACCAGGAGCACGCGGATCCCGGTCATGGCTTCGACGGCATCAGCGGAGGGATCTCGGGCGGCACCCAGCACTCGATGGTTGTGCCTTGTCCGGGCTCGCTCGAGATGCGGGCCCACCCACCGGCCATCTCGGCGCGCTCCCGCATCGCCGTCAGACCCATGTGGCCGAGCGGCGACTCGGCACGCTCCCCGGCACTGAAGCCCACGCCGTCATCCGTGATCCGCAGCAGGCACCCCCGGTCCAGCGTCTCCAACGCGATCGACACATGGCCCGCTGCGGAGTGCTTCCGGACGTTGGCGAGGGCCTCCTGTGCCACGCGGTAGAGGATCACCCGGGTCTGGGGCGGCGGCTCGGCCACGAAGTTGTCCTGGATCTCGAAGGCCAGCCCCGTTTCGCCGTCCCCCGGCTCCAGGTGCTCCCGCAGGGCCACGGCGAGACCGCCCCGGTCCAGCGCCAGCGGGCGGAGGTCGAACATGAGCCTGCGCAACTTGTTCACCGAGAGCTCCACCGCCTCCTGGAGCTTCCCGACGGTCCGGAGCTGCACCGGGTCGGACAGCTGCATCGCCAGCATCCCGAGCCGGATGCTGACGACCGCCATGACCTGGATGGAGTCGTCGTGGATGTCGGCGGCGATGCGGCTGGACTCCTCCTCCTGGGCGTTGACGCAGCGGGCAAGGAGATGGCGGCGCTCGGCGTCGACATCCCGCAGCGTCCGGATGAGATGGGCGGTCTGCTGCTCGGCCCGCTTCGCCTCGGTGACATCGCGGATGATGCCTTCGATGGCGACGAGGGTGCCGTCGCGATCGTGGACGGGGACGGTGCGATGTTCCGTCCAGACAATGCTCGAATCCTTGCGGATCCACCGCATCGACAGCCGGCGTCCCGCCCGCTCGCCGGTCATCGTCATCTCGAGGAGATGCCGGTCGGCGTGATGCACCATGCGCCGTCCGATGTCGGGATCCGCGTAGTGTTCCTCGGGGGTGTAGCCAGTGATCTCCGTCGACGAGGGGCTGACGTACTCGAATCCCGCGGGGGCCGGCTTCAGGCGGTACCGGAAGATCAGGTCCTTGGCGTTCTCGGCCAGCCGGCGGAATCGCTCCTCGCTCTCCCGCAGGGCACGTTCCGCCTTGTTGCGCTCGAAGGTCCGCCCCAGCTGCGAGCCCACCTGCGCCATGGCGTCGAGGATCGAGACGTCCGGCAGCCCAACCTTGGTCGAGAAGAACTCGACGGTGCCCAGCGCCTCCTCGTGGGAGATCACGGGGAAGCTGAAGGCGCTCCTGAGGCCGGCAGCAGCGGCGCTGCGCTGCTCGGGGCGCTTCCCCTCGCCGGGCAGGTCGGCGATCCAGGTCGGCCCCGGCCCGGCGGGCGGATCGCCCGGGACCGGGAGCTTCTCCTCGAACCGGAACGGGGCTTGTTCCGCTGCCGTCTGGAACGCCCGGAATCGCTCGGCATCGGTCACATACCAGCATCCGCATGGACCGTGCCCGGCCACCCAGCCCGTATGGGAGCACACGAGCTCGAGGCAGGTCCTCACCGCCTGCTCGATGTTGTCCGCCTCGTTGGCCGCTCCCGCCACCCGCTGCAGCAGCTTGGCAAGTGCCGCCTGCTCCCGCATCGCCTCAACCCGGCGGCTGTTCGTCAGGACCAGGCTGGCGTGCTCGGCGAAGGCCCGCAGCGCAGCTCGCTCGTTCAGGCTGAAGGAGATCCCCTCCCGGTCGGAGGACACCAGCAGGCTCCCGACCACCCTGCCCGCTTCCCGGATGGGCGTTCCCATGGAGGCCTGCACCCCGGCGGCGACGAGGGCCGGCAGCGCATACGGCAACGAGGGGTAATCCTCCTCCACGATCAGGTGGCCCGCCGTGCAGATCTTGCCGGCCAGGCCCGCCGTCGCGGGCAGCCGGGTCAACGAATGGAAGACAGCCTGCTGGTGACCGTGGAACGACACGGCGGTGGCGAAGGACGGGTCGTCGGAGTCGATGAGCCGCAGGACGACGGTGGCGCCGTCGCCCAGGAGCGTCGCCGCGCCGGAGGTGACGGCATCGAAGGCGCCCTGCAGCGACTCGTTGTCGGGGATGGGCTGCTGAATCCTGGAGAGCCGCTCCAGCAGCTCCCGCCCCGCGGTCACCCCCAGCGGTCCGGTGCTCTCCCGCTCCCTGGGCATCCTCGACGTCAGCGCAACGAGCTGCGCCACGGACCTCAACATGGCAACCTCGGGGTCGGTGAACGGAAGGGTGCCGCGGCGCGCGACCACCAGGCTCACGCCGGGTTCGGGATCGTTACCGATTGCCAGCACCCGGCAGACGCCGATGCCGGGAACCTCCACCGGTTCGTTGGTTCCGGCCAGCGCCAGGAGATCGAACCGGGCAGGGCCGCCGGTGACCCGGCCGCCCGACGCGATGACCGAGCCGCCACGGATGGCGATCGCGATCTCCGCCCCGACGGCCTCCGCCGCCTGGGTTACGGCGCGGTTGAGCGAGCCCTGCTCCCCCGCGTCCGCCAGGGCCTCCACCGTCACGCTTTCGCCTTGCGATCGTGCTCGCGGTGCTGAGGTTCGCGTTCCCGTTGACCGGGCCGGGTCCAAGGCATGGTCCATGGGGCTGGCGGCCAGTCACGCAATCGAGCGCTGGACTCTCTCTCGGCCTCCACCAGACTGTGGCACGCCGCGGGGGGCGGGACAAGCGACGTCGTGGACCTTGGGACAGGACAGAACGTCCAAATTTCACGTATGGTCGGCACCCCGCCGGGGCACTACGCTGGAGGCGTGCCCTGCGTGCAGTGCGGCAAACGCCAGACGGACCCCGCCAAGGGGGCCTCTCCGTGGGCGAGACTGGTCACGAAGGGCCAGCAGGTCCTGCTGTGCCCCGCCTGCCAGGCGGCCGATCCCCTGTGGCAGAGTCGCTCCGACCATTGCCCCATGTGTGACAGCACCCGGCTGTCGGTGATGCTGGGCTCGGTCGTCTGCCGGGCCTGCGGGGAGATCCAGACATCGGAGTGACCGGCATCGTCCGGAGAGGCACCGGTACACTCAACGTCATGCGAACGATCGATCTCCGGTCCGACCCGCACACCCCCATCCCTCGCCCGGTCACCGGCGACGAGGCGGGCAGCGCGGCGCTGGAGGCAGTCCGGGGCGTGATCGCCGATGTCCGCCGGCGGGGCGACGCGGCGCTCCGGGAGCTCACCGAGCGCTTCGACGGCGCACGCCTGGACGCACTCCGGGTTCCCGAGCAGGACATCAAGGCCGCAGCCGCGGCGGCCCCCGAGACGCTCCTCGACGCCATGCACGAGGCGGCGGCCCGCATCCGGGCGTTCGCCGAGCACCAGCGGATCGCCCCGTGGAAGGCCATGATCGGGGGCGCGTCCGTCGGCGAGACCGTCCAGCCGCTCGGCCGGGCCGGCGTCTACGTCCCCGGCGGCCGGGCCGCCTACCCCTCCTCCGTCCTCATGTGCGCCGTGCCCGCCTCCGTGGCCGGCGTGGCCGAGGTCGCCCTGTGCACGCCCCCTGCCGCCGACGGATCGGTGCCGGCCCCCACGCTCGCCGCCGCCCACGTGGCGGGCGTGACCGAGGTCTACCGGGTCGGCGGGGCGCAGGCGGTCGCCGCCATGGCGTACGGCACGGCGTCGATCCCCGCGGTTGAGGTCATCGTCGGCCCGGGCAACATCTACGTGGCGCTCGCCAAGCGGGAGGTCGCCGGCGTGGTGCAGATCGACAACGTGGCGGGGCCGAGCGAGATCGCCATCGTCGCCGGCGACGGGGTCGACCCCGCCATCGTCGCCGCCGACCTCATCGCCCAGGCCGAGCACGGACCGAACGGATCGTTCCCGCTGATCACGTGGGACGAGGCACTGGTGCCGGCGGTCGAGGCCGCCCTCGAGCGCACCCTTGCCGCAATCGACGCCGGCCCCGACTTGCGCTCGATCCTGGAGGCAGGCTGCACCGCCGTGCTCGTTGCCGGCCGGGAGCAGGGCCTCGATGCAGCGGAGCGTTTCGCCCCCGAGCACATCGAGCTGATCTTCGAGGGCGCGGCCGAGGCAGCGGAGCACTTGCGCAACGCCGGGGCCATCTTCGTGGGCCCGTGGTCGCCGGTGTCGCTCGGCGACTACCTGGCGGGGAGCAACCACGTCCTCCCGACGGCGGCCTCTGCCCGCTTCGCCTCGGGGCTCCGCACGTCGCACTTCCAGCGCGCCAGTGCGGTCATCGCCGGCAACCGGGACTCGCTGCAGGCGGCCCGCCGCCACGTCGCCGCCTTTGCCGAGGCCGAGGGGCTGCCGAACCACGCCCGGGCGGTGGAGGCCCGTTTCCATGAGTGACTTCGAGCTGCGCGAGCGGCTGACCTCACGACCCGACCTGGCGGACCTGCACGCCTACGGCGCCCCGCAGCTCGATGTCGCCGTCCGGCTCAACACGAACGAGAGCCCGTACCCCCCGCCGACCGCCTTCATGGAGGATCTCGCGGGGAGGGTGGCCAAGCTGGGCCTCAACCGCTACCCGGACCGCGATTTCACCGCGCTGCGGGAGGGCCTGGCGCGCCACGTGGGCACGCTGACCGAGCGCCTGTGGGCGGCCAACGGCTCCAACGAGGTCATCCAGCAGCTCGTGCAGGCCTTCGGCGGCTCGGAGCGCAAGGTCATGACGTTCGAGCCCACCTACACGATGCACTCCCACATAGCGAGGGTCTCGGGCACGCGCCTCATCCGTGCCCGCCGCAACCCCGACTACACGATGGACCCCGACGCCTCGGCGGAGGCCATCCGCCTGGGCAGGCCCGAGATCGTCTTCCTCTGCTCGCCCAACAACCCCACCGGCACGGTGATCCCCGAGGAGACGGTGGCGGCCATCTGCGAGGCGGCGCCGGGCCTGGTGATCCTCGACGAGGCTTACACCGAGTTCTCCGGTGGATCGCTCTGGCGCCTCGTCGAGGAGTACGAGCACCTGGTGTCGGTGCGGACCTTCTCGAAGGCATGGCGGCTGGCCGGTGCCCGCATCGGCTACATGGTGGCGCAGCCGTCGGTCATCGAAGAGGTGATGAAGGTGCGGCTGCCCTATCACCTGTCCAGCCTGACCCAGGCCGCGGGGCTCACCGCCCTCGACCACGCCGAAGAGCTCTCGGCAACGGTCGAGACCATGCGCCACGAGCGGGACCGGTTGTGGAACGAGCTGTCCACAACCAAGGGGATCACCGCCTTCCCGAGCCAGGCCAACTTCGTACTCTTCCGCTGCGAGTCCATCCCGGCCCCCGAGGTGTGGCGCCGCCTCCTCGACCGTGGCGTGCTGGTCCGCGACTTCTCGTCCACCCCCGGCTGCGACGGCTGCCTGCGGGTGTCGGCGGGCACCGCGGAGCAGGGCGAGAGGTTCCTGGAGGCGCTGTCGGACTCGCTACGCCCGACGGAACTCTCGGACATCCCGTGAGCCGCCCCGGGCGCACGGGCGAGGTCGAGCGCACGACGAAGGAGACGGCCATCCGGTTGTCGGTGGACCTCGACGGCACGGGGATGGCGAAGGTCGCCACCGGCGTCGGGTTCTTCGACCACATGCTGGAGCAGCTCGGCCGCCACTCGCTCATCGACCTGGCCGTCGACGCCGAGGGCGACCTGCACGTCGACTCGCACCACACGGTCGAGGACGTCGGGATCGCGCTCGGCACGGCCCTCACCCAGGCACTGGGCGACAAGCGCGGGATCCGGCGCTACGGCTGGGCCGCGGTGCCGATGGAGGAGGCCCTGGTCCTCGTGGCGCTCGACCTGTCCGGCCGCCCGTTCCTTGCGTTCGACGCCCCCGTGCCCGCCGAGCAGATCGGTAACTACGATCCCGACCTCACCGAGGAGTTCTTCATGGCGCTCACCCGCTCGGGCGGCATCACGCTGCACGTCCGCCTGCTGTCGGGGCGCAACTCCCACCACATCGTGGAGGGGGTCTTCAAGGCGGTGGCCAAGGCCCTGCGGATCGCGGTCGAGGTGGACCCCCGGGTGGGCGGCGAGGTGCCCTCGACGAAGGGGGTCCTGTAGGCCGTGGCGCGCGTGGGCATCGTCGACTACCGGATGGGCAACCTCGCCAGCGTCGCCAAGGCGCTCGAGAAGGTGGGAGCGGAGAGCTTCGTGTCCGAGGACCGCGACGCCCTTGCGGCAAGCGACATCGTCGTGCTGCCGGGCGTCGGCAACTTCGCGGCCGGCATGGCGAACCTGCGCCGAGGGGGCCTGGACGCCTTCGTGCGCGAGTGGGCCGGGGCGGGCAGGCCGCTGCTCGGGATCTGCATGGGCATGCAGATGTTCCTCGACCACTCCGAGGAGGGCGACACCGCCGGCCTCGGCATCCTCCCGGGCAAGGTTGTCCGGCTCCGGGGCGACGTGAAGGTCCCGCACATGGGATGGAACACGCTGCGGGAGACGACCGGCTTCCTCCACGTCTTCGAGGGCCGCCACTTCTACTTCGTGCACTCCTATGCGTGTGTCCCGGCCGAGGAGGTCACCGCCGCCCGGACGTGCTACGACGAGACCTTCGCCTCGGCGGTGGAGGCGGGCAACGTCATCGGGGTGCAGTTCCACCCGGAGAAGTCCAGCCACGACGGCCTGGCTCTGCTCACCGCAGCCCTGCAGACGTTCGCGGCCTGAGGCTCTTTTCCGTGTTCGACATCTTCGTCGCCATCGACCTGGTCGGCGGCCGCGTCGTCCGGCTGCTGCGGGGCGACCCTGAGGCGGCCACCGTCTACAGCGAGGACCCGGTCGCCACGGCCCGGGAGTGGCAGGAGCGGGGGGCGACGTGGCTCCACGTCGTCGACCTCGAGGGAGCGATCAGCGGGGAGCCGGCCAACGCCGGGGTGATGCGCGGGATCATCGAGGCCGTCGACGTACCGGTCCAGGTCGCCGGCGGCATCCGCTCGCTCGACGCCATCGACGCATGGCTCGCCGCCGGGGCCGCCCGGGTGGTCGTGGGCACCCGTGCCATCGAGGAGGCGTTCCTGTCGGAGGCGGTGCCCCGCTTCGGGCAGGGGCTGGTGGCGGCGGTCGACGCCCGCGACGGGATGGTCCAGGTGGGCGGATGGCAGGCGTCGTCGTCGCTCACCGCCGGGGAGGTCGTGTCCCGGCTCTCGGCGGCCGGCGTGCCCAGGATGCTGTTCACCGACATCGGCCGGGACGGTACGCTCGGGGGTCCCAACCTGACGGCCATCCGTGACGTGCTGGCCGCCTCGGGCATGGGCCTCATCGCCTCGGGCGGTGTGGCGGGTCTGGGCGATGTCGAGACGCTGCTGTCCCTCGGGCACCCACGCCTCGAAGGGGTCATCGTCGGCAAGGCGCTGTACTCCGGGTCCCTGGTCCTGGAGAATGCGCTGGCTGCCGTCACCGGCGCACGGGTGGGCTCCTAGCGGTGCTGGCCAAACGGGTGATCCCCTGCCTCGACGTCCACGCCGGACGGGTCGTCAAGGGCGTGCAGTTCGTCGACCTCGTCGACGCCGGGGACCCCGTCGAGCTGGCCGCGTTCTACGACCGGGAGGGCGCCGACGAGGTGGTGTTCCTCGACATCACCGCGTCGCACGAGGGCCGGGAGACGATGCTCGAGGTGGCCCGCGCCACCGCCGAGAGCGTCTTCATCCCTCTCACGGTCGGCGGAGGGGCGCGCGGCATCGACGACGTGCGGCGGCTCCTCCGGGCCGGAGCGGACAAGGTCTCGATCAACACCGCCGCGGTCGAGCGCCCCGAGCTGCTGACCGAGGGAGCCGAGGAGTTCGGCGCCCAGTGCATGGTCTGCGCCATCGACGCCCGCCGCCGTTCCGACAGCGACGGGTGGGAAGTGTTCACCCACGGCGGGCGGCGCCCCACGGGCATCGACGCCGTCGAGTGGGCGGCCCGGGCCGAGGCGCTGGGGGCCGGGGAGATCCTGCTCACCTCGATGGACCGGGACGGCACGAAGGACGGCTACGACATCGACCTGCTCCGCGCGGTGAACGAGGTCATCACCGTGCCCCTCGTCGCCTCGGGTGGGGCAGGCAACCTCGACCACTTCTCGGCGGCGATCTCCGAAGGCGGCGCCGACGCCGTCCTGGCGGCGTCGCTGTTCCACTTCGGCGAGCTCCGGGTGGCCGAGGTCAAGGCCCACATGGCCCAGGCGGGCATCCCGGTCCGGCGCTGATATGAGTTCCGGACGAAACCCGCTCAGCCTCGTCACCGGGGCATCGGGAGGGATCGGCGAGGAGCTGGCCCGTATCCTCGCCCGGCACGGCTACGACCTCGTGCTGGTCGCCCGGAGCGCCGACAAGCTGGCGGCGCTGGCGGAGCGCCTGGAGCTGGACCACGGGATCCAGGTGCGGGCGGTTGCCAAGGACCTGGCCCGCCCCGACGCCGCCGCAGAGATCCACGAATGGCTCGCCGCCGAGGGCCTGACGGTGGACGTCCTCGTCAACAACGCGGGCATGGGGCTCCTCGGCAAGTTCGCCGAGATCGGGATCGAGGGCGACGTCGAGATGCTGCGGCTCAACGTCGAGGCCCCCACCCTGCTGACCCGGCTTCTCCTGCCCTCGATGCTCGAGCGGGGGAGCGGCCGGATCCTCAGCCTCGCCTCGACCGCCGGGTTCCAGCCCGGCCCCCTGATGGCGGTGTACTACGCCACCAAGGCTTATGTGCTGTCCTTCAGCGAGGCTCTGGCCAACGAGGTGGCCGGGACGGGCGTCACCGTGACGGCGCTCTGCCCCGGCCCGACGGAGACGGGCTTCTCCTCCCGTGCCGGATCGGAGCAGTCACGCCTGTTCAAGGGGCCCACGATGGACGCCCGGACCGCCGCCGAAGCCGGCTACGCCGCCCTCATGGCCGGCAAGCCCGTGGTCGTCCCCGGCTTCCGCAACCGCATCCTGGCCTTCGGCGTGCGGTTGGCGCCCCGGCGGGTGGTGACACAGATCGCCCGCCGCATGAACGAATCGTAGGGCCGAGCCTTTTGATATCTGTGAGTAAAAACTGGCGTTGTACACCAGAAAATACTCACAGAGCCTCCGCCCCGGCGAGCTGCATCACGGCACCGTGAGGACGCTGTTGATGCGGGGCAGCCCCGACGCCACGAGCTCCCAGGATTCCCCCTGGTCGAGGGAAGCGTAGACCGAGCCGTCCGGCAGCCCGAAGGCCGCCAGTTCGCCGCTGGGCACCGCGTCCAGGCAGAGGCTGTCGATGTGGGCACCGAAGAACTCCGGCAGGCCCCTGCCGCCGTGCCGCAGAGAGGCGCCGTCGAGGTTGCCCCGGTACAGCGCGCTGCGCCTGCCGCGGGGCCCCTCCGCGGCGGACAGCAGCAGGGTGTCGCCGCAGACGGCGACGGCGCGGCAGTAGCCGGCGTGCAGGCCCTCGTCGTGGAACGTCCAGCCGTGCCCACGGTCGGGGCTCACCGCGAGTCCCCGCGCGGATGCCGCGTAGAGCCGTCCGGGGCGGGCGAGGACCTTGTGGACGTCGGTCTCGATGGGCAGCGTCGGTTGCCAGGTCCGGCCGGAGTCCTCTGACCGCAGGATCCCCCCGACGTGGACGTTGACGTAGACGGCCTCGTCGTCCTCGCTGACGGACCGGGTGTCGGGCGGACCACCCCACGGGGTGAACCAGCGCTCACGCCCGGGCGCCTCGTCGAAGGCGGCCACCGGCTCGAGGCCCTCGCCGGCCACGCGGAACAGGTGCGCCTCCGAGGTCCCCACGACCAACCCGGCGCGGGTGCCGGCCAGGCAGGTCGCCTGCAGCCCGTCCGTGTCTGCGACGTGGGACCAGTCCATCCCTGCGGTGTGCCAGATCTCCCGCCCGTCGAGGATGGCCCACAGCTGGTTGTGCTCCGGGGCCACCGCCGTGACGTCTCGGCCGGGGTGGCGGATCGCTCCCCGCCGGCCCGAGTCGCCGACTTCGTGGATCCCGTCCGTCGTGCCCACCAGGATGCGCGCCATGCCACCCATATGGTCGCACGGGCCGCCCGACGTCGGGTTGTAGCGTAATTCTGAAAGGAATTTAATCTCCTGAAACGTCTGTTTCCGGTAAAATTGGGACATGAGGGCTGCTCGCGCACGAATTCGGCTGCTCTCTGCATTCCTTGGCGGGGCAGCGGTTGCCGCAGCGATTGCAGCTTCGACGGCGGGCGGGGCCTCCGCTGCCCCTGCGAACTGCCAGCCCGGCTCGGGGCCGCCCTGCCAGCAGGCGTTCTTCCAGATCGACAAGGCCACCGGGAAGGTGGTCGCCGCCGTGGCCCTCCCCGGCGACAACAAGGAGGGAGCCGACTACGACGGCGTGGACTGCCAGATCGGGGGGTCCGGGCACTGCTTCCTCGCCGCCGACCACGCCGGTTTCCTGCTGATGACCTTCAGCTCCTTCACCTGCGACCCCACGACCGCCACGACGCCGATCGGCACCAGCGTCCCGCCGACGATCGACACCATTGCATTCGACAAGGCCAACGGAAAGCTCTACGCCGCGGTCGGGTCGCAGCTCAAGGTCGTCGACCAGTCCACCGGCGTCCTCACCGACACCAGCGCGTGGCTCGGCGTCGCCAAGGGTCCCTCCGGCGACGAAGAGCTCGCCCATGTCGCGGCGCTGACCTTCGACCCGGCGACGGGCAACCTGTTCGGCGTCGAGAGCCGGGGCGCCCGGCCCGCCCTGCTGTTCAAGGTCGACGCCGGGACCGGCGGCGTGATTCACGACGCGTTCGGGGCGGGGCTGGACTACGTGGAGATCGCGCCGGTCGGCGGCCGCAACGACGTCTACGGCATCGTGGTGTCGGGCGGCACGATGTACGCCACCATGAGCCTGAACGACGCCGACCCGCACCTCGCGACGGTGAACACGGCAAGCGGCGCCACGGCCGACATCGGCTCGGAGGGGGTGCCGCTCGTCGAAGGGCTCACCTCCGACTCGACCGGCAACCTCTACGGGCTGTCCGGCTCCGGGGGGACGGTCATCGGGACGCTGCCCTGCCCGACGCCGAGCCCCACGCCCACCGTGACGCCGACGGTGACCCCGACGACGCCGGCGCCTTCTCTAGCCCCGGTCGCCGCCTCGGTCCCCCCGACCGAGGTGCTCGGCCTCCAGACGAGCAGGCCACCCGCGGTGGGGAAGACCCTGCCGACCACGGGCTTCAACGCCATGCCGCCGGTAGCGCTTGCCGCCGCCTTCATCCTGGTGGGCCTGGCGCTCACGAGCTCACGCCCCGCGCGGTCCCGCCCCGACGGGTCCGGCGATGTGGAGGGCGAGATCGATGGCCGGGGATGAGTGCGTCAGGGCTCCGACCGATACCGCGTCGGGGCCGAGAGCGGCAATGGCGCCCACGTTGGCGAGGGTGATCCCGCCGGAGATCTCGAGGAACGCCCTGCCTCGCGTCGCCGCCACGGCCTTCGCGATGGCGTCCGGCCCGGCGTTGTCGAGGAGGATCTGCTCGGCTCCGGCCGCCAGCGCCTCCTCGAGCTCCGCCGCCGAGGTGACCTCGACCTCCACCGGCATCTGCGGCTGAGCCCGTGCCCGCCGGATCGCTTCGTTGATGCCGCCGGCCAGGCGGATGTGGCTGGTCTTGATGAGGATGGCGTCGTAGAGGCCGGCGCGGTGCAGGGTGCCGCCGCCGGTCGCCACCGCGGCCCGCTGCACCGCCCGCATGCCGGGGACGGTCTTGCGGGTGCAGAGCACCTTGACGCCGTGGGGAGCGCAGACGCTGACGAACGCCGCCGTCTGGGTGGCGACACCCGAGAGGTGCTGCAGGAAGTTCAGCGCCACGCGCTCGCCGGCGAGGATCGCCCTGGCCCTCCCCGACAGCTCCGCCACGGTGGCATCCGGCGTCAGCGCCGCGCCGTCGGCCAGCTTCCAGTCGATGGCCAGCGCCGGGTCGACGAGCCGGAAGACGGTAGCGGCCACGGCGGTCCCGGCCAGCACCCCGCCCTGTTTGGCGAGGATGCGCCCCCGGGAGGGCAGCTCCGCCCGAACGATGCGCTTGGAGGTGACGTCGCCGCTGCCGCCCGCGGGACCGAGGTCCTCGGCGAGGGCCCGGCGGGCAAGCTCTTCAATCTCCAGGGACGGCAACGAGGACATGGGCCAACTCCAAGGTCTTGGTACGCTGCTACTCATACACCATGACGACGGCACAGGCGGAGATTCCGGAACTCGGCTACCTGGCATGGGCGCGGGAGGTGCGCTCGCTGGCGGCCGAATGCAACGCGGTCATCCTCGCCCACAGCTACCAGGTGCCGTGGATCCAGGAGGTGGCCCACTTCACCGGCGACTCCCTCGAGCTGTCGCGCAGGGCCGCCGCCACCGACGCCGAGGTGATCGTCTTCTGCGGCGTGCACTTCATGGCGGAGACCGCCAAGATCCTTTCGCCCGACCGCACCGTGCTCATCCCCGACATGGACGCCGGGTGCTCCCTGGCGGACAGCATCACCGGGGCGCAGCTCAGGGCCTGGAAGGACGAGCACCCCGGCGCCGTCGTCGTCGCCTACGTCAACACCTCCGCCGAGGTGAAGGCGGAGTCCGACTACTGCTGCACGTCTGCCAATGCCGTCCAGGTCGTCCAGGCGATCCCCGCCGGCAAGGAGATCCTTTTCCTGCCCGACATGTTCCTCGCCGCGCACGTGGAGCGCCAGACGGGGCGGAAGCTGGAGGTGTGGATGGGGGAGTGCCACGTGCACGCCGGCATCGAGCCCGCCGACCTCGAGGACCGCCTCGCGGAGTTCCCCGACGCGGAGCTGATGATCCACCCCGAGTGCGGCTGCGCCTCGCACGCGGTCTGGATGGCCTCCTCCGGGATGCTGCCGGCGAACCGTACCCACGTCCTCTCGACCTCGGGCATGCTGCGCCGCGCGGCGGCCACCGATGCCCGCAGGGTCATCGTCGCCACCGAGACCGGCCTCATCCACCGCCTCCGCGTCGCCCAGCCGGAGCGGGAGTTCATCGCCGCCAACGAGGCGGCCATCTGCCGCTACATGAAGATGATCACGCCCGACAAGCTGCTCGACAGCCTGCGGCTCAACATCCACGAGGTGACGGTGGATCGGGACGTGGCGGACCGCGCCCGCCTTGCCATCGAGCGCATGATCGCGATCGGCTGAGAATTTGATGAACGACATCAAGTTCGACGACAAGGGCCTCGTCCCGGCCATCGTCCAGGACGCGGACACGAACGAGATCCTGATGATGGCCTGGATGAACGAGGAGTCGCTGAACCGGACACTCGAGCAGGGCACGACCTGGTTCTGGTCGCGCAGCCGCCAGGAGTTCTGGAACAAGGGGGCCACGTCGGGCAACCTGCAGCACGTGACCGACGTGCGGTACGACTGCGACGGCGACGTCCTGCTGGTCAAGGTGCACCCCGACGGCCCTGCCTGCCACACCGGCGAGCGCACCTGCTTCTTCCGCTCCCTGACCAGTTCCTGAAATGCCTCAGTACCGCCCCTCCCGGGAGGAGTTCGAGCGGCTGGCATCCGACTATCCCGTCGTGCCGGTGTGGCGCGAGGTGATCGCAGACCTGGAGACCCCGGTCTCGGCCTTCTGCAAGCTCGCCTCCTCCCCTGAATCCGCTCACGCCTTCCTGTTGGAGTCGGTCGAGGGCGGTGAGCGCTGGGGCCGCTACTCGTTCATCGGGGTCGATCCGTTCCTCGTGATGGTGTGCAAGGACGGCGTCGTGTCGTGGGAGGGAAGCCCGCCCGCCGCGGCCGCTGCGATGCCCGACGGCTCCAGCCCGCTCGAGATCCTCCGCACGGTCCTGGAAAGCTACCGCACGCCGGCCCTTGCGGGCCTGCCCCCGCTGCACGCGGGGGCCGTCGGATACCTCGGCTACGACGTCGTCCGGTACCTGGAGCGGCTGCCCCAGACGACCACCGACGAGGTGGGCGTCCCCGAGATGATGCTGATGTTCCCCCGCAGCCTCGTGGTCTTCGACCACCTGCGCCAGCGCATCGCCTTTGTTGCCAACGTCATCGACGGGGACAGCTACGACGATGCCGTGGCGCGCAGCGAGGAGCTGGTGGCGGCCCTCGGCAGGCCGCTGGCCTACGACCCGCTCGAGCTGACGCCCGTCGAGGTCGAGCTTCCCCCCTCGACGATGAAGCGGGAGGAGTTCGAGGCCGCCGTCGAGGCTGCCCGGGAGTACATCGCCGCCGGCGACATCTTCCAGGTGGTCGTCGCCCAGCGCTTCTCCGCCCCCATCACGGCCGACCCGTTCGACGTCTACCGGGTCCTGCGCCTGGTCAACCCCAGCCCCTACATGTTCTACCTCCGCCATCCCGACATCACCCTGATCGGGTCGTCGCCCGAGCCGCTGATCAAGGTCCAGCAGGGCCACGTGACCCAGCGCCCCATCGCCGGTTCACGGCCGAGGGGCGCCACCGAGGAGGAGGACGTGGCGCTGGCGGAGGAGCTGCTCGGCGACGAGAAGGAGCGCGCCGAGCACGTGATGCTGGTGGACCTCGCCCGCAACGACGTGGGCCGGGTCTCGACGTGGGGGAGCGTCAAGGTCGAGGAGCTGATGGTGGTGGAGCGCTACTCGCACATCATGCACCTGGTCTCCCAGGTGTCCGGCGAGCTGGCGGAGGGCCGGACGGCCCTCGACGCCCTCTACGCCTCGTTCCCGGCCGGGACGGTCTCGGGGGCTCCGAAGATCCGGGCGATGGAGATCATCGACGAGCTCGAGCCCACCCGGCGGGGCCCGTACGCGGGGATCGTGGGGTACTTCGACTTCTCCGGCAACCTCGACACGTGCATCGCCCTGCGGACCGCCTACATCGCCGGCGGCACGTTCCACATGCAGGCGGGGGGCGGCATCGTGGCCGACAGCGAGCCGTCGAAGGAGTACTGGGAGTCGGTGAACAAGGCGAAGGCGCTCCTGACGGCGGCGCAGATCGCCGAGCGCCTCCGGTAGGTCAGCGGGGTATGGCGGGGGGCACGGCCACGTAGGAGAGCAGCCAGCCCGTGATGCCCGCGACGGCCACGGAGCCCAGCCACAGGTGGATCGACCACCAGATGCCGGTCGTCGCGAGGAGGCTCAGGAAGTACACGAAGTAGAAGATCGCCGGGACCCCGAAAGCGAAGAGGCGGAAGGCGAGCTGGCCGTTCCGAACCCGGTTCCCCCGAAGGGCCGCGTAGAGTGTGTCGGCGAGTAGCCCTGCCACCAGGGCGGCCGGGACGAGGCTGAGCCCGCCACCCCACCCGCCGACCTGCCTGCTCAGGAAACTCAGGCCGAAGGCGTTGAGCCCGAGGATCGTGGTCAGCGTCCCGAACGTGAGGACGAAGCGCCGGGCGGCGAGCAGCACGAGGCCCATCACGACGGCCGTCTGGATGACGACGCCGCTGACCCCGAGGGCCTGCTGGTAGAAGACGAAGCCGCGGAAGTCCGACGCCGACCCTGCCGCCTGCGGGTTCACCAGGGGGTGCGCGATCTGCAGGAGGAATGTGATCACCGCGAGCACGGCGGTCACCGACAGCACCGCGGGCCAGGGCATGACCGCGGGCTCGTTGCCGGGGTCGGCTCGTCGCCAGGCGGAGCGGAGGGGTCCGCTGGCCAGCAGCACGCCACCGATGGCAAGGACCAGGTGCGTCGGGCTGAACAGGGCGTCCACGTTGGCCTCGATACCGAAGACGATGTGCCAGGCCATGTCCGCCACGCCGCCCACGAGGAAGATCGCAGCTCCGAGCAGCGAGAGCTCGTAGCCGGGCGGCACCGACTCCCGCAGCGCAAGGCCCCGCCGGAGGCCGGCCCGCGCGGTGACGCCGACGACCGCCGCCAGCACGAGAAATCCCGAGTACAGCACGGCGTGCCAGGGAGTGAAGAAGGACTGGTCGACGTGGCCGTGGACGTGCGCCCACCCGTCCAGGTAGAGCCCTCCCGCGAAGGCGGTGCCCAGGATCGCGACCATCCCGTCGAAGCGCTTCGATGCGGGGGGCCTCGGGGTCCCGCGCTCCCGAAGGGTGGTCGGGGGGGCGGGAGCGGCGAGGCGCATGGAACCATGATCGCGCCGACCGGCCTGGATAATGTCGTCCACGATGAACGCGACGACCAACGACGGCCTTCCGCTCGGGCACCGGTACCTGCTGCACGAGGTGATCGGCCGGGGAGCCATGGGCGAGGTCCGGCGCGCGACGGCACGGGACACCGGTGAGGAGTTCGCCGCCAAGGTGCTCCGCCCGGAGCTTGCCGCCGACGAGGACGTGGTGTCCCGCTTCCTGCAGGAGCGACGGATCCTCATGCGCATCTCGTCGCCCAACGTGGTGGCGGTGCGGGACCTCGTCGTCGAGGCGGACACCCTGGCGATCGTGGCCGACCTCGTGCGGGGCCCGAACCTTCGCACCTACCTCGACGCCGCCGGCACGCTGGCCCCCGCGGAGGCGGCTGCCGTGGCGGTCCAGGTGCTGCACGGCCTGGCCGCGGCCCACGCGCTCGGCGTCGTGCACCGGGACGTGAAGCCGGAGAACGTCCTGATGGACACCAGCGGTCCCACGCCGGTGGCCAAGCTGACCGACTTCGGCGTCGCCCGGCTCGCCCAGGGCCCGTCGTCGGGCCGGATGACGGCGCTCGTCGGCACCGTCGCCTACCTCGCCCCCGAGCTCGCCGAGGACTCCCGGGCCACCCCGCCGTCCGACATCTGGTCCACCGGCATCCTGCTCTACGAGCTCCTCTGCGGGACCACCCCCTTCTCGGTGGGCTCGGGGGGCAACCTCATTGGGATGATCAAGGCCGCTGCGGAGCGCGAACCGGCGCCGCTGCCCGGCGTCCCGGCGGACCTCTGGATCGCCATCGCCTCCATGCTGGCCAAGGCGCCCGACCAGCGGCCGGCCGCAGCATCGGCAGCGGGCGGTCTGGACGAGCTGCTGCCGTCGCTCGCGGGCATCGCCGCCCTGCCGCGACTCGCCGCCCCGCCGGGCGTCCCGCCCCATCCCTACCGCACGGTCGTGCTGCCCCGGAGCGCCACCGAGGCGCCGGCACCCCCGCAGCCCGTCGCCCCCCCTGCCCGTGCCCCGGCCCCGGCCACGGCCCCGGCTTGGCGCCGGCCGCCGGTGTGGCTCCTCGGCGCCGTGGGCGGTGCCGTGCTCGTCGTAGCGCTGGTCGCCGGCGGCCTGGCGCTTGCCGGGCGCCGCCCGGCGACGGTGTCGCAGAGCTTCCCGCCCGTGCTCGTGGGTGCCACGGTGTCGAGCCAGCGTGTCTGGCACCTGTCCGGCGACCGCCTGACGGCGGAGGTCAGCCTCCGCAACGTCGGGTCGTCCCCGGCGGACGTCACCTACGACGAGGTGGTTCCCGAGACCGCGGCCCCCAAGTCGGGCGACCTGCGGCAGGTGGCTCCCGGCGGCTACCAGGTGGTCAAGGCGGACCCGGTCCTGCGGTGGGCCTTCGCCCAGATGCCGCCGGGATCGGTCCAGACCCTGACCTACCAGGCGACGACGAAGTCGCAGCCCAACGCCGGCTCGCCGCGTGGGCGCCTCGCGGCGCTGGTGGCCGACCAGCAGCGGGAGGAAGCGCTCTACGCCGCGCAGGCCCGCATCTCCATCCGGGTTCTCCATGCGCTCGTGGTCGTGCCCCCGGTCGTCACGATGGCTCCCGGCGGCACCGTGCCGCTGGCGGTCGCCGGCACGTTCGACGACGGCACCGTCGCCCCCGCCGAGGCCTTCAAGCCGACGTTCGTGTCGAGCAACCCGGCGGCGGCGGTGGTTGACGACCACGGCACGATCAAGGCCACCGGCACCGGCGGCGCCGTGGTCAGGGCGTCGGTGGGCAGCGTGTGGACCGACGTGCCGGTGTCCGTGGTGGCCGCGTCGCCCTCTCCACGGCCCCTCCCGGCGGCTTCCCCTCCGACCCCAAAGCCCGCCCCCCCGCCGACCGGGCCGGCCACGCCCTCCCCGCAACCCACCACGCCCAGCGCGCCCGTTCTTTTGCTGCCCGGGGTCCCGCATGGCCCGGACGACTACGGGAGCGGGCCAGCGGTGGCGGTCAAGCCCGACGGAACGCAGGCGACGTTGTGGAAGGGGACGGACGGCGACCTGTGGGCCGCGGTCTGGGACGGCAAAGCTTGGAGCGGCCCCACCCGGCTGGGGATGGGGCCGATGGCCTCGGAGCCCGCCGTCGGCGTCGACGGCAGCGGCCACGGCTGGGCCTACTGGAAGGGCCCGGACGGCCTGCTTCGGGAGGCGTTCTCCGACGGGACGAAGTGGAACGGCCCCATTGTCCTCTCGCAGTTCGGCGCCGTGGCGTCCGAGCCCGCCGTGGCGATCGCGCCGAGCGGCCATCAGTACCTGTCCTGGAAGGGGGCGGACGGCCACCTGCTCCTTGTCCACTGGACGGGATCGGCCTGGGAGGGGCCGACGGAGCTCGGCATGGGGCCGCTCAACTCCCACCCGGCGGCCGCCTTGGATGCCGCCGAACATCCCTACGTCTACTGGAAGGGGACCGACGGCAACCTCTGGCAAGCCTTCTACGACGGGGCGAGGTGGACCGGCCCGAAGAGCCTCGGCATGGGGACGCTCGGGTCCGCCCCCGCCGTCGCCGTTGCATCGAGTGGTGCGCAGTCCGTCTACTGGAAGGGGACCGACGGCAATCTGTGGGCTGGGGTGTGGACCGGCCAGGCCGCCTCGCCATGGGTCGGCCCCCTCAAGGTGCTGGGCGCCTCCATGGCCGCAGGACCCACCATCGGCCTCGACGCCGCCGGTCATGCGTGGGTGTACTGGAAGGGCACCGACACGGTGGCGTGGGGAGCGTACTTCGACACGAAGACGTGGATCGGTCCGGTCACAATCCCGCAAATGGGTCCCTTCGGCTGAGACCTCGTTCGTGCCAGCGGTTTACAACAAAGCCGTCACAGCTTCTCAACAAACGTTGCGGGCCCAGATCGCCGTTCACCGTAGGATCTAGACCGTGAACCCGGCCCCCGCGCAGCGACCGATCGCTGCGCGCACCATTCTCGTCGTGGACGACGAGGCGGCACTCGTCGAGGCGGTTCGAGCGCGCCTGGTGAGCGAGGGCTATTCGGTGCGGGTCGCGGCCGACGGACCGAGCGCCCTGGCGGCCGTCGAGGCGGAACGCCCCGACCTGGTCGTGCTCGACCTCATGCTGCCCGGCATGGACGGCCTCGAGGTCTGCCGCGAGATCCAGAAGCGGGACTGGGTCCCGGTCCTCATGCTGACCGCCCGCACCGGCGAGACCGACAAGATCGCCGGCTTTGCCGTCGGCGCCGACGACTACCTCACCAAGCCGTTCAGCCTGCGGGAGCTGGCGGCGAGGGTGCGGGCCATCCTCCGCAGGATGGAGCGGGCCGGGGCGCTCGGCGCGGCAACCCCCGACGTCACTCTCATCCGGTTCGATCTCGTCATCGACCCGTCGCGGCGGCGGGTCCAGCAGGCGGGGACCGACGTGGCGTTGACCCCTCTGGAGTTCGAGATCCTCCTCGCGCTCGCCCAGGCCCCCGGCGTCGTCTACGCGAGGGAGCAGCTCATGGAGCGGGTGTGGGGCTACCGGGACCATGCCGGCGGGCGTGTCGTCGACAGCCACGTCGCCCGGATCCGGCGCAAGCTCCGCGACGAGGCGGCCGAGCCCCGCTACATCCGGACGGTGCACTGGGTCGGCTACACGTTCCGCGAAGCCGGCATGTGAGAAATTCCGTGTACGTCCGGCCGCTTGACCGCCTGTCCTCCATCCGGGTCAAGCTGGGATCGATCACCGTCCTCGCGGTCCTCGTGACCATCGGGACGCTCTACGTGCTCATCGGCTTCGCCCTCCGCAACTCCGAGCGGGAGGTGGCGTTGCGCCAGTCGCTCGGGTCGGCCCGTGACCTCTCGACCCAGGCCTTCGACGCCGGGGGGCACCGGACGGCGTCGCTGCCGGAGGCAGCCGCCCGGGCGGGGCACTTCGTCCTCGTCGTCGATGCCCAGGGCGAGGTCCTGCAGGCGAGCATGCCCGTCCCGGGCACCGTCGCCAAGGCCCTGGCGGGCTCGGTCGATACCGGCATCGTCGACGGCCTGGAGTATGTCGGCGTCCCGGTGGTGCGCAGCGGCGCCGTGACCGGGGCCGTCTACATCGGCACCCCCACCGGTAACGGTCTGAGCGCCCTCTCGGCGACAGCGGATCTCCTCCGGGGGTACTGGTGGCAGCTGCTGCTCGCGGGCGCCGTCGCCGCTTCGGTCGCCCTCGTCATCGCCCGCTTCCTCGCCCGCGGGATGACGACGCCGCTCAGGGAGATGGCGGCAGCCGCCCGCCGGATGTCGCAGGGCGACTACCGCAACCGGGTGGCCGCCAGCACCCGCGACGAGGTAGGTCAGCTCGCGAGCGCCTTCAACCGGATGGCGGCCCAGCTCGAAGGCGTCGAGGCCAGCCGGCGGGAACTGGTGGGCAACGTCTCCCATGAGCTGAAGACGCCGATCTCGGCACTGCAGGCCCACCTCGAGAACCTCCTGGACGGCGTCGAGGAGCCGAACCCCGAGGTCCTGGCCGTGATGCTCGCCCAGTGCGAACGCCTGGCCCGCCTCGTGGACCAGCTGCTCGACCTGTCCCGCCTCGAGTCCGGCGACGTCCCGCTCGAGCTGCAGCCGGTGTCCCTCGGGGAGCTGGTCGACCAGGTGGTGGCGGAGGTCGGCGTGTCCCGCCCCGACCGGGCGGTGCAGGTGGTCAACGATGTGGGCCCCGGGCTCCCGCCCCTGCGGGCCGACCGGGAGCGGCTGCACCAGGTGCTCTACAACCTCCTCGACAACGCCTTCCGGTTCACTCCCGCCGGTGGGACGGTCACGGTCGGCGCGCACGGCGAGAACGGCTTCTGTTCGATCTCGGTCCACGACACCGGTGCCGGCATCCCCGAGGAGCACATCACACGGGTCTTCGAGCGCTTCTACCGGGTGGACAGCTCGCGGGCCAGAAGCGGCGGCGGGACCGGTATCGGGTTGGCCATCGCCCGCTCCGTTGTCGAGGCCCACGGGGGCACGATCTGGGCCGAGCCCGGGGGCCGCGGGGGAGCCACCTTCCGGTTCCTCGTCCCGTTCTGGGACCTCGCACCGGCTTGGGACGCCGGACCCTCGTCACCTGCGATACTCCTGCACGCCAACGGAGGGACCCCTAAATGAGATCGTTGACCACCAACCTGCAGCTCACCCCGACCTGCCGGCACGACATCATCGATGTGACCGACGAACTGGAGCGGGCCGTGAAGGATTCCGGCGTCACGGACGGCTGCATCGTCGCCTTCTGCGCCCACACGACCGCGACCCTGGTGCTGGGGGAGTGGGAGGATGGCCTGCTGGAGGACTTCCGCAAGCGGCTCCTCGATCTCGCCCCCCCGGACGTCTACTACGCCCACGACGACCTCACCCGCCGCACGCAGAACATCGGCGACTGGGTGGAGCCGATCAACGGCCACTCCCATATCGCCCACATGATCATGGGCGGCTCGTCGCACACGATCCCGGTGGGGGCCGGACGGCCGCTGCTCGGGCGGTGGCAGCGCCTGTTGCTGGTCGAGCTCGACGGCCCCCGCCCGCGGGACCTCGTCTTCCACTGCTTCGGGGAGTAAGCCCTCTGGTAGGGTCCCCCGACGTGGAGACCTACCTCGATACGATCCTCGACCGCACCCGCGTCCGGGTGGAGCTCAGCCGTCGCGAGCACCCGTTCGAGGAGCTCGACCGGGAGAGCCGCAACGCCGGGCAGGCCCGCGACTTCACCGGCGCCATCCGGGCGGAGGGCATGTCGCTCATCGCCGAGTTCAAGCGACGGTCGCCCTCCAAAGGCGTGATCCGGGCGGACGTCGATCCGGCCGAGGTGGCCGGCGCCTACGAGCGGGGCGGTGCCCGGGCGCTCAGCGTCCTCACCGAGCCGGAGTTCTTCTCCGGCTCCCTCGACGACCTCGCCAGGGCACGCGAGGCCACCACGCTCCCGGTCCTGCGCAAGGACTTCGTCGTCGACCTCTACCAGATCGTCGAGACCCGGGTGGCGGGCGCCGACGCCGTGCTCCTCATCGTGGCGGCCATCCCCGACCGAGCCCTCTTGGCGGAGCTGGCCGACGCCGCCTCCCACTACGGTCTGCCCGCCTTGGTGGAGGTCCACAGCGAGTGGGAGCTCGACGACGCCTTCGAGGTCGAGCCTGGGTTGGTCGGGGTCAACCAGCGGGACCTGCGAACCTTCGACGTCGATGACGGCCTTGCGATCCGGCTCCGCCGCCGCATCCCCTCGGAGGTCGCGATGGTCGCCGAGAGCGGCATCGTCGACCGTGCCGGCGTCGAGGCGCTGGAGGAGGCAGTCGTCGAGGGGATGCTGGTGGGGGAGACGCTGATGCGGGCGGACGACCCTGCCCGCGCGGCGCAGGAGCTTCTCGGAACCGCGGGCGGCGACGAGGGCCCCGACTAGACTTGGCACCGATGCCTCCCTCCTCGCGCCTTGCCCCTGCCACCGTGCCCGACGAACGCGGGTGGTTCGGCGACTACGGCGGCCGCTTCGCCCCCGAGGTGCTCATGGGGGTGCTGGAGGAGCTCGACCGGGCCCGGATCGAGACCCTCGGGGACCAGGCCTTCAACGACGAGTTCCACTCGCTCCTGAAGGAGGTCGCAGGCCGGCCGACCCCGCTGTACCACGCCCGCCGCCTGACGGCCGAGATCGGGGGCGCCGACATCTGGCTGAAGCGGGAGGACGCCGCCTTCACCGGCTCGCACAAGATCAACAACACCCTCGGCCAGCTCCTGCTCGCCCGCCGGATGGGCAAGCGGCGGGTGATCGCGGAGACGGGCGCGGGCCAGCACGGCGTCGCCACCGCCACCGCGGCGGCCTGGTTCGGCATCCCCTGCGTCGTCTACATGGGCCTCGAGGACACCCGCCGGCAGGCGCTCAACGTCGCCCGGATGAAGCTGCTGGGGGCCGAGGTCCGGCCGGTGGCCGCAGGCTCGCGCACCCTCAAGGACGCCATCAACGAGGCCTTCCGGGACTGGGTGGAGAACGTCGAAACCACGCACTACGTCATCGGGTCGGTGGTCGGCCCGCACCCGTTCCCCACGCTGGTTGCGGAGTTCCAGCGGGTGATCGGCGACGAGGCGAAGAGCCAGTTCCAGCGGGCGACCGGCACGCTGCCGGACGCCGTGGTGGCCTGCGTCGGCGGCGGCTCCAACGCCATCGGCATCTTCCGGGCCTTCGTCGACGACCAGGTCCGCCTCTACGGCGTCGAGGCCGCGGGGGACGGCCTCCAGACCACGCGCCACGCGGCCACGCTGTCCCGCGGCGAACCAGGCGTGCTCCACGGCGCTCGGTCGTACCTGCTGCAGGACGCCTCCGGGCAGGTGCAGGAGGCACACTCGATCTCGGCGGGGCTCGACTATCCGGGCGTCGGCCCCGAGCATTCCTGGCTCAAGGACTCGGGGCGGGTGCGCTACCTCGCCGCCAGCGACACCGAGGCCCTGGAGGCCTTCAGCGTTCTGTCCCGCTCCGAGGGCATCATCCCGGCGCTGGAGTCCTCGCACGCCCTGGCCCGGGCGAAGGACCTCGCCCGCGAGCTCGGCCCCGGCTACAACGTGCTCGTCAACCTTTCGGGGCGCGGCGACAAGGATGTGGAGATCGTGGCCCGGGCGATGCGTCTGTGATCCTCGCGGTGCTCGTCAGCTTCTCCGGCTAGATGGGGACCCGGCCGGCCGCCGCCGAGGCGACGGACCTGGAGCGCCGCCTGAACGAGGCGCGGGCCGGCGGCCGCAGGCTGTTCGTCCCGTACCTCACCGCGGGGCTGCCGTCGCCGCAGCGCTTCGTCGACCTCCTGTCGGAGATGGCGACCTGCGCGGATGCGATCGAGGTGGGCATCCCGTTCTCCGACCCGGTGATGGACGGCCCGGTCATCACGGCGGCCTCCACCCAGGCGCTGGAGGCCGGTATCGGGGTGGACCGCTGCTTCGACCTCATCCGCGACGCCCGCCGCTATGCCGGCGTCCCCATCGTCGCCATGACCTACTACAACCCCGTGCACCGCATGGGGGTCGACGCCTTCGCCGAGGCACTGCACCAGGCGGGGGCCACCGGGATGATCGTCCCGGACCTTCCCTTCGAGGAGTCGGCCGCGCTGCGGGGGGAGCTGGCGCAGCGCGGGATGGCGCTCGTGCAGATGATCGCCCCCACGACGCCGCTCGAGCGCGCCGCGGTCCTGTCGAGGGGCTCGGGGGGCTTCGTGTACGCCGTGTCGCGCCTGGGGGTGACCGGGGAACAGGCGACCCTCGGCGGGGCGGCGCTCGCGGTGGTTGTGCGCATCCGACCGCACACCCGGCTCCCGGTCCTGCTCGGCATCGGGATCTCCAACGGGGAGCAGGCGGCCGCGGCGGCCAAGGTGGCCGACGGCGTCATCGTCGGCAGCGCCATCATGAAGCGGGTGCTCAACGGCGAACCGGACGGGGCGGCGGCGCTGGCCCGGGAGATCCGGCGAGCCTTGGATGCATAACTCGATACGGAAAGGAGGGACTGCGGTGGCGGGTTGGGGCGACGATCCGATCCTGGAGGAGCTGCGGACGCTCATCGAGGAGGGCTGGGAGGTCGTGAGCATCGAGGAGGACGTCGACACCGACGACGGCCCCGCCGACCGGGTGGTGATCCGTCCAGCGGCAGACGGGGAGTCCCGGGAGTTCGTCAGCGACCATCTGGCGTTCCACCGCTACGTCACCGGCTTGCAGGGGGAAACCTACTGACATGACCGAAGCCGGGTCTGAAGCTCGTGGGGCCTTCCTCATCGACGTGGACGGGACCCTCGTCGACACGAACTACCACCACGCCATCGCCTGGTACCGGGCATTCCGGCGCCATGAGCTCACCCTGCCGCTGTGGCGGATCCACCGCTCGATGGGGATGGGCGGGGACCAGCTCATCAAGGCCCTCGCGGGACAGGAAGTGGAGGACAGCCTTGGCGATGCCATCCGGGCTGCCGAGAAGGGGCTGTACGGCGAGCTGATCGGGGAGGTCCAGCCCCTGGAAGGGGCGCGCGAGCTGCTCGCCGACCTTCATGCGGCGGGCCGTTGCGTCGTGCTCGCCAGCTCGGCGAAGCGGGAGGAGACAGAGCACTACCTCGACCTGCTCGACGCACGCAAGGTCGTCGACGCCTGGACGGACGCATCGGACGTCAAGGCCACGAAGCCGGAGCCCGATCTGATCTACGCGGCCCTCGAGAAGGTCGGGGCCTCCACGGGCACCATGATCGGCGACTCGGTGTACGACTGCATCGCCGCGCACCGGGCGGGCATCCCGTCGCTCACGGTGCTGACGGGGGGGTTCTCCCGCGAGGAGCTCCGGCAGGCCGGAGCATCGGACGTCTTCGAGTCGGTGGCGGAGCTCCGGCGCAAGTTGCTGCCGTAGCCCGCCGTCAGTAGATCCTCCGCAGAAGCCGCTGGCGCAGCTTCGTGTAGGGCGGGTACTGCAGGGGCGGCTCGGGGAGGGTGGGCTTTGTCATGACCGCCTTGCGGTGGCTGAAGGTCTCGAAGCCCCACCGCCCGTGGTAGGCCCCCATGCCGCTCTCGCCGACGCCGCCGATCGGGAGGCCGGGCACGGCGAACTGGACGATGCAGGAATTGACGCACGCGCTGCCCGACGAGGTGCGTGCGAGGACGTCGTCGGCGACCCGGTCGTGGCTTGTGAAGACGTAGAGGGACAAGGGCTTCGGGCGCTGGTTCACGAAGCCGATGGCCGAGTCGATGGTCGGCACCGAGATGACCGGGAGGATGGGGCCGAAGATCTCCTCCTGCATGACGGGGGCGTCGGGCGAGACCCCCCGCAGGATGGTGGGCGGCAGGTAGCGCTGCGTGGGATCCGCCGAGGCGGTGCCCCCGATCACCGTCTCGGCGTAGCCGCCGGCGTCCAGGAGGCCCTGCAGTCGGTGGAAATGCTGATCGTTCACGATGCGCCCGTAGTCGGGGCTTGCCTTGGGGTCCTTGCCGTAGAACTCCTCGACCATCGCCGAGAGCCGTTCCAGGAGCGGAAGCTCGACATCTCCATGCACCAGGATGTAGTCGGGTGCGACGCAGGTCTGCCCGGCGTTGACGAACTTGCCGTAGGCGAGGCGGCGGGCGGTGACGTCCAGGTTCACGTCCTTGTCGACGATCGCCGGTGACTTGCCGCCGAGCTCGAGGGTGACCGGGGTGAGGTGCTTGGCGGCGGCCTCCATGACGACGTGGGCGACGCGGGCACCGCCTGTGTAGAAGATGTGGTCGAAGCGTTCCGCCAGCAGGGAGGTGGCCACCTCGGCGCCGCCCTCGACGATGGCGACGGCGTCCTGGTCGAGGTGGCTCGGGATCAGTTTGGCCACCGCGGCCGAGGTGGCGGGGGCCAGCTCGGAGGGCTTGCCCACGACCGTGTTGCCGGCGGCGATGGCGGAGGCCATCGGCAGGAGCAGGAGCTGAACGGGATAGTTCCAGGGAGCGATCACGAGCGCGACGCCCAGCGGCTCGGGGACGATCTTCGCCCGGGCGGGCTGCAGGACGACCGGCACGTGGACGTGGTCGGGCCGCATCCACCCGTCGAGGTGGTGCAGCATGTGGGTGATCTCCCGCTGGACCAGGCGCAGCTCGGATACCCAGCTCTCGGCTGGTGCCTTGCCCAGATCCTCCCGCATCGCCCGGCACAGTTCGTCCTCGCCCTCGGTGAGCAGCCGGCTCAGGCGCTTGAGCTGGTCCTTGCGCCAGGCGGCGGAGCGCGTCTGTCCCGAGTCGAACGTGTCGCGCAGCATGGCGACGGTCTTGGCGATCTCAGTGGTCATGGGCTTCCTCCTTGGGGCCTGATGGGCAGGTGGAGCGCCCCCGGCGC